>JBEKMW010000090.1:0-19137 GCA_049523455.1 Verrucomicrobiota bacterium | reverse complement strand
CGCCGAATTTAACCCCTGAACCGGGGTGGTACGCGCTGCGCGTCCGCCTACTGCTTCTCCCTCACCCCCCCAAACGGGGAGTGGGCCGGGGTGAGGGGCCTGATTCAATCTGAAAGTTCGCTGCACCCGGTTCATGGAGAGCCTCCTTTCGCTTTTGCGCATTCATTGGGACCATGAACCAATTGCCGAGCCAGCGTCCTGGAGTGCGGCGACATGTCGCCGCTTTCCTCGACGCGACGTGTCGCGTCGAAACAAAGCGCGGACATGTCCGCGCACTCCCGAACAACAGCCATGAGCAACGCTTGACATCCGCGGGCGAAGAGATACAATTGTGGACAAGGAAGTTTAATTATATAAAACAACTCTCTTAATTTGTAAATGAAACCATCTCAGAAGACTTTCACCGGGGAACGGTGCATCCTCAAAACCGCGTTGTTCCTGATTTTGCTGGTCCTGAATCTTGCCTGCGCGTGGCGCGCGGGGGCGCAGGGCTGGGTTACCAACAGCCCGTTGATCGTGCCGCGCTGGTGGCATACGGCCACCTTGCTGACCGATGGCACCGTGCTGATCGCGGGCGGCACCATCTATAACATGGAGGGCATCCTCGACGACACGAACGAATGCGAGATATACGATCCCGTGGCTGGCGCCCCCTCACTCACCGGATTCATGAATGATTACCGATACTCGCACCGGGCGACGCTGCTGGCCAATGGCCAGGTGCTGGTTACCGGCGGCGGGGGCGACTCGAGTTCGGAAATCTACGATCCGGGTAGCGCGTCGTGGATCAATTTCGCCTACATGAATGAAGAGCGTCAGGTTCATATCGCCGTGCTGTTGACCAATGGCCAGGTGCTCGCGGCAGCGGGCTATGACGACAGCGGCGGTGGCGATACGGCCAGTGCGGAAGTGTACGATCCTGCCAGCCAAACCTGGACCAGTGTCGCCTCGATGCCCTACGCCGCGGACACTTTGGCGGCGGTGCTGCTCACCAATGGCACCGTGCTGGTGTGCGGCGGCTCGTACAACGGCGGCTTTGTTTCCAACGCCGCCATCTACTATCCCGTCAGCCAAACCTGGTCGAATACCGCTTCCATGAATGAAGCGCGCAGCGGCCATACCGCCACGTTGCTGACGGATGGCCAGGTGTTGGTCGAGGGCGGCACGGGCGACCAATCTACAGAGATTTACGACCCCGTCGCCCAAACGTGGACGCCGGCGGCCTCCATGAATGACGGACGCCTCTATTCCGAAGCCGTCCGGTTGACCGACGGCCGGGTCCTGGTCACAGGAGACGGCAATCCGGACGTGGAGTTGTATGACCCCGTCCAGAATGTCTGGACGTACACCAATTCGCTGCCCGTGCCCGGCAATTTCCAGACCGAAACACTCCTGGCCGGCGGGCAGGTGCTCGTGACCGGCGGCGGTGTTAGTGAATACAATGGTCCAGCCGAAGGTGTCATTGAAACCTTCAGCCTCAATGCGTCCTTATCGGCCTCAATCGTAGTCAGCGATGCGCCAACGACCGGTGTGGCGCCGTTGACGGTTCACTTCACCAGTCCCACCACCGACAGCGCCGGGAACAATGTGACGAATTGGAATTGGAACTTTGGCGATGGCGGCGTCAGCACGAACCAGAGTCCCATGCACACCTATACGGTGGCCGGATCCTATTCGCCAAGCCTGTCGGTCACGGACAGCGTCAGCGGGACGGCGGTGGCCGTAACCGGGCTGCAATCGGTCACAGTTACGAATCCCCTGATTTTCGTCTCCGTTTTGCCAGCCAGTGGCGCAGTGCCGCTGACAGTTCAATTCACCAGCCCGGGCGTGGACAGCCTCGGCGACGCGATCACCAACTGGAGTTGGAGCTTCGGGGATGGTTCCAACAGCACCGCGCAAAGTCCTTCGCACGTCTATACCGCGACCGGCACGTTCTCGCCCTCGCTGGTCTCCATCAGCACGCATGGCAGCGCGCCACTCACTGTCTATGGTCTCAGTTCCGTCACCGTATCCAACGCGCCCAATCCAAACTTCCGTGTCATCTACTCCCTGCCCGCCAACTCCAGCCCGAACGGCGGATTGGTGCTGTCCGGCAGCATGCTTTACGGAACGACGATTTACGGCGGCACGGTGTTCGCCGTGGGCATAAATGCGTACGGATTCACGAACCTTTATGTCGGCCTGGGCCGGCCCGAGGGAGGCCTGGGGCTGGCGGGCAGCACGCTATATGGTACGACCTATGGGGGCGGCACCAACGGCTTTGGAAGCGTTTTTGGCATCAACACCAATGGCACAGGCTATACGAATTTGTACAGCTTCCCGTCCAATCCCAATGGCGTCGGCCAGGAGCCGGCCGCAGGTCTCACCGTGGCCGGCAGCATCCTTTTCGGGACCACGCAATACGGAGGCGCCGCGGACGCTGGCGTCGTGTTCGCCGTCAACACCAATGGCCTGGGTTTTTCCGACCAGTACAGTTTCAGCCCCGCTTTAGGCGATTATCGGATGAACAGCGATGGCGATGGCCCGTTCGCAAAGGTGATTTTTGCCAGCGGCGTGCTTTACGGAACCACGGAGGCCGGCGGGACTTCGGGCGATGGCGTCGTGTTTTCCGTGGCCACCAACAACCCGGGCAGCTTCAGTGTGCTCCATTATTTTTCGTCGTATTCTAACAATGGAACCAACTACGACGGGGCGTTTCCGTTCGCCGGATTGCTGCTGGTGGGCAATACGCTGTACGGCACGTCGGCTTTCGGCGGCGTCTATGGCAATGGCTCCGTTTTTGCCATCAACACCAGCGAATCGGATTTCTTCACCAACCTTTACAGTTTCACCGGCGGGAATGATGGCGCAGTGCCGGAAGGTGAGGTAATTATCGCCGGCGGCACTCTTTATGGCACGACGACGGCTGGTGGCACGTCCGGTGACGGCGTCATTTATGCCATCAACACCAACGGAACCGGTTTCACGAACCTGTACAGTTTCACCGGTGGCAATGACGGTTCGACGCCCAAGGGCGCTTTGACGCTCGGTGGCAATGTCCTGTACGGCGCCACCACCAGCGGCGGCTTGGGCGCTAACGCAGGCGCGATATTCAGTTACACCCTGTCGTCAACTCTGTCGTCAACGGCGTTGTTATCCATCGCCCGCTCCGGCACGAACGTGATTTTGACCTGGTCCACCAACGCATCCAACTACACCCTGCAATCCAGCGCCCAGGTGGGGGCAGGCGCATCGTGGAGCGCCGCCTCGCCTTCGCCGGTGGTGGTCAACGGTCTGGAAACCGTGACCAATGGAATTTCGGGCAAGACAAAATTTTACCGGTTGAGCCAGTAAAGTCGCCGATTGGTAAGCCACCGAGGCACCGGGAGATAATTATTCAGAACAGAACAGGAGGAAACGGAGGAAACTGAGTTTTTTTCAGGGCGTCCTTTCAGTTCCGCAATTGCCGGCCAGTCATCGTCCCGCCAACCCTTCCAACCGCAGCCCCAACGGGGCGAAAGAAATTAGCCCAGGGCAAGGAGCGCAGCGACGCCGCCCTGGGTCACGATTCCCAAAACACATCACGCCCTGTAAGGGCGAAAGGAAGCGATTGGGGAGAAGCAAAGCTCGGTGAAATCTTGCCGCTCAAATACGGCAAAGCCCGCGGTCCTCAATTTGGCTGCCCGCGGGACGCGGCGGTTCTGGTGCTGGTGCCAGTTTGCGCCCGCACCTGACATTACGTTGGCGAGTGAGTTTTTCGATGTAAATTCACATTTGACAGCGCCGGGCCGGTGGCCTAATCCTTGCGCCAACAGAAAGAACCTATGCGTCAGAAATTGAATATGGGCCGCGGCTATTTTTTGCTGACACTGATCATGCTTGCCGGTTGCGTCAGCCCCAAGGCGTTGAAACACGACTACGCCGATTATTCCGAAGTGTATGCCCAGGCAAATGACCAGCAGTTGTTGTTGAACCTGGCGCGCATGGCCAACGATGCGCCGCTCAGTTTTATCCAGCTCGGTTCATTCAGCTCGCAATATCAGTTCAGCGGTTCGATCGGGTTCAATCCCAATTATTCGGAGAACTCGTCGTCCGGCGGCTTTTTCAGCCATGGCTGGGGCCTCGGGGGAAATGCCGGCGCGGGTTTTACCGAAACGCCGATTTTTCAGTTTTTGCCGCTGACGGGCTCGAATTTTGTCCAGGCAGTGCTGAACCCCATATCGGACCGGGTTTACGCGACGTTTTATGACCAAGGCTGGCAGGCCAGTTGGGTGCTTCGCATTTTGGCCGATTCCGTGGAACACCAGGTCGTTACCGAAACCATCGTCACGAATTTAGTGACCAACATTGTGGCCGGCGTGACGAGCGTGGTTGCCGCTCCGGTGGCCGTATCCACTACCAACTTCGAGTTTTGGGTGAACAACCCCTATAGTCCCACCTATCCGCAATTCCTAAATTTCTGCATGGACCTGCAGAATGCGCAGCGCTGCCATGCGTTGAGTGTGGTCAACGGCGTGGTCTGCACCAACGTGGTTTATTGCAGTGCCGACGCAAAGTTGACGGATGTGGTGGCGGCCGTGCAGGCGGGTTTGAGCGTCACCTGCGATCCGCAGGCCACCAAGCGTTTCCAGGTTACCAAAACCGACACCGGCGTCAGATTTGCCTCCAGCAGCCCTTTTGTGTCCGGCGATGATTCCGTGCCCCAAAGCATCTTCAACCCGGATCGCGAGTCCGCCGCCGCCAGTCTGCGTCGGGCCGTCGAATTTTCCCAAAAATACACGGGCCACGAATACACCCTCAAACTGCGGACCTTTGAAGCGGCCATGTACAGCGCCGCGAAGGAGGAAGATGAGTTCAGAAACCTGGCGGGGGAGGGGGCACCGTATGCCGGGCTGAGTTTTGGGACCACCAATAAGGGACCTTGTGCGGTTTTGCAACGCCCCGGTGGCGCTAAAGTCGAAATCACGCCAATCATGACCCTGACCTACCGTCCCGGGGAGATTGTGCCGGCCGACCCTTTGGCCCAAGTTAAATACCGGGGCAAAACCTATATGGTGGCGGATCGCGGGGATTCAAACCAAAATCGCCTCGTCTTTACTATTTTAAGTTACCTCTTTGCCCAAACAACGGTTGGCACCCAGAATCTGCCTGTCCAGCAACTCATCCAGGTGCCTTAGCATCTGATATCTGAGGTCTGGTATTGTGGAAGGGTCGCCCATTAGGAACGTCGAAGAACCCCCGGAGTTTACCCGCCTTTCCTTGTCCAATCGAACAGCGCGTAATGGTGCTGGTGCCAGTTTGCGCCCGCATCCGCTGTTGTTCGCCACCATCAGCGGCGCGCAGCTTTGTGGCGAATGGCGCTTACATAAGGATTCAATCGTACAACATATTGTGATGCAGGATCTTGGAAAGAGATGATGCCGCTCCTACGGAGCTAAGGGTTTTTTTTGATGCATGGATTTCTACAGATATTTCGCGCCTACGGCGCTGTGAATTGGGTACCCCATCTCACTCGATACCAACGTATTACGTCTAAGTTAGCGCCATTTCCCCCTTTACGGATTTCCGCCGGCGGATTCGGAATTTGATTTGCGCGCTGCGCCATTGTTGCGGCTCGAAAGAGTCGTCGGCTTGGATAGATCCCCAATACTTCCAACTTTTCGGTACGTCCGATGTTTTCCGCGTCCGTCTTCGCTTCGCTACGACGCGACGAGGGGGCGCCAGCCTTCGCTCCGGCCTTCGCTGAGAAGCTATGGCGGGCAGGCAGAAGCTACGGCTTGGCAGGCGAAAACTGCGCCCGGGGCGGGCGCGCTCCCCCTATTCCTGCCCAATTTCCGCAAAGAAATCAGCAATCCGTGGCTAGTCTGCACTGTTCTTCTGTGGTCCATTGGAGATGCAACCATGAGCCAGTTTCACAACGGGCGGCCGGGAACCGTACGCTGGGCAGGATTCATCATCCTCCTGTGCCTGGCGGGCATTGCGGCGGGCGTCTTTTGCAGGCAGTTTTCCTTCAATCCCGCCGTGCTGGTCGCCACCACCAGCGCCACTGCCAGCGCTCCCGGCACACTGCAGCCGGCCACGCCCGCTCAATCAGAGCCTGCGGTCGCCATTCCCCCGGACCTCGCCGTGCTGAGCGCGCCCGAATCCTTCTCGCCCGACACCCTTTACGTCAAGATTGACGGCAACGCGGACCTGTATCTCACCGCCGGGTTCGTCCAGTTGCAGTGCCAGCGGTTTTCGCTCAAGACCAACAACGAGGTTTGGATGGAATGGTCGGTCTATGACATGGGCGCGCTGCCGCAGGCCTTCTCGGTCTTCAGTCTCCAACGCCGTGCCGAGGCGCAGACGTGGTCGCTGACACCCTTCGCCTGCCAGACCAAAAACGCGCTCTACTTCGTATCCGGGCGCTATTACGTCGAGGCGGTCACCGCCATGCCGACGGAAGCCATGATGACCGCCATGCGGGCCATGGCCGGGCAATTTGTGGCGGCGCATCCGCCGGGCGCGATGCGCATTCCGGAATTGGAACTCTTTCCGCCGGAAAATCTTGAGGCCAATAGCCAAAATCTGCAGGCGGTGGATGCTTTCGGCTTCAACGGGTTCACCAATGTGTTCGCCGCCAAATACAGCGTAACCGCCGGAACCAACCAAGCCGAAGCGCTCGCTTTTTTTGAAGCGGCCAAAACTCCCGCCGGCGCGGACGCGTTGCGCGACGCCTATCGCTCCTTCCTCGTGGCGAATGGCGGCAGTGAAGTGGCGGCCGGCGCCGGCGCAGCGTTGGGCAAACCCATCGCCGACTCGGACGGCGTCGAAATCGTGTTCAGCCTGGGCAACTTCGTGGCGGGCGTCCGTGCCGCGCCCGACGCCGCCACTGCGGCAACCATCGCTCAACAGTTGGCCGACCGTCTGCAAGCAGCCCGTCAGGGCGGCCGAAAATAACCCACGGTGAAACCGTGGGTCCGCGTTCAAAAACAAAGCGAGTCCCGGCTCACCGCGTCGGGCTGGGTGGTGCAGTCGAAGGACGCCGTCATCACAACCGCAGCCCCAACGGGGCGAAAGAAATTAGCCCAGGGCAAGGAGCGCAGCGACGCCGCCCTGGGTCACGAGCCCCAAAACACATCGAGCCCTGAAAGGGCGAAAGAAAGCGATTGGCGGAAACAACTCCTCGCCGTTCGCTCTGCCGGCATGGGCGGCGTGAAAAACAATTTCTTGAACCGCGAACGGGGAAATCTTGCCCGGTTTCTTACGGCAGGAGACAAGGCACCACTCGCCGGCTGTGGCGGCGGTAGATTTTGAAATCGGTGTACGTGGTCACAATCACCGGATCGGGCAGCGTTTCGGTCATCCGCACCAGGCAGGCATCGGCCAGGCTCATCGGCACGTCTGCGTATTTGTCCATGAGCGCAAGCACCGCCTCCAATTCCTGACCCAAATCAAACGAAAGAACGACCGCCCCCCGCCGCAACAATTTCTTGAGCTGGACCCCCCCTTGGTCGCCAATCAGATGGAACGCCTCCGTCAAACCCGCCTCGCACGTGAGCCAGGGCGCCGGCAGACTGGCGGCCTGCGCCGCCATCCAGCGTTGATGCTGGTCGTCCCGGCTGATAAAGGCCACCAGCGCGGAGCTATCGGCGATGATATTCTTGGGCACGGATTAATTCCCGAAGGTGCAGCTTCTTGTTGCTGGAAAGGTCCGCCGGCAAACCCTGGACCGAGCCAAGCAAATCGCCGCACAAATCCCTCATGCTGCCGCCGGCGCGCGCGGCGTTTTGCGGCCGGCCCAGGCGTTCGCGCACCACGTCGGATTTGGAGACGCGACGCGACCGTGACTCGTGCTCGATTTCGGCCACAAGAACCTCGGGCAATCGAATGGTCAAAGTCTTCATGTCTCCATCGTAAGACAATAGCGGCAGGTGCGCAAGACGATAAATCCTCTCAATATTTGCAAAGGAATCAGCAATCCATGGCTAGTGTGTATTGTTTTCCTGTGGTCCATTGGAGGTGTCATAATGAGCCAGTTTCACAACGGGCGTCCGGGAACGATGCGCTGGGCGGGATTCACCATCCTCCTGTGCCTGGCGGGGATTGCGCGGCCGTCTTTTGCAAACAGTTTTCCTTCAATCCCGCCGTGCTGGCCGGCCGTCTGCGGAAAGGATTGAAATGAGCGAATCCGGCAAGCCCTCTCCCCTTGACCGGCGCGATTTCATCGTGCGCACGGCCAAGGCGGGCGCGGCCATCGTGGCGTCGGCCGGCGTCGGCCTGTGGCTTCACGATAACCATGGCCCGTCGGGACGTCCCTCCGCCGCAACCGTCTCGCTGCCGGATTTCTCCCTGCCATCGCCCGGGCCGAAGATGAGCATCGTCACCGGCGCGGACCGCGTGAAGACCGTTAATCGGGCATTGGCCGCGCTCGGCGGCATCGGGCGGTTCATCAAAGCCGGCGACCGCGTGGTCTTGAAGGTCAACGCCGCCTTCGCCTCGCCCGCCGCGCTGTCGGCCACGTCGCATCCCGACCTCGTGGCCGAAATGGTGCGGCTTTGCCGGCAGGCCGGCGCCGCGTCCGTGATCGTGACGGACAATCCGATCAACGACCCGCAAAGCTGCTTCGTGCTCACCGGCATCCAGAAGGCGGCGGAATCCGCCGGCGCGAATATTTCGATGCCCACGCCATCGGCGTTCCAGCCCACCACACTCGCGGGTGCGACACTCATCAAGAATTGGCCGCTGTTGATCGAGCCGTTTCGCGGCGCAACCAAACTCATTGGCCTGGCGCCCGTCAAGAACCACTACCGCAGTGGCGCGTCGTTGACCATGAAGAACTGGTACGGCTTGCTGGGCGGACGGCGGAACGTTTTTCACCAGGACATTCACACCATCATCTTCGAACTGGCCCGCCTCGTCCGGCCCACACTGGTCATCCTCGACGGGACGACGACGATGATGACCAACGGGCCGACCGGCGGTTCGCTGGACGACCTGAAGGCCACGAACACGATGATTGCCAGCACGGACGCCGTGGCGGCGGATGCCTTCGGCGCGACGCTGCTTGGCAAGACCACCGCCAATCTGCCGTTCATCGGCAAGGCCGCCGCCGCCGGCCTGGGCACCGCTGATTTTGAATCCTTGAACCCGGTTAAAGACCATGTGGATTAGAGCTGAATCGCTTTCAAAAAGCAGCAGGCCATGTGGACTGCGGCGGCATGACGCCGCTTTCTTCGACGCGACATGTCGCGTCGAATCAAAGCGCAGACATGTCTGCGCATTCCAAGCAAACCGGATCGAATCATTCGCCGCCGAACGAAAGGAGCGCCGCCCATGAACCTGGTGGTCCTCCGGCGTATCGCGCAGATTTTTTTCCTGACGCTGTTCGTCTGGTTTTGCGTGGTGACGACCGTCGGCGACCGCTGGTGGCAGTTGCGCGGCTGGCCGGTCAACTGGCTGCTGCAGCTTGACCCGCTGGTGGCGCTGGGCACGCTGCTCACCACGCGCACGATTTATGCCGGGCTGCTTTGGGCGTTGCTGACCGTGGCGCTCACCATTTTGCTGGGCCGCTTTTTCTGCGGCTGGGTATGTCCGTTCGGCGCCTGCCATCAATTCATCGGCTGGCTGGGGCGCCGGCGCAAAAAACACGCCGAGCGCGTGGCGATGAACCAGTACCGCGCCGGGCAGGCCGTAAAATACTATCTCCTCATCGCGCTGCTGGCGGCGGCCAGCGGCGGTTTGCTGGCGGAAATTCTGCGGTGGCCGCGCGAAGTGCCGGCGGCGGGCCTCATCGTGCTGGCGGCCAGCCTGGCGGCGACACTGTGGCTAGCCACGCGCAAGGTGGTGGATGGCTGGAAGAAAACCGCCGAATGGTTTGCGGCTCTCCTGTTGGTCGGCACCGCGTTGGGATTCCTCGTCCGCCCGGAGGTGCTCGCCGCCTCGTCGTTGCAGACGGGGTTGCTCGACCCGATTCCGCTCATGCACCGCTCGGTGAACCTGGTGATTTTGACCGCGTTCAACGGCCTGGCCACGGCCTCCCGACTTTACGTCGCCGCGTGGTCGTTGGCCGCCGTGCTGTTCGCCGCACTGCTCTTGAATTTGTGGATACCGCGGTTTTATTGCCGGTTCATCTGCCCGCTGGGCGCGTTGTTCGGCGTGCTGGCGCGGTGGGCGCCGTGGCGCGTCGGCAAGCGCCAGGGCGAATGCGCCGGCTGCGAGTTGTGCGAGAATAATTGCGAAGGGGCCTGCGATCCGTTCGGCAAAATCCATCCCCACGAATGCCTGTTGTGCATGAACTGCCTGCGCGCCTGCCGTCAGGCCCAAATGACCTATGGTCCGCACCGCTCGGCGGCGGGCGAAATACCCTCGCCCGGACTCACCCGGCGCGGCTTTCTCACCGCCGCGGTTTCGGGGTTGGCCGCCGTGCCCGCGGTCCGGCTCGCCGGGCGGCTGAATCAAAATTGGGACCCGTCCGTCGTCCGTCCGCCGGGCGCGCTGGCCGAGGAGGACTTTTTGCAGCGTTGCCTCAAATGCGGCCAGTGCATGAGAGCCTGCCCCACGAACGTGATTCAACCCGCCACAATCGAGGCCGGCCTGGAGGGGTTGTGGACGCCCATCCTGAATTTTCGCGTGGGCACCAGCGGTTGCCAGCTCAATTGCATCGCCTGCGGCAACGTCTGTCCCACTGCGGCCATCCGTCCGCTCTCCCTGGACGAAAAACTTGGCCGCGGCGATTTCGCCGAGCGCGGGCCCGTCCGCCTGGGTACCGCTTTCCTGGACCGGGGACGCTGCCTCCCGTGGGCCATGGACAAACCATGCATCGTCTGCCAGGAAAATTGTCCGGTCAGCCCCAAGGCCATTTACGTCCGCGAAGAATTTCAGGTGATCCGCGACGGCGCGCGGACGGTGGTTGCCGCGACCGCCAATGGCCTCACGCTGGACGGCACGGCGTTGCCGCCCGGCGCGCTGGGCACGGGCGATTATTTCGTGCGGCTGGAAAACGCCGCCACCGGCGAACGCCGGTTGATTGCGGACAATTCCGCGCAGGACCTCAAGCTGGCCGCGCCGTGGACGGAGCCGCCCGCCGCCGGCAGTCGGATTTCAATCGAGGTCTGCCTGCAAAAACCTTTTGTGGACGCCGCGCGGTGCACTGGATGCGGCATCTGCGAACATGAATGTCCCGTGAGTGGCTTACGGGCCGTCCGCGTCAGCGCGGAAAACGAAACGAGAAACCAACGGCACTCGCTCAGCGCGAGGACCTGAAAAATGAGCAAACTATAATGAAAAACAAAGATGTTACCCGCCGGGATTTTGTCAAAACGCTCGGTGTTGTAGGAGTGGGTTCCGTGATGGCCGCCCGCGCGGCGCTCGCCCAAACGAACGCCGCACCTGCCGCCAGCCCCCAGGCGCCCCTCAACCCCAAAATGCCCACCCGCCCGTTCGGACGGACCGGCGTCCAGGTCTCCATGCTCGCCCTCGGCGGCATTTTTGACATCGAGTCCAACCAACTGGTCTTGCGGCAGGCGCTTGATTGGGGCGTGACTTATTGGGACACCGCCGCCGGTTACAACGGCGGGAAAAGCGAAGGCGGCATCGGGATGTATCTCGAAAAAAATCCCCAGGCCCGGCGCAATATCTTTCTCGTGACCAAATACGACGGCGGCGGGCTGACCGAGGCGCTCAACCAGTCGCTGGAGAAAATGAAGACCGACTACGTGGACATGTATTTCCTCCATGGCACTACCGGCGGCTTCAGTGCGGACACGAAAGCCTGGGCGGAAAAAATGAAGGCCGCCAACAAAATCCGTTACTTTGGCTTCAGTACCCATTCCAACATGGATAGCGACCTGCAGGCGGCCGCCAAGGCCGGTTGGATTGACGGTATCATGCTCAAATACGACTTCCGGCTCATGCAGACCGACGCCATGAAAGCGGCCATGGACGCCGCGACGAAGGCCGGCATCGGACTGACCGCGATGAAGACCCAAGCCAAGGATGCCATCGCGACGGATACCGAAGCCGACTTGAAAATGGGCGGTCATTTTCTCCAACGCGGCTTCTCGCAACAGCAGGCCAAACTCAAGGCCGTCTGGGAAAATCCGCAAATCGCCACCATCTGTTCACAAATGGGCAGCCTGACCGTGCTCCATTCGAACATCGCAGCGGCGTTGGACAAAACCGCCTTGACGGCGGAAGACCACGCGGCGCTGCGCGAATACGCGGCGGCCACACAATCGCGGCATTGCGCCGGCTGCACGCGCTTCTGCGAATCCGCCCTCAACGGGCAAGTGCCGGTAGGCGACGTGATGCGCGCTCTGATGTATCATCGTTCGTATGGCGACCCGGAACTGGCGCAAACGGTGTTCGGGCGGCTGCCGGAGGCGGCCCGGCGCGGGCTGGACGGGCTCGATTACGGGGCGGCGGAGCGGGCCTGCCCCCACCACCTGCCCATCGCCCAACTCATGCGGGAAGCCGGGGAAATGTTCGGCTAAACCCCGGCGCGCGGCCTTCAGGCCGCTTCAGCGCACGAAAGCAGTTGGATCAAACGATTTGATTTATCAGCGGGCGGCAACGGAAGCGAGCTCTGGTCCTCGACGCCTTTAATGGGCAAACCATCTGCTACTTGGCCAGGTAACCGCAGATGGCGGAAATATCCTTCTCGCCATTCCCGTCCCGCATGGCGAGGCGGTAGATTTCCTTGGCGACGTTGGTCAAAGGCATGGCTGCGCCCGCTTCATAAGCGCTCACCGCGGCCAGGTGCAAATCCTTTTGCAGCCATTGCAGCGGGAAATCGGCATCCTCGAAATTCCCGCTCTCGATCCGTCCCCGTTTGACGGCCAGAAACGGCGCGGCGATGGGAGTGCTCAGAATTGCCTCGAACAGCGCCTTGCGGGAAAGTCCCAGTGCTTGGCCCAACGCCAGGCTTTCGGCGAACGCAGCCATCGTGGTGCCCATCAATTGGTTCATTACCATCTTGAGCGAAGCGCCGGTCCCTTGTCCGCCGGCATGAACAACCCTGCTTCCCATGCATTCCAGCAGCGCGCGGCAGGCCTCCAAATCCGCCGCGTCGCCCCCCACCCAAAATATCAGCTTGCCACCCGCCGCCGCCTCTTTGGAACCCATCACCGGCGCATCGAGAAA
This sequence comes from Verrucomicrobiota bacterium, assembly GCA_049523455.1. Taxonomy (GTDB): domain Bacteria; phylum Verrucomicrobiota; class Verrucomicrobiia; order Limisphaerales; family UBA11358; genus UBA11358. The sequence continues at coordinate 6,036 of JBEKMW010000090.1, read as the reverse complement.
ACGCACGTGGCGGGTTTGCGCCGCCGCGGCCATGCGCTTCGAGAACGATGGGTTGACGGTGCTGCAATCCACCCACAACCGGCCCTGTGGCAGATGCGGGAGAAAACCATTTTTACCCAAAGCCGCTTCTTCGACGGCCTCGGGATGCGCCAGCATCGTGAAGAGTATTTCAACGTCCGCCGCCACCTCGGCCGGCGAGTCCGCCCATTGCGCGCCGCCGGCCAGCAGCGGCTCCGCCTTTTGGCGGGTCCGATTGTGAACGACCAGCGCGTGACCGTGCTGCTGCAGATTTGCCGCCATGCGGCTGCCCATGATGCCCAGTCCGATAAATCCAATTTTCATAGCCGGTTTTGATTGATGGTTCAATGACGGTGCAAACAACCCGTTGGAAACTCAAGACTCCTTTTTCTTCTCCGTCCAGCAGCCTGTTGAAAAATTGACTTTTCGTAGGAGACGAAGTGACAAGTCAGAGACTCCTTACGTCGTCTCCTACTATTACGAGATGCACCTGCGTTGCAAGTGGTGACGGAAGAAAGGCAGAAGGTGGAAGGCAGAAGGCAGAAATGCTTTGTGGTCATGGAGCGAAAAAAGTGGTGTTACCTGGTGTTACCGGATCTGGGGTCTGGGCTCTGGGTTCTGGGGGAGTGGGTTGGGGGTTCGCGTAGCTCGTCGCTCCGAGCCGATTTTTCCGGCGGTATCGGTGGCACTGAACAGTTCTTGCGCGTCGGCGGCCAGTTCACAGGTTTGGGTTCGTTTTTTCATCCGACAGGTGCCCAAACACAGGGAGTCGGGCCGGATTTGTTGGTGAAATTGAATTTCGCGTTTAGGTTCGTTTGGTAATTTTCATGGTTCAGGCCTTGGCGGAAATCTCCATCGTCCCTGCGGCGGTTCCGTTCGTCGCGGCTGGCGCGGGGCAAGTGGCAAGCCGGGGAGAGAATTCCCCGAAGAATTCGCGCATTGAAATCCTGAACCTGTCGCACGCTGCCAGTCTCCCAAGTCACCTGTTGCGCCCGCCGACTGTTCCCTCTCCTTTTCCCTCGCCCATTCTGATGGGAGAGGGACAGGGTGAGGGTAGAGACTCGGATGGGAGGGGAGAGGGTCAGGGTGAGGTGAGGGCTCTTTGCTTTCATTCGATGTTCGATGTTCGATGTTCCCAGGTTCATGGGGAGGGCTGGGGTGAGGGGGCCGTCCTCGCTCCACAGGTTCATGGGGAGGGCCGGGGTGAGGGGTCGTTTTCTGTCTTCTGCCTTCATTCGATGTTCGGCGTTCGATGTTCGATGTTCGATATTCCCCGGTTCATGGAAAGGATGGAAGTTGGCCATGGCTGCAAGCCGCTTTGCCATCTTTGTGTTCTCTGCGGTAAAAAAAGACTTCGTTTCCATCGTTTGCTTCTGTGCTTTTGCGTTTATCTTTGTTCATCTGCGTTCATCTGCGGTTGAATCTTCACGATTTTTGCCCCGGCGCCTTCGCCATTGTTTCCTCCTTGGTGCCCGTCCGCCGGCATTGATTTTGTTTCTGTGACTGGTCACGGTCATCTGCCGCGAGTACATCACAAGTCAGCCGTTCGGAATAGGCGACGGTCGCGCATTCGGTACGATTGTTCGGAAAAGCGGAAAGCGGGAAGGCGGAAAGCGGAAATGTTCAGACAGGATTTACAGGATTTACAGGATTGGGGAACTTCCATCCTGTCCATCCTGTTAATCCTGTCAAAAAACGTCTTCATGGCAGAAATGCCGATTGACGTTTGGGACCGCGAAAATCGCGGAAGCGAATTGAACCGCGAAATAGGCGAAATATCCAATCATAGCGTGAAACACGCGATGCCGGGTGAAGTAATCAGTCTTGGGTCACCGGCCTGAGCCATGTCCAGCGGACAGAGAAGGAGAAGCGGTTTGTGCGGCGCCTTGCCCCGACATTTTCCGCTGCCGGTCGCCGGGTTCAACTTCGTGAGTTTTCCCAACCACCGAACCACCGAACCACCGAAAGCTCGGCTGCACGAATGGATGCAACGAAACCAATCCGCGTGAAAAATGAACCATTCTATGGCCGACACCTTTTTGCGCCTGGCCCGTCAGCGGGAGCCAAAACTTGACGGGCACAAAGCGCTCACCCATGATTCGGACAAATGAATCGCAACTTCTTTGCGTGGGGACCTCTGTTGACATTCTTGTGGCTCGCGACTTCTCATTTGAAAGCCCAGAGCGCTCCACCGGGCTCTGAAGCACCACCGGGAAGCGTGCCCGTCGCTGTTCCGCCGTCTGGCCAAACGAGCGTCACCAACAGCAAGCCAGGCGCGGAGGTTTTTACATTGCCCGTCGAGGACGTTGCCCTTGGTGCGGCGATGGCTGGAGAAACAAACAGTGAAGCGTTGGCGCAAATCAAGGTCAAAGCGGAAAAGGGAGATAAAGACGCACAATTGCTACTTTTCCGTTGCTATGAGGTGGAGAAGGATCACGGGAACGCCTTACACTGGCTTTATGAGGCCGCAAATCAAGGACAAGCCGAGGCCGAGTTTTACGCCGGTATGTGTTGCGTCGCTGGGATAACCAACGCAACGGTTTCAATTCCCGATAATGGTCCAACGAATGAGATTTCTGATAGCTCGTTCTCGAATCCAGGTGTTGTTGATTGGATTCGAAAATCGGCAGAACACGGATACGCCGATGCGCAATTCGCGCTTGGCGGCATGTATGAACGGGGGCTTGGTTTGCCGATTAGCGGAAGCGAAGCTGTCAACTGGTTGCGGAAAGCCGCTGATCAGGGAAGTGCCGAAGCAGAATTGAGTCTCGGAAGAATTTTTTCGGAAGGGAAAATTGTCCCCAAAAACGTGCCCGAATCAATCAAGTGGTATCGCAAGTCAGCCGAACAAGGATCAGTGTTTGGTCAGTTAGCTCTCGCAAGAATCTACTACTACGGAATAGGCGCGGCGACGAATTACAGCGAAGCCTTAAAATGGCTTGGTAACGCTGAAACGAATTACAATGGGGGCGTAGCAGCATACCAATTGGGAAGCCATTATTCAAACCTCGCGAGCACAACGAATGATCTCGCTCAAGCGGCCAAGGATTATCACGTAGCCCTGGGGCTTTATCTCGTAGCCGCAGAAGACGGGTTCGGCCCAGCGGCATTTCGTCTCGCGGAAATGTATGATGATGGCATAGGAGTGCCTAAAGACCCTGAAAAATCGGCGGATTATTATTCCCAGGCAATGGACTGGGATGGCTGGCGTGGCACCAATGCCTATGGCGGGAAGCTGGAATGCAACGAACTGTATGGAGAAGATTTCAACTGGGCCTTTGAATACCAACATTTTCTGGCCAGAATGGAACACGCAAGTCCGGAAATGCAATTTAAGTTTGGCATGACATTCCGTGACAAGAAGGACTCTGGAGAGGCGGAGAGATGGTTTCGGAAGGCAGGTGAGCGGGGAGATTCTTCGGCCGCGCTATCTCTTGCTTCAACGTATCGGACCGGAACAAATTACGCTGGGCAAGTAGTCCCCAAGGATATAAAGGAGGCGCTCAAATGGTTAGATGTTGCTGCGAATCACGGCCACCCCGAAGCCTCGCTGGAAGCCGGGCAGATTTACGAGGACGGCAACGGTGTTCCGAAGGATGAGGCCGAAGCAGCAAGGTGGTATCTGAAGGCAGCCAGCCAAAAGCCCGAATGTAAAATTGATGAGGATATTGTAAATAACGCGCAAGGTCGCATCGCATATATGTATCAATACGGCAAGGGCGTCCCTCAAGACTATGTTGAAGCGTATAAGTGGTGGAATTTGGCTGCCGCGGGAGGGAACCGTGGAGCCGGGTATTTTCGTGATTTGTTTGCAGCGCAGATGACTCCCGATCAAATCGCGGAAGCCCAAAAGTTGTCCCGCGAGTTTAAGCCACGCCAAGTATCAGAGTCAGATTCCACAGTTTCAGACGGAAACGCTCTGGGTTCCATACCATCCGCCACCGGCACGGGCTTTTTCATCACGGACGACGGTTACTTGATTTCAAATTATCATGTGGCCAAGGATGCGACGAAGGTTCGTTTGCTCACGAGCGCGGGTTTGATTAATGCCAAAGTGGTTCAGGTGGATGCGGCCAATGACTTGGCTTTGTTGAAAGCGGACGGGCGGTTTGCGCCGCTGCCGATTGCCGCCAGTCGCACGGTGGCTCTGGGTGGCACGGTAGCCACAGTGGGTTTTCCCGACATCGGTTTGCAGGGGTTCGCGCCCAAGCTGGCCAAGGGGGAAATCGCGTCGCTGTCCGGCGCGGGGGATGACCCGCGCTATTTTCAAATCAGCGTTCCGGTGCAGCCGGGCAATTCGGGCGGGGCGCTGGTGGATGAGCGGGGCAACGTGATCGGCATCGTGTCGGCCAAGCTCGATGCTGGGGCGGCGTTGGCGGCGAGCGGGGCGTTGCCGGAGAATGTCAATTACGCGGTCAAGAGCAGTTTTTTATTGAGTTTCCTGGAATCTGTGCCGGCGGTTTCGGCGATGATCAAAGCGCCCAACACGAAGGAGGAGAGGTTCGAGGACGTGGTGAAATCGGCGCAGGACGCGGCGGCGCTGGTGCTGGTTTATTGATTTCCGGCGCGGCAATGCGACCGAATAATCGCGGAAGCACGCGCAAGGTGCGCAGTTCTTTTAATCAAAACTTCAAACTTGGGTTAACGCGTGCCATTTTGACGGCATGGCAGCCATGACAACACTCAAAAAAAACCCGGCGGCGGTGGCACTGGGACGGCTCGGAGGACTAAAGGGCGGCAGCAAATGATGAACTTTGGCTAAAAATCACTGGCAATTTTTGCTTTGCTTTTCACTGCCCGTAAAATTCTTTGCACACAGGACCGCGGACCTTTGTGCAACGCGCACTCCCAAATCCGAATCACTCGCCAGCCTGTTTTCCGGAGTGTCCGCGTCACCAGTTGATCGCGCTTCCTGTTTGAAGAGAGTTTGTGCCGCCAAAACGCGCGATTGTTTCTGGGCTTGGTCGCGTGCTTCGGGCAACAATGCCAGAAACAGCCATCCACAAAAAGTGCGAGCCTGAATTTTGGAAAGATGAAATCCGGCTTGCCAAATACCGGCTGATGCCGCCGCCAACCAGTGATTTTGTTCCGACGCAAGAGTTCTGCCAGCGCCAGTTCTGTCTCCCGGTTGCCACGCCCGCGAATCCGCGACATCACCTCCGACCGCTTCGCCTTGGTGAAAACGTCAGACATTCAGCGGTTCGCCAAAATCGGTGGCCAGTACGAGCCGCCGTTTAATCTCACCCGGTTTGTGCGGAAACATCCGGTCGTAAAGCCCGCACCACGCGGCGTCACTCGGATACAACTCCGCGTCGGCCAGCGTTCCGGCATCCGCGCGACGCCATGCCTCGGCGGCGAACCGTCTCAACACGCGCGGCCAGCCGCTGTCCGCGTCTTGGTAGCCGTCGGGATGCAGGCCGGGAAACAGATAGGCGATGCTGCACCAAGCGCGAAGAAAAGTTTTCTGCGGCAGTTCGTTGAGCGGTTGCTTCAATGCCAGCCGCAATTCACGCCCAGCGGAACGAAGCCGGTTCGGAATAAAGATTGAATTCTTCATACACCCCTGCTTTACCAGGTTTCCCGGCGTTTGCCAGGACAAATGTTCAATTAAATAATTTCGCCACAACTTCCGCAATCCGCCTCGCCAGCAACGGCGGAACGGCATTTCCAACTTGTTGATATTGCTCCGTGCGCGGGCCTTCAAAAATGTAGTTGTCAGGAAAGGTTTGAAGCCGCGCCGCTTCGCGTACGGTCAGGCTTCGGCATTGCGACGGGTCGTAGTGGATGTAGTAATGGCCATCCTTGGCGATGTGCGAAACGACGGTGGTTGAAGGTCGTCCCACGACTTGAACGCGGAAACGGTCGTTGAATTTGTTCTCCTTCAATGCGTCCTTTACATTTTCGGGTCTGTAGCACAATTTGTGGGTGATTTCTTGGGTAATTCTTCTTTGGACATCAGGGGCGCGCCTATGGGCGGGGGCGAGCGAGTCCGTTACGCGTGGCGACCGGCGGCGACGC
>JBEKMW010000089.1:0-19217 GCA_049523455.1 Verrucomicrobiota bacterium | reverse complement strand
CCGAGCGCAGTACTACGAGCCCCAGGTCTTCCCGAAAATCAAAGGCTCCCGCGAGGAGGCCCGCGAGGAACTCAAAAAATCCCTTTCAAAAAACTAGTGGCATTGGGTTGGAAACCCGCGATACCTAGCAGCCTTCGCTTGCCGGCATCCAACCAACCATGAAACATCCGGGCTAACGCAAAGGGTTCGCCAGTATCAATTTCGGCAGCGTCCCAATTTCCGGAGCGCGGCATTTATGCCGCTTCATTGGCCAAAGCACTTAGCGACGGGAAGCGGGCTGAAGCCCGCGCTCCGCCGCAAATCAGGACAGTTCTCTCAGCCACACCGCCTTGACTTTGTTCCGGCGGTGCACGACGGTTCTCCCGTGTTCTTGCGGTTCGGCAAAGCCATGGTCGCCGTCGCGCTGGCGCTCACGCTCGGCGGTCATTGGGCTTTATTGCAGACCATGGCATGGACGACCATGCTGGCCGGCAATCTCCAATCATCTTCCCTCCATGAAGCGGTGACTCGAACGTTCGATGGCCAACATCCGTGCTGTATGTGCCGGGCGATTGCCGCTGCCCAAAAATCGGAAAAGAAGGACACGATGGCCTCATCACCGCAAAGACTCGAATTCCCTCCGGCCAAGGCAAATCCGGTTTTAGTCGCACCCTGCAGCTTTCAACTTTTCCCGCAATCAAATTGTTTCGCGGAACTGCTGCCGCAGCCGCCCCCAACACCGCCGCCGCGCGGATTCCCCGTCTGATTCAATTCCGGTGGGTTGCCCCGCCGTGGCCGGCGCGGGTAGAGTAGTTTCCTTTTAACCTGAGAGCGCCGTCGCGCGTTCTCACAACCTTTGGAGATTTAAAAATGAAGAAAAAAATGAAGAAAAGAATGAGTACAATGGGATTAAAGATCGGCGGTGGCTGGCTGGCGGTAATGGCGGCCCCCGGCGTGGTTCATGCCTGCGCGTGCGGGTGCGGCGTGTTTGACGTGGCGACCAGTTCGATGCTTCCCACCGGTGCGGGCGGAATGGCCTGGTTGCAATACGATTATCAGGACCAAAACCGCAATTGGAGCGGCACGGCGATGGCGCCCGCCGCCAACAACGGCGACAAGGAAATTGAGACGGACTTCATCACCGCCGGTTTCCAATATATGTTCAATGACAGTTGGGGGCTTAAGCTTGAAGTGCCTTATGACTATCGCACGTTTAAGACCGTTACCGCCAATCCAAACGTTCCAAACAACACCGTTACAACCATCAACTGGGGCGCTCTCGGCGACATCCGGCTGGAAGGCATTTACACCGGATTTTTTGCGGATCAGTCCGCCGGCGTGACCTTCGGCCTCAAGCTGCCGACCGGCGATTGGACTCACAACGATGCCTGGGGCGACGTTGACCGCGACAGCGAAATCGGAACCGGCAGCACGGACATCCTGCTGGGCGGTTTTTACCGCGGCAACTTGAACCGCAATCAGACGTGGGATTATTTCGCGCAGGGACTCTTGGATGTGCCGGTGTTGACGCAGGTTCAATACCGCCCAGGTGTCGAACTTGATACGGCGGCAGGGATTGATTACAAGGGATTGTCGCTCGGTCGCGTGCAGATCTCACCGCTGGCGCAGGCGATCTTTTCCTACCGGAGCAGTGACCGCGGAGCCAACGCCTCCGGCGGTGCAAACGACAACGACGGTCCGATCCCCGGCCCCGACTCCGGCTACGAGCGTTTGATGCTTTCACCGGGAATCGAGTTCCACATTCATCCGGTGATCGTTTACGCGGACGCGGAATTTCCCGTTTTTCAAAATTTCACGGGCAACCAACTGGCTGCACCCGTGTTGTTCAAATTTAGCGTGAGCTTCATGTTTTAGAAAAGGCTTGCGGATGCCGAAGCCAGATTGAAAAAATAGATTGTATGCCCAGGAACGCCGGCGCCAAATCACACAAAAAACGAAACGAGGAGCGACTGTTTGCCGCCGCCGCCATCTTTGGGGCCGTCGTGGCGGGAACGGCCTTCTGCCTTCTGCTTTTCGCCTTGAACCGCCGCGAGAACGACGCCGTGAGCGACTCGGTCGCCCCCCTGGCTGATTCGGAATCGCATCTCATAGCGCCGGACCATCCCCGCCAGTTGGTCAATTTCGCCCTGAGCGATTGCACCGAGCGCCCCGTGACCCGCCGCGATTTGGACGGGAAAATCCTGGTTGTGGATTTTCTATTTACCGGCTGCACCCTGACTTGTCCGGCAGTCAGCGGCCAAATGGCCCAAATCCAGCAACTGACGACCAACCAGCCGGACGTAATACTGGTATCGCTTACGGTTGATCCGCGCGATGACACGCCGGCCGTGCTCGAAAAATACGGCGAGCGGTTCGGCGCCGATACCAATCGCTGGCTTTTCCTCACCGGTGACAAGGCGGAATTGTACCGTTTGATCGGGACCAGCTTTCTGGCGCCGGACACCAACAACGAGTTCGGTTTCATGCCGGGAAACTTTGCCCATACGGAACGGATCGCCCTGGTGGATTCCCAGGGCCGCTTGTGCGGGTACTTCGACGGATTGAACCTAAACACGGCCGTGGCCGTGGTCCAGGACATCGCGAAACTCCGAAATCAAAATCTTCAGACACCATGAAATGCCCACTCCTGTTCTGCGGACTGCTACTGGCCGGTTCACTCTTCGCGGCACCTGCCACCGCCGATCCAGACGCAAAATCCTACCCGGCGCGCGGTGTGGTCGAACAGGTCGCGCCCGGCCTTCGCCAGGTCACCATTCATCATCAGGCCATTCCGGGTTTCATGATGGCCATGACGATGGATTTTTTGGTCCTCAACACGAATGAACTCCACGGGATTGCGCCGGGCGATGAAATTACCTTTACCCTCGTGGTGACCGAAACCAATGACTGGGTGGAAAACATCCGTTTGCTCGGGCATTCGTCCGATGTGACGACCAATGCTCCCCCCATGGCGATGCACGTGAATGGCGGCATTTTCCTGCCGGAACTCAAACCGGGCGACCTCCTGCCCGATTACGCGCTGACGGCCGAGGATGGAAGACAAATCCACATTTCAGATTTTCGCGGCCAGGCGCTGGCGTTCACCTTCTTTTTCACCCGCTGTCCCTTGCCGGATTATTGCCCCCGCATGAACAATAACTTTCAACAAACCCGGAAAATTCTTGCGGCGCTGCCGGGCGGGCCAACGAACTGGCAGTTCCTTTCGATTTCCTTTGATTTCGCCTATGACACACCCTCGGTGCTGTCAAACTACGCGGAGGTTTATCGGGGTGACGACACCAATCGCTGGCTGTTTGCCGCGGCGGGCACCAATGTGCTGGCCGATGCGGCGTTGCGTCTCGATTTGATGGTCATGCGGCAGGGCGACAATATCTCGCATAATCTGCGGACCGTGGTGCTCGATCCCCGGGGGCGCATTTACAAGCAACTCGACGGCAACCAATGGACGCCGCAGCAACTGGCCGAAGCCATGGCGCAAGCGGCGCACTTATAGGGCGGGGCAAACCGGCGGTTGTCTTGATAAACCGCCAGGGACGCATTATTCTAGGCTCCGACCACCTAAACAGCGAGTGGTTCGGTAAAACGAAGTTCAAATTGAAAAAGGAGAAAAAAATATGATGACTCGACGTGAAGCTATAAAGGCCGGCGCTCTCGCCGGCGCCGCAATGGCCGCGCTGCCCGGGGCCATGGCGCAACCCAATCCCGGTATGCCTGCCGCCCCCATGGCCCCCAGCGGCCCGTTCACCGTGCCGCCGCTGCCTTACCCCTATGACGCCCTCGAACCTTACATTGACGCGCGCACGATGGAAATTCACCACGACAAACACCACGCCGCCTACGTGGCCAATCTCAACAAGGCGGTCGCCGACTACCCCGACGTGGCCAAAATGTCCGTGGAGGACATGCTCAAGGATTTGAACGCGATCCCGGAAAAAATCCGCGTCACGGTCCGCAACAACGGCGGCGGCGATTTTAACCATACGCTGTTCTGGCAGATGCTCAAAAAGGGCGGCGGCGAGCCGACCGGCGATCTGGCCAAAGCCATGGATTCCGCGTTTGGCAGTTTTTCAGCCTTCAAGGACAGCTTCAGCAAGGCCGCCGTCGGCCAGTTCGGGAGCGGGTGGGCATGGCTGGTGGTGGATGCCAATAAACGGTTGAGCATTGAGCCGACCCCCAATCAAGATTCACCGATTACCCAGGCCAAACAACCCTTGCTGGGAGTGGATGTCTGGGAGCACGCTTATTATCTCAAATACCAGAACCGGCGGCCGGACTACGTGGCGGCCTTTTTCAACGTGATTAACTGGGACTATGTGGCCGACCGCTACGCCAAGGCCACGGCCTGAACGTGCGTTGAAAAAGTAGCGCCGAGATAAGAAGGCAGACGGACAACTCACACCAGCCGGAGCCGCCAGCGTGTTTACGCCGGTTCTTGCTGCGTGAGGCAGTGGAGCGAGCCGAATCCCAGCACGAGGTCAACCGCGTGGATGCCCACCACCGTACGGTCCTTGAACAATGTACCGAGCGTGCCCAGCGCCACGCGGTCGTTCGGATCGTTGAAGGTGGGGACGATGACGCAGGCATTGCAAATATAGAAATTCGCGTAGCTGGCGGGCAGCCGGTAGCCGTCATAAAAAATCGGCGCCGGCATCGGCAGGGGAACCACCTCGGGCTTCGAGCCATCCTCCAACCGGAAATCTCGCACACGCTCCCAATTTTCCGAGAGCGGCCGGTAATTAATGTCGTGCCGGTTTCCTTCCCGGATCAGCACCAGCGTTTTCGGGTCTGCGAAACGACAGATGTCATCAATGTGGCCATGGGTGTCATCGCCCACCGGCCCGTTGAGCAGCCACAGCATGTTTTTTACGCCGAGGAATCTCCTGAAGGTCTCGTCGTATTGCTCCCGGGTCATGCCGAGGTTGCGCACCTGGATCCGCGGATGCAAATAACATTCCTCGGTCGTCAACAATGTGCCGCGGCCATTCACCTCCAGGCCGCCGCCTTCCACGACAAAATCCCTGCCGTTGAATTGTGCGTTGAATAGTTGCTTCTTCAGGAGCTTCGCCGCCAGTTCCGGAACGCGCGTGTCTTTCTGCCAATTGCGATATTTGGCCCAGGCATTGAAATGGAAATGGACGATGGCCGTTTCCGTTTGGAGTTCCGCCTTCAGGCGGCTCCTTGGCCGGCTAAAGCCGGAACTCCGAACCTGCCTTCTTACAAAAATGGGCCCGTTGTCACGCATCCAGCCGCGGTTGGTGGCATGCCGGATGAATTCGACCTGTTTCAAGTCGCAACCGGCCCGTTTCAAATATCTGGCAGCGAGTTTTTGTTCGGCCGGGTGCCGCACCAGCAGACGCACCCGTTCGCCCGGCGAGATTTTTCGCACCATCTCCCCATAAACCCAGCGGATGGTGTCCAGTTTGCCCGGCCAGTCGGTTTCGTTGTGCGGCCAGCCCAGCCAGGTGGCGGCGTGCGGCTCCCATTCCGCCGGCATGGCAAAACCAAGTTCCGCCGGAACCGCGCCGGCGCGAGGCAAAGTTGGCATAAAATTCGGGCCAAGCATAATGGCAATGCGAAATGCACGGAAAGGATTTTTGGCATCTGGAGAGCCTCCTTTCGATTTTTCGCATGCATTGGGACCATGAACCTGACGCAAGCTGCCAGTCTGCTGAGCCAAGTTCGCCGGCCACCCGCTGTTCCCTCTCCGCTCCCATTCTGATGGGAGGGGAGAGGGTCAGGGTGAGGTGAGGGTTCTGCCTTCATTGAATGTTGAATGTTCCCCGGTTCACGGAGAGAAAACGAAACCTCAACAAACCCCAACATCGGCCATTTTCATGCGGATTTCAAGGAATAAATTTTACTAAAATGTAACATGACTTGATGCCACCGGCCCCGAATGGGCGAGGTTAAGCCAGGAATCGTGGTTGTGATGGAAAGGTGCCTATGAAAACAAATGCGAAATACATCAGAAATTCGCACGGAGGAAAAAACGTTTCATTTCCCTGGTGGCTGGTGCTTGGGATGCCATGGCTTCTGGCCTTCAACCTGTCGGTGACGGAACCGGCGATCGTGACGGTGCCTTCGGGCGCCACCGATGCCGGGATTCAAATGGCATTGGATTCCCTTCCCCCGGGCGGCGGCTCCGTGGTATTGCTGGCCGGCACGTTCGATATCCGCCACCCTATCGTCTTGCAGCGCAATCACCAGACCTTGCGCGGCGCCGGCAGCGCGACCGTGTTGCGCCTGGCTGACGGCGCCAATTGCCCCGTCATCATCATGGGCGAACCGGTGAACAATCCGCCTACCACCGTGACTGACCTGTGTGTCAGCGGCCTGTTCATTGATGGCAACCGCACCCATCAGACGCGGGAACTCTGGCGGCTGTGGGGCCAACGGTCTGAGATCCGCAACAATGGCATTTGCGTGCAGAACGTCAGTGATTCGATCGTGGAAAGGGCCACTTGCGCCCGTTGCCGTTCCGGCGGTTTGGTCACCACGCGCGGCGTGCGCCGCTTGACGGTGCAAAATTACTCCTCCTTTGACAACGAATTCGACGGCCTGGCTTGCTATCAAACCGAGGACAGTCGGTTCACCGACCTTTATCTGTATGACAATCCCGGCGCCGGTATCTCGGTGGATCTGGGTTTCAATCACAACGTCATCAGCAACGCCGTACTGTCCGCCAATAATTTGGGCATCTTCATGCGCGCCAGCCGCAACAATCGGTTTTACACCGTTTCCATCCGCAACAGCCGGCAATTTGGCGTCTTCCTGGCCCAGCGGCTGGCCCGAACGGCCAGAGGCTGGCAGCCGGTTCCCCAAACCGCATGCGTGGACAATTCCTTTACCGATCTCGCCGTGACCGGATGCGGCGGACCGGCCTACCGCATCAACGACGCCACGTGCGTCAACAACGTGATCACCCAGCCCCACTTCGATGGGAATCTTCACGGCGGACTCTCAGTGGCGGCGCCGCTCTTGGCGACGATGCGGTAATCTGTCCTTCCCACAATTAAAGTTGTCAATCCCGCCGCGCGCCGTATCGTATGCGGCACAATTTTTTATACAACTTTATGGCAAAAACCAAACACGCACATGTCCGCTCACGTGAAGACATCTCTGAGATGCCCGAATGGCTCAAGGAAAAACATTGCCCCCACAAGAAGCAATACATGGCCGGCAAACGCATCCAGCCGAAAAACATCAACGGCCGGGAAAAACTGACCTACCTCATTGACGAGGTGTTCCTGGCCTACAATTCGGCCCGGCTCAAGGAAGCCTGCCAGCTCTTTGCCCGAAAAATGCTCGACCAGGACGTCACCATTGGCATGAGCATCTCGGGAGCGCTCACGCCCGCCGGCTTGGGCTGTTCGAGCATCATCCCCCTCATCAAGGCCGGTTTCGTGGACTGGATCGTGTCCACCGGTGCGAACCTTTACCACGACATGCATTTCGCGCTGAATTATCCCGTGCACGCCGGCAGTTTTAAATTCGACGACACCGACCTGCGCGACAACGACCTCGTGCGCATCTACGACGTGGTGATTCCCTATTCCGACGGCTTGATGACCACGGACGATATACTCCGGGAAATCCTGGTGCAACCGGAGTTTCAAAAGGAAATGGGAACGGCGGAGTTGCATTATCTCATCGGCAAATACTGCGCCGAATGGGAGCGCAAACACCGGCTCCGGGACGTGTCCGTGCTGGCGGCGGCCTATCGCGCCGGCGTGCCCTGCTACACCAGTTCGCCGGGCGACTCCACCATCGGCATGAACTTCGCCGGCGTGGAACTGCGCGGCAACCGCCTCCGCGTGAACCCGTCCATTGACGTCAACGAAACCACTTCGTTCGTTCTGGGCGCCAAGCGCGGCGGCGGCAAGAGCGGCGTGGTGCTCTGGGGCGGGGGCAGTCCCAAAAACTTCATGCTCCAAACCGAGCCGCAAATCCAGGAGGTCCTCCGCATCAAGGAATTCGGACAGGACTTCTTCATCCAGGTCACCGACGCGCGGCCGGATACCGGCGGTCTTTCCGGCGCCACGCCCAGTGAAGCCGTGAGTTGGGGAAAGGTGGACCCCACCAAGCTGCCCGACGCCGTCGTCTGCTACACCGACACGACCATCGCGATGCCGTTGCTCACGCACTACGCGCTGGCCAATCACAAACCGCGCCAGTTAAAGCGGCTTTACGACCAGCGCGGCGCATTGATGAAGGCGCTCGTGAAGGAATATTTCACCCACAACCAAGTGAAGATGGTGGACGGCAGCGAACCCCGCTTTTGATTTGCGATAAACGATTTTCGATTGACGCGCTGGCAGACCGAATGTTTCGTAAATCGTCATTCGTCATTCGTCATTCGTAATTCTCACGGCGTCTGCACCCGGTAAAATTCCTTTGCGGAATTGGTCGTGACGGTGAAGCGATAGGAACTCCCGGGCACATTGGTGGTGAAGGTCGCGGCCGAGTTGGTTGTCCAGCTTGCCGTCAATTGCGGCGTCTGGAGCAGGTGGAATGACGTTGCTGGGCCGCCGCTCTCGGTGAAGTTGAGCCACACCTGCTGGTTGGTCAGCACCGGCCGGCTCATCATCAGCACAGGCGGCCCCACCACCGCGGTGATCTGTTTGATGGGACCGGGATCAAGCGGGTATTGGCCAAACACCACCGGTTGGGCCTGGAGCACATAGTTGCCGGTTTGCATGGGCGTGAACGTGAAGTTGGTCGTATTTACCGTCGTGATGACCTGTTGCAGGGTGTTGGTCACCAGGATGTCTTCCAAATCCCAGCCCGTGTCCGGGTCGCTGTAGGGCCAATACTCACCGCCGGTAAAGGAGTAATTGAAGCGCAACCACGTCAGTTGTCCGGCAAATGGAGACAAGGAAACCGATTGCGGGCTGAAGGACGACTGCACCGGTTGCTGGTTGTCCGGCAGGCCAGTCTCGGCGAACAAATCATCCCACGTCGCCCCATTGTTGGTGGAAACCTCGACCAGCGCCGTCTCATCCGGACTGGCGTAGGCCAAAAGGCTGTTGAAGCTGACCGTGGTGCCGGCGGTCGGCGCCAATACCTCGTTCAACTGCATCAACTGGGAGGCCGGGTCGAGATGGCAGAGATGGAAACAGGCGGGCTCGGCGCCGGCCGGGGGATTGGTAATGACGTAGTAGTAGGGCGGCGGCGAGACGGTGAAGTTGACCAAGCCGTTGTTGGCCGAATCAGCCAGATTACCCGACACGATATTCGTGACCGACGAGGTGTTTGTAGCCAGATTAATCATCTGCAGGGTATTGGTGACCACGGTGTTCTCCAGGCACCAGCCCACGAACGGATCGGCTTCAGGATAGTAGCTGCCACCGGTAAATGAGTAATCGAACCGCACCATCGTTGGCAGGCCGGCGTAATTGGACAGTGAGAGCGAGTGGGACGTAAATGACGATTCCCCGGAGCCGCCGCTGCCAACCTCGGTGAAGAGATTCTGCCAGGTACCACCGTTGTTGGTGGACGCTTGGACGTAGGCGACTTCATTGGTGGTCGCATAACCCAGCAGGCTGGCAAAGGAAAACATCGTCGTGTTGCTGGGGAACAGCAATTCATTTAGTTGCAGGTATTGCGAGGTGGGATTCGTATGGCACAGATGAAAGCAATTGCCGGAGCCCACCGGCGGGTTGGTGATAATGGGATAAAGGGGCGGCGGCGACGTGGTAAAGTTCGTCAGCCCGTGGTTTGCGCTATCGGCCAGATTTCCCGAAACCAGTTGTGCCATCAAAAGATTATAACTGGTCGCATACGGATTTTGGGAGGGCGTGACGGAATATGGATTGGCGCCGTTGACCGTGGCCTGGGCTGGCCCGCTGACGGCGGTGGCAACGTAATCCGCCCCCGGCATGGCGGGATCGAATACGGTGACGTTGTAGGAATACTGGATGATGGCGCCGTTGTAGTTGATGTTGCCCACGGTCACGTTATAGACCGTGTCCGTGTCGCTGAACGGAAACGACGTGCCTTCGGTCGTCGCATCCAATCCCATCGGCACCCAAACAATCGTGTTTTCGCCAAAACCAACTTGGTTCGTCTGGATTGCGACTGAAACAGGCACGCCATTGCTGGCCATGGTGACGGTGGCGTTGGTGAAGTCCGCGTTGGTAAGCGCAAACGACCAGTAGGGAAACACGACCTGGTACGGCACATAACCCTCCGGCGGCCACGCGACGTACGGCTGCCGCGTGGCGGGACGGGCGCCAAAACTAAGCGGGTCAAACACGTACGTGAGGTTGGCTGCGGCGTTGGTGCCCGCCGCCGGCACATCTCCCACTCCCATGACGATTTCCTCCGGATACAAAATCCATCGCCGGTGGCCTACCTCGTTGTTTTTCGCGCCAAAATCCCAGATGAAATCGGTGATGGCGTCCGCCCCGTCCGCGCCCAGGGATTGGTCGCCGCCGGCATAACCGGCGGCGAAGGTGTTGTAGCAAGTGTAGGTGCTCGGGGGATCGTGATTGAGGGCGTTGTTGGCCGACATGATGACGGCCATCTGCTGCGAACCCCAGTTGTCAATCGGGTCCAGGTAGATGGCCGCGGGCATCCCCGCCATCGCCCGGTACCAGTTGATGCGCAGCAACTCGGCCTGTTGAAATGAATTCGTGTTGTGGCCCGGCGTGCAACTGGACACGTCCGCCGTCGAATACTGGGCTACGTTTTCCGAAATCGGATACAGGGCGTTGTAAAACTCGCGCACCTGCTCCCGCGAATCCGTATCCACCGCGAAGCCGCCGGTCGGTTGCAACGCCGGCTTCACGCCCCTGGCCGGCGGCGGGTTCAAGACCAGATTGGTGGGCGCGGGCGCCGCCTCGCCCAGGTTAATCGTCGGCCGGGCGAGATACCCGGTCGCGGGCTGGGCCAGGCTGGTGACGGACGGCATCACCGCCGGCATAAGAAAGACCACCCACCGCAGAAGTCGTTGGTCGCGCATAAAACTCCCCCTCGGCACTGGAAATCACGTTAATAGTTCAAATCGCTGCACGTTATGCCGTCAAAACCGGAAAGTCAAAACCGATTTCAGGAACGCACACGCGCCACCCATGCGCGCCAGCGCGATTTCGCCTCCGACGCCATCGCCGATGGCTTTCCTTCCTCGTTAATCCACCTCTCTCGACAGCGACTGGTCGCCCGGCCGCCGCACCGCCTGCGCCGTCTTCCGCCATCGCACCTGGCCCGCTCCTATATCCCGCGTCAGCGTCCGCAACAGTCCCTTTTTATAATTGACATTTCAATTAGGAACGTTCATCATCGTTGCATACTATGAAGGGTGCAACCGTTTTGATGTTCGTAATGATGTTTCTCGCCGTTTCGACAAGGGCCGACTTGCGTTTGATTGATCTGGGCCCGCTGGCTTTTGACGCGGAGGTCGGTGCTTTCTCGGCCATGGGCATCAATGATCGCGGCGAAATTATCGCAAACGGCGGTGCCAACGGCTCGGGCATTAATCCCGTCGCAATGGGCGCCAGCGGCTCGAGTACAGAGGAAACGCCACAAGCTTTTTATTATCGGGAAGGGGCATTTCGCAGTTTGAGCACCAATCCGTGTACGGCCACTGCCATCAATAATGCCGGGCAGATCGTGGGCTGCCGATGGATTTTAGTGACCAACATCGGGTATTCGAGCCCTGGCGGGGTGCCCGCGATCACGAACGTGGGGTACGCCCAACAACCGGTCAGCTTTCGCAATGGCCTGCCGGTAAACCTGTTCCCAGGCTTGAATTACGGTGACGCCATGGGAGTTAACGATAGTGGTGAAATTGTGGGCAGCGTGAGTTTGAGCAACGTGCCGACGCACGGCTTTGCATGTTTGAACGGCCTGACCACCGACTTGGGCAGCGGCTTCATGGCCACGGGAATCAACAACCTCGGTGACATTGTCGGCCAAAGCTTCACTTTCTCATCCATGGTGCATCCTATGCTTTACCATGATGGTCTGACTGAGGATCTGGGAACGCTCGGGGGCACTGACGGGTCGGCTACCGCCATCAATGATCTGGGCGAAATTATTGGCTGGAGCACCACCACCAACGCGGACACTCACGCGTTCCTTTACCGCAACGGAACCATGACCGATTTGGGGACCTTGGGTGTGCAGACCAATTTCCCTGGAGTGTCGTTTCCTTCTTATTGTTCCGCTTTGGCCATCAATAATTGGGGGCAGATTGTTGGCACGAGCACCGCCGCCAACGGCACGCACGCCTTCTTTTACTGGGACGGAAGCATGGTCGATTTGAATGGTCTGGTAAAGCTCACGCACCTGAAAGGCCCGGCGGGCTTCCTGACATTGACTTCCGCGGAGGGGATTAATGATAGCGGCCAGATCGTGGGCGAGGGGCTCTATTGGGACCGCAGGCAGGAAAGCAGCCATGCCTTTCTCTTGGACTTGCGGCCTGAGCCCCAGACTGACGGGCATTCGAGGTAAAAACCACATTTGCCCCATTTCGCGGCCGAACCGCTTTGTTTCCTTGTTCCCTTGATGTTCCCGCTTTTTCGCTTTCCCGCTTTCCGCTTTCCGTGCTCTCTTGAAATTCACAATTCGCAATCCGCTTCCGGGACGAGTTGTCTTGCCAAAGCCGATGGGATTTGCGACTCGTTACGCCGTTTCCCGCAGGGAAACAGTTTTATGACCTTGAAGCAGCTCCAATCCCTCGCCCGCCGGCACGGCACGCCGGTGGTCGTCATTGATCACGACATTATCCGCAAGAATTACGCCGCGTTCAAAAAACACCTGCCCAAGGTGCAATGCTACTTCGCGGTCAAGGCCAACGCCGAGCCGGCCATCGTGCGGACGCTTTTCCGGGCCGGCGCCAGCTTCGACGTGGCCTCAATGCCGGAGTTCATGCTGGTTTACGAAAATATCAAGCATCTGCCCGCAAGGGAGCAACAGGACTTCATCTGGGACAAAATCATCTACGCCAATCCCACCAAGCCCAAGGAAACCCTCCGCACGCTCGATCAATACAAGCCGCTTGTGACCTACGACAACCTGAACGAGCTGAAAAAGATCCGGCAATTCGCCCCCCACGCCGGCGTGGTGCTGCGCTTGCGCGTGGACAACACCGGCTCGCAATGCGAATTGTCGTCCAAATTCGGCTGCGCGCCCGGCGAAGCGGTGGACTTGATTCTCGCGGCCTTTGAGCAGGGCTTGGTCGTCGAAGGTCTGAGTTTCCACGTCGGCAGCCAATGCACGAATTTCCAGAATTTCGTCCAGGCGCTCAACACCGCGGCGGCGGTGATGAAGGAATCGAAAGCGCGCGGCCACGAAATCAAGATTCTCGACATCGGCGGCGGTTTTCCGGCGGCTTATGACAAGCACGTCCGCCCCTTCCGCGAGCTCGCCCGCGTGATTAACGCCGAGATTGACCGGCTGTTCGCGCCGGACATCCAGATTCTGGCCGAGCCGGGCCGGTTCCTGGTGGCCACCGCCGCCACGTCAATAGCGCGTGTCATCGGCAAGGCTGTGCGCGACGGCAAGACTTGTTATTACATTGACGACAGCGTTTATCACACCTTCAGCGGCATCATCTTCGACCATTGCCAGTATCATCTGAAGCCGTTCAAGCGCGGCCAGACGGAAATCTGCGCCGTGTTCGGCCAAACCTGCGACGGCCTGGACGTGATTTCGCAATCCGAACAACTGCCCGGTCTGGAGATTGAGGACCTGCTCTATTCCGAGAACATCGGCGCCTACAGCAATGCCTCCGCGACCTGGTTCAACGGCTTCCCGCCCGCGAAAGTCGTGCACGTGAACGAGTAAACACCCGATTTTCGTTGAAGAAGTTTCGAGCTTTGATTAAACCACCCGCCGCTTCGACAACGAATGACCCGGAGTTTTTGCCATGAATCTGGCCAGTGCGTTTGCCGCCTCGGTCCGCCAGCGGCCCGATAAAATCGCCCTCTATTGGGGCGAACAGGAGTTCAGCTACGCTGCGCTCCACGCCCAATCGTGTGCCGTCGCCGCGGAACTCAAGCGCCGTTTTGGCGTCAAGCCTGGCGACCGCGTCGCCCTTTGGCTCAAGAACCGTCCGGAATTTGTTGCCGCGGTGTTTGGCGTGCTGGACGCCGGGGCCGTGCTGGTGCCCATCAACAATTTCCTCAAGCCCGACGAGGTGAATTATATCCTGGCCGACGGCGGCATTGACGTCCTCATCACCGATGAGGAACTGGCAGTGCACGCGCCGGCGCTCGTGGCCGCCCGGCCACAGTTGAAAACCTTCAAGGTTGAGTCGTTCGCCGAACTCGAAACCGGAAAACCCGCTGAGGCAAGCGGCGGGTTTGCCCGTTCTGAGACCGACCTGGCGGTGATCATTTACACCTCCGGCACGACGGGGCGGCCCAAGGGCGCCATGCTGTCCCACGGCAACCTCCTGCACAACGTCGAAAGCTGCCGCATCGTGCTCGAGACGGTGGACCTGGACCGGATGGGGGTGGTGCTGCCGCTGTTTCACAGCTACATGCTCACGGTGGGAGTCTTCCTACCGCTGCTAGTCGGCGGGAACCTGGTGCTGGTGAAATCCCTGAACCAGCCGCGGCAAATCATCCAGGAACTGTATCTGCGGCAGGCCACCATCCTGCCGGCCATTCCGCCGCTGTACCGCGCCCTGGCGGCTTCGCCAACACCCATCAAACTGCCGTTCCGCATTTGCATCAGCGGTTCGGCGCCGCTGCCGCTGCAGGTGCTGAAGGATTTTCAGGCCAAATACGGCATCCCGCTCATCGAAGGCTACGGCTTGAGCGAGGCCAGTCCGGTGGTGGCAAAAAACCCCATCCACGGCGTGCGCAAACCCGGTTCGATTGGCCTCCCGATTCCGCACGTGGAGATGAGCATCCAGGATGAGGCGGGAAAAATCCTTGGCGTCGGCGAAATCGGCGAGTTGTGCGTGCGCGGCGGCAACGTGATGCAAGGTTATTGGAACCATCCGGAGGAAACGGCCAAAGTCCTTCGCGACGGATGGCTGTTGACCGGCGACGTGGGCTATCACGACGCGGAAGGCTATTACTACATTACCGACCGCAAGAAAGACATGCTGCTGGTGAACGGCAACAATGTTTATCCGCGCGAAATCGAGGAAGTGATCCACCAGTTTGCCGGCGTGAAGGAGGCCGCGGTCATCGGCGTGCCGGATCCCCGCCGCGGCGAGCAGCCGGCGGCCTTCGTGGTTGCCGCCGACGGCCAGACCGTGGACGAAAAGGCGCTGGTGCAATTCATCCGCGGCAAGCTCGCCGACTACAAAACGCCCAAGCAGGTGGTGTTGATGCCGGCGCTGCCGCGCAATGCCTTGGGCAAGGTGCTCAAGACGGAGTTGCGCCGCTGGGCCGCCGAGAACCTCGCCAAACGGTAACGATTTCTCAAACCGTCAACCTTCCTTTGAATTCTGCGCAGGCCTTGGCCACGTCCGGCGCATTGAGTATGGCGGACACCACGCACACGCGCTGGGCGCCCGCGGCCAGCACGTCGTCGAGCGTTTGCAAATTGATGCCGCCGATGGCGAACCAGGGGAGGGCAACGTTGGCCGCCGCCCAGCGGACGTATTCCAGCGTCACGGGTTTCACGCCGGGCTTCGTTTGCGTCGCATAAACCGGCCCGATGGCGATATAGTCTGGATTTGCCGCCAGCGCCCGCCGCGCTTGCTCCGGCGAATGCGTTGAAAGACCAAATCTGACTTCAGCCGTCCCGCTTCCGCCTTCCGCCTTCCGCCTTCTGCCTTCCGCAAAATCTTCCTGCCCCAAATGGCACAGCTCGGCGCCAATTTCACGGGCAATTTCCGGATGGTCATTGATCACTAGGCCGACGTTCGCTTTGCGCGTAATCGGCAGAATCGCCTCTGCCATGCGGCGGATTTCATCGGGCGCGGACTTCTTGGCGCGAAGCTGGATGAGGTCCGAGCCGCCGTCGCAAAGTTGCCGGGCGACCCACTCGGGCGCGCGCCCATGCAAGTAAGCCGTGTCCACGAACGTATAGAGCCGGCAATCCGCAATCGGTTTCATAGACCTGTAGCGGCGCTCGATGGGCGCCGGAGATAATGATGCAAGTTATTACTTGGGGCATCAAATACTTTGCCTTTGGCGGTGTAGCGCAGACTTCCAGTCTGCCGTATCGCGGATTTCCAATCCGCGAACCCCACCAACGCCAATCACCTCCAGTTATCCAGGCGCCGGACCGGCTGGAACCTGGCGTTCCCAAAGGAACCGCGGCTTTTACACCGCATTCACTGCTGAGACCGGCAAGACGATTTGGTTCGCCTTGCCGCTCCAAAGCGCGCCGAGGGTGAGCGCTTGCGGAAATAATTTCAACAGCGGCAACAACGCGTTTGCCGTTGCCGGGCGCATGGCCAGTTGCGCAAAAAATGCCGCGGCACGGATGCGCGGGGCAAAATGCCGCTGCCATGCTTGCGAATACGCGCGGCCAATTTCCTCCAGCGCTTCACCCTTCAAGACCTGCTCTCGCCGGGCCGCCAAGTGTTCGCACAAAAGCCAGGCGGACTGCATCGCCATGCTGATTCCTTCTGCGATAATGGGATGTGCCTCGCCGGCTGCATTGCCCACGAGAAAAATTCCGTCGCGATAAGGCCGGCGGATGCCCGGCCGGATGGGGCCCACGGAAAGAACCGGGCCATTGAGCCTTGCTTCCGCCAGCGCCTCACGAGCGCCGCGGCAGGATTCTTGAATGTGTTTCAAAACGGCTTCCCCCGCGCTCGCAGTCGCATCGGCCTGCCGCAGCCAATCCAATCGGTCGCGGCGGACGCAACAAGACAGGCTGACTTGCCCATGGTCGGTATGCACCATGCCACCGTAGCCGCCGGGAAAAACCAGCAGGGGCATCGTGCCGCGCGGCAATTGACTCCCGCAGAAGCGGGCTTTGAAACCAAACAGGTCGCCCTTCCGTGCCGGTTTTCTCACGGGTTGCGTGGGTAATATTCCGCTTTCCCATGAGCCATGTGCCGCGATAACGATTGGCGCCTCCAGCTCCCGGCTGGCCTGCGATTCGCGCGATGCGATGCGACAGCAGAGGCGATTTCCGCGGCGGCTCAATTCCGTTGCCGACCACGGTTGAAATATGGCCGCGCCCGCCGCGCTCGCGCGCTCCAGCAACAGCGTGTCAAGCTGGTCGCGTCCCAATGCCCGCCCCTGGCCCTCCGCCGATTGTGGGTGCGGCATGGTGGAAAACAGACTGGTTTCGCCGGCGAACAAAGCCACCCGCGAAACTTCCGGTCCGGCCAATTCGCTGAACGTTTCAGCCACACCCAGCCGGCGGAGCAGGGGAAGATTCGTGGCCGACAGAAATTCGCCACAGACCTTTTGCCGGGGAAACCTGCTCTTCTCGATCACCGCCACCGACCATCCAGCCCGGGCCAGCGAGAGCGCCGCCACCGCGCCACCCGGTCCGCCGCCAACAATGATTGCCTCAAATTTCACGCTAGCTCCTCTTCCGCGCTACAAACAAATGGCTGAACAGCCCCGCCCGCCGTTCCGTCAATTGCCAGTTCTCCGGGTCCGGCCACA
Source organism: Verrucomicrobiota bacterium (assembly GCA_049523455.1). Classification (GTDB taxonomy): domain Bacteria; phylum Verrucomicrobiota; class Verrucomicrobiia; order Limisphaerales; family UBA11358; genus UBA11358. Next base: position 1,683 of record JBEKMW010000089.1, on the reverse strand, counting down.
ACGCCGAGATTTCCTGGCGGACAAAACCGGCGGCAATGCTCGCCACCCCGTCGTGGCGCGTGACACCGCTGGCGCCGATAAACCAGAGCATCTGGCCGCACAGCCAGGGCAGCGCGAAACGGTGCGGCTCGATGGCGACGAACCACCCCGCGCCTTCGGCAATCAGCCGCAGCAACTCCCTCAGCCGCGCGTCGGTAAAATGGTGTAGAAACAGATTGGCGACAATCAGGTCGGCGCGAGCCGGCCGCCACTCAAAAACATCGGCAACGGCAACCTCCGCGCGCCAGCCCAAGGCGGCAAACGCGGCGAGCGTTTGTGGCGCAACCGCGTTTCGCCGGTCGAGCAAGGTCACCTTTACGTCCGGCCAGCGCGGAGCAATCTTTTGCGCGACCCGCAACAAAAAATTGCCGTCACCCGCGCCGAGTTCGACGACCTCTTTCGGCGGACGGTCGGCGCCGGCCAATTGCAGTGCGTGGGCCATGATGGTGTGATTGCCCATCCAGGCGTTGACCCGGCGCAGGTCGCGGCGGGACCGGATGGCCCGCCGATCATCCGCCGGCAGCACGTCCAGCAATTCCGCTTCAACCCTGCGTTTCATGACGGATTGGTTTGATTTCGTTCCCCCGGCAAGCCTCGCTTCCATTTTTCATATGAATTCCTTGGTTAATCATACCAACTGGCGTTCAGGATGCGACAAATATGACGCCTGAGGCGGAACGCCGGACATGTGACAAGTGACAGGTGACACGTGACATGTTTGGTGAATGCCGCCTGGAGGCGGAAGGCCGGACAGCCAACGTAGCCGTTTCGCGGGCCGCACATGGATGAGCGATTTTTTTTGGTTTGATTCGGTTTGATTGGGTTTGATCGGGTTTGATTTAAGCGAGGCGCGGGGCTCCGGGCGTTGGGCGTGAGGGCCGGAAAGAGGATGGAGGATAGAGGATGGAGGATGGGGGGAACCCGCCTTCGCCAAGAGGCTACGGCGCCGCAGGCCAGCCTTCCCGATGTTTCCATTTCGAGTCATCAAGCCCATTGAAACACGGTTTGGCGTTTAAGAATAGGCGACGGTCGCGCATTGTGCACCTTTTCGACCGTATTTTCGCCCCTCAGGGGAAATTCCGGGTTTCACGCGCCAGCGTTTTGGACTGCGGTGGCAGGCGCAGCGCGACACCGCTTTCCGAACCTCAATGAAACCACCGGACACGCCTGCTGATTCCAAAAGCAAAGCGCCGTCGCCGCTCCGCTCTGCCGGCGCATTCCACATTAAAGGTGCTGAAACCAGTCGCGGTAATGGCGCGGTCGCTCTGCTCCGGAGGGTGGAGACTGCGGCAGGACGGTTTCGAAATGGATAAAGCTACGGCGACCCCGCTGGCACTGCCGGCCCGCGTCAACCGCAAATCATGCGAAAAGTGAAATGTCATCGTTGGACCCCGTTTAGACCACGTCGCCATTGCCGGCAAAGAGTATAAGAACAAAAAGACCAAATCCAAGTCCGACGAACGTTTAACCGCAGAACCAGCGAGTTGAATGGCGCGCTCTGCGGTTCTGCTCGTCTTGGCTCGCTGGCGCGCGTTGAAGAAATCAATGAAAAAGAAAATTTTATCAATTTTGAATTTCACACAAGCCGTGGCAAAATGGCTTCATGAAGACTTACACCTCTCGCAGTCTTTGGTCACGTATTCT
>JBEKMW010000088.1:0-19851 GCA_049523455.1 Verrucomicrobiota bacterium | reverse complement strand
AACTGCAGTACTGAGCTTGCGTTGCGCTCTGCTTTCCGCCGGCGGTTGGGATTACCTGTGGAATCAACCGATGCCCAAAGCCGCTTGACCACCTTGCCTGTAACTTTCCTGCAACGCACCCTCAAAGCCAAGTTCGTCCAATTCGAGTTTGACAACCTCCAGTTGAATGAGAAAAATTGTCCCGTGAATAAATGGCATTTCGTGGATCGCGAGCGCGAGTTGGACGCCCGCGAAAAGCAGTATCTGCCGCCGACGGGTCGGCAAGAGTGAACTGGTCCTCCAACTCTTATGATTGGCCTTGTCAACTACGCAAAAAATCCCTACTCGGTCGAATTACGCGAACTGCCTGTTCCTGAGATCGGCGAGGAGGACACGTTGTTAAAGGTGGAGGCTGCGGCCGTTTGCGGCAGCGACCTGCATCAATATACCGGCAAGCAGAGTTGGACGGTGAATTATCCGGTCGTCCTCGGTCATGAATTCGCCGGTGTCATTGCCAAAATCGGGGGCCGCGTGCGTGGTTTTAAGGAGGGGGATCGCGTGGTTAGCGAGACGGCGGCGGTGTTGCCCGCCGATTCCGCCTTCCTGCGACAGGGCCTCTACAACTTGGAACCCAAGCGGCTTGGTTTCGGCTATGGCGTCAACGGCGCCATGGCCCCTTTCGTTAAAGTTCCCGCGCGCTGTTTGCACCACGTTCCCGACTCATTGAGTCTGGAGAAAGCGGCGCTGACCGAGCCATGCTGCGTCGCGTATAATGCCGTCTGCGTCAACTCCCACGTGCGGCCTGGCGACGCGGTTGCCATAATTGGGCCGGGACCTATTGGCCTCCTCTGCGCACTGATGGCTAAGTTGTGCGGATCAGGGCATCTACTGGTCATTGGCATCCCTGCGGACGCCCAGCGACTCGAGGTCGCCCGGCGGATCGGGGCCGAGACGGTTCTAGGCGCGCAGGGCGAAAATGTGAGCGAATGGGTGAAGCATTTCGGAGACGGCTACGGACTCGATCTGGTGATTGATGCCACGGGTGTTTCGGCGTCGCTGAAGCTTGCGCTGGATATTGTACGCCCCGCGGGGCAGATCACCAAGGTTGGATGGGGACCGCAGCCACTTGATTTTTCGCTTGATCCTCTGGTGCAAAAGGCCGTCAAGCTGCAAGGCAGCTACTCGCACAACTGGCCGATTTGGGAGAAAGTCATTTTTCTCCTCGCCCATGGCAAGATTGATCTCGATCCCATTCTCAACCGGGTTTCGCCGCTTAGCGAATGGCGCGAGGCGTTTGAAGAGATGCACTCTGCCAAAATCGTCAAAGGGGTGCTCAAACCGTGACTCGGCCATCATTGCCAACAACGATGTGTTTACCGTTTATTGGCGGGAATCAGGCGCAAGCGGTTTCAAGGCCATGAAACCCAAACTGGCCGTTTTCCCGAAATGTTTCATGGATGATTTGTGCGTTCATCGCACCATGACGATCTTCCAATGGATCGAGCTTGCCAGCACGCTGGGTGTCGAGGGGCTTGAGTTTTACTCAGGCTTCCTGGATGACAACGAAGTATTCCTCCATCGCGCCAAACGCGAACTGGAGAAATATGGGTTCAAGATGCCGATGCTCTGCTGCTCTCCTGATTTTACCCAGCTTGACCCGGTTCTTTTGCAAGCCGAGATTGACCGGGAAAAGCGGATGATCGAACTGACCGCCTTTCTAGGCGGTCGGTTTTGCCGCGTGCTTTCTGGCCAGCGGCGCCCCGAACTTTCGCGAGCGGCCGGAGTTTCGCAGGTCGTTCGGGTCATCCAAGGGCTGTTGCCGTTTGCCGAAAAGCATGGGGTGGTCCTCACCATGGAGAATCATTACAAAGACAACTACTGGCAGCATCCCGAGTTTGCACAAAAGATGGACGTGTTCGTGGAGATCGTGGATCAAATCGCTTCTCCCTGGTTCGGCGTGAATTACGATCCTTCCAACGCCCTCCTCGCGGGCGAGGACCCATTGGTTTTGCTGGAGCGGATCAAGCATCGCGTCGTCTCCATGCATGCCAGCGACCGTTTCCTCAAGTTCGGCACCATGGAGGACTTACGCAGGGAGGAGAACTCGGTAGGTTACGCCAGCCGTCTGGCCCACGGGGTCATCGGCAAGGGGATGAACGATTACGACGCCATTTTCTCCACCCTGAACTCCGTCGGCTTCCACTCATGGATTTCCATCGAGGACGGAATGAACGGAATGGACGACTTGCGGGAATCAGTCCGCTTTTTGAAGACGAAAATTGACAGGCATTTCATAAATTGACATGAAAACCATCGTCCAGATTTCACTCGACATCACCAACATTCCCGAAGCGCTACAAACCGCCCGGCTGGCCATGGACTGCGGCGTGGACTGGCTTGAGGCCGGAACACCCCTGATTATCGCCGAAGGGATGAACGGGGTCCGGGCTTTGCGCGCCGGATTTCCACAGACGCCCATCGTCGCTGACCTCAAAACGATGGATGGCGGATGGCTTGAGGCCGAACTGATGGCCCAGGCCGGGGCCACCCACGTCGTGGTCATGGAGCGGGCTCATCCGGAGACGATCAAGATGGTCGTGAAGGCGGGGAAAGATTTTGGCGTCAAGGTCATGGGCGATAATCTTGGCGCGGAGGACATGGTCGCGGCGGCGAAGAGGCTGGAGGATTTAGGCTGTGATTATGTGATTCATCACATCGGCTATGATCAACGCCGCGGCCTGGCTGCGGCGGGCCAACCTTGTCCCAGTCCGTTGGATCAATTACGCCAGGTCGTGGCGGCGGTTGGCGTGCCCGTGCAGGCCGTGGGCGGCCTCTCCATTGAGCAGGCCATCCGCACTCCGGAATATGGAGCGCCGCTGGTGGTATTGGGCGCACCGCTTACCATTGATGCGGATTCGTTCAAAACTGCCTCCGGGAACCTTGCGGACAAGCTTCGTTTGATCTGCGACCGCGTTCATGCCTACGGCCATGCAGCCATAATGTGAGAAAACAAGGAATGTTTTCTCTTCGTTAAGTTCGTTTCCTTGTTGTTTGCGCTTCCTGCCTCATTTAACCAATCACCATTTAACCATTTAACCGTCCCATTTCACGTCCTCCCATTTCATTGGATGTTCGATGTTGGACGTTGGATGTTCAATGTTTCCGGGTCCCAACTTTAGCCTTTAGCCTTCAGCCTTTAGCCTTGCTTCGTGGGTTCCGGTTTCTCCCACTTCATGCCATGCGCTTCGGCCACGGCCTGGTGCGTGAGTTTGCCATTCATCACATTGATGCCGTCCAGCAAAGCCGGGTGCAATCGGCACGCCTCGGCCAGTCCGTGGTCGGCGAGTGACTCGATGTAGCGATAGGTGACGTTGGTGAGAGCTTGCGTGGCGGTGCGGGCAAAGGCGCCGGGCATGTTGGCCACGCAATAGTGCGTCACCCCTTCCTCGACAAAGACCGGATCGTGATGGGTGGTAGGGCGCGACGTTTCGGCGCAACCCCCTTGGTCAATCGCTATGTCCACGAAGACGCTGCCGGGCCGCATCCGGCGGAGCATGTCGCGGCGGACCAGTTTGGGAGCGCGCGCCCCCGGCAGGAGCACCGCGCAGATGAGCAGGTCCACCTGCGGCAGCAATTCGAGCAGGTGTGATTCGTTGGAGTAAAGCGTGTGCGCCGTATGCAGGGTTATGTCTAGAAAGCGCATCCGTTCGAGGTCCACTTCCAGGATGGTCACGTCGGCGCCGACGCCTTGGGCCATGCGGGCGGCGTTGATGCCGGCGGTGCCGCCGCCCAACACCACGACTTTGCCGGGGAGCACGCCCGGCACGCCCCCCAGCAGCACGCCGCTGCCGCCGATATGTTTGGCCAGAAAATAGCCGCCGACGAGCACGGCCATGCGGCCCGCGATTTCGCTCATGGGTTCGAGCAAGGGCAGCCGGCGGTTAAGTTCCACCGTTTCGTAGGCCAGCGCCGTAACGCCGGATTTCATGAGCGCTTCGGTCACCGGTTTGTTGGCGGCGAGGTGCAGATAGGTGAAGAGGATTTGTCCGGGCCGCAACCGGGGAAATTCGGATGGCAGCGGTTCTTTGACCTTGACCACCAAATCGGCCTGCTGAAACACGGCCTCGTGCGAGCCCATGAGCGTGGCGCCGGCCTGTTCGTATTCGGCGTCGGGAAAGCCCGCGCCGGCGCCGGTGCCGCGTTCCACCAGCACCGTGTGCCCGCGCTGGACCAGTTGGTAAACACCGGAAGGCAGCAGCGCAACGCGGTATTCCTGCTCCTTGATCTCTTTGGGAACGCCGATGGTCATCGGGACAAATGGTTTTTGACATCCTCTTGTGCCTTGTCCCGGTTCGAGGACGAGGACGACGGCAGTTGCGGAGAACGATTGACCAGCGCGAGCAACGATACGGAAGACGCCGCCCGGCATTCGGCTTCCTCAATGCGGGAGAATTCGCCATAGACCTCCGAACGCGCCGCCTCGTCCAGGGTGGCGATGTCCTGGCCGGACCCGGCGCGGATGGCCCGCAAGACGTGGTGGGCGTTGATGGTGTCGAGCGGGCGGGCCGGCAGGTAGGCGGCTTCGGCGCCCGCGATTTCGGTGATAAGGCGGGCGGCGAGCAAGGGCCGGAGCACCTGCTGCGTGAGCTTGGAGGGGATGCCGAGGGCGGCGGAAATTTGCTGGAGCGTGGCAGCCGGCTCGGCGTGCTGGAAGCGCCGGCCAATAAGCGTCATCAGGCGCAGGGCGATGAATTCGCGTCCGCGCTGGTTGACGTTTTCCACCAGCTTTTCGTGCAGATAGGACTGGCGGTTTTGATACGCATAGGCGACTTGCGCGCCGAACAACAGAATGATCCAGGAAAAATACAATCCGACCATGAAGACCGGAACCAAGCCCAGCCCGCCATAGATCTTGCTATACATCACAAAGCGCGAGACATAGAGGAAGCCGAACAGATTGTTCAAATGCCACAGGGTGCCGGCCACGATTCCGCCGACGAACGCGGCGGCCGGTTTCACCTTGGTATTGGGCATCAGCAGGTAGATGAGCGCAAAGACCGGCCAGAGGACCACAAACGGCAGAAGAAATTTAAAAATCACGTCGCCGACCAGGGGCATGTGCGCAAAGAGATTTTTGGCGGTTTGCAAGTGCATGCCACCGCCGAGGCCGAGTCCGCCGGCAATCAGCAATGGACCGAGGGTGATGGTGGTCCAATACAGGACGACGCGCCAAATCCAGCTCCGCCCGCGGGTGACGCCCCAAATATCATTGAAGGTGGACTCGATGCTGGCGAGCATGCGGATGGCGACGGAAATGAGCAACAGCATGCCGACGACGCCCAGCGCACCGCTGCTGGTGGCCTGGATGAACCCGTGGATGTACTCCGCCGCCTCCTTCTGGGCGGTCTGGACCCGCGGGTCGGCGGTGGCGGACGGGGCATTGGTGACGGCTTGGCCGGGCGCCACGGTTTCGGCCACGGAGGTCTGCGACAGGGAGTTGGTCGCGGGCGGGATAAAGCTGGAGACAAACCGGTCAATGGCGTGGTAGATCCGATCCTCGCCCTGATGCTTGAGCAGGCTGCTGGTGACGCTGAGGGCGACCGCCAGGAGCGGGATGAGGGCAAGCAGGGTGGTATAGGAAAGAGCGGCGGCGCGGACCGGACAGCGGTTGCGCACAAAGCTCCGGCCCACCAGCAGTCCAAAGTGCGCGAGTTGCTCCAGCCGGTTGAATTCGGTTTCCGCGCCATCATGGGTGCCGGTCGCGATTTTAACGAGCCGCGACAACGACTTTTTCGCCATGCGTGGTTACGCTAGCAGAGCCCAAGGCCAAGTCAAATCGCCGTGACTGTCAAATCGCCGTGACACATCGCGGCACAAAAATTGGACCGCGGGTTGTCCCAACCCGCAGCACGGTCGGCGGCGAAATTGAGGTAATATTACGACCGACCCCGTTTGCAAGGGCAGCGGGTTGGGAACAGCCGTCGCCCATAGGCTATGGCACGACGCGTAACCCGCGCTCCAAAAAATCTTCTCGGCACGCGAAGATTCTGCCGTGACGTTGCAAACCGGTCGGCGCGGTCCCGATGAAACGTTGCCGTTGATGTTCATGGTAACCTCCGGAGAGGCCGGCGGGACGCCGGCGCTCCCCGGTTTATTCACGCGGCCACCAGGCCGCGGTTTTTTCCGAGAATCCGCGTTTGCTTTTCGTGCTGGCTGATGGCCGTGCGGGTCTTTTCCTCAAACAGCACGGGAAACACCAGCAACGGATAGAACGTCACCCACGCTAGGGCCGCCGCTTCGTTGGCGGCCCGCCGGAGCGGGGCATACAATTCCGCTTCCCTGGCATTGGCCAATTGCTCGGCCAGCAGACGGCTCTTGAGCCGTTCAAATTCGGTATCCTGAAGGACGCGAAAGGGCGCGGGCGTCACTGGCTGTACTGCGAAGCGCGTCTCGGGATCGAATAGGGCCGGGACCCGTCTCACATTTTTGTTCATGTCATTCCTTTCGTTGGTTGTTAAAGCAAAAAACCCGCGATTGACTGGCAATCGCGGGTTTTAGAAATCAATCGTTTAAATCACCATTTCCTGCCCACGATGCCAAAAAGGCGCGAACCGCGCTGCCAAATGGCCGTACAGCCATTGACCGGCGCGTGCTTCAGCATTTCATTTACCACCGTGGTTTTCATGTATTAACCGCGGATAAGAAACATCATCAGGCGCGCTTTGTCAAGGGTATTTAGGTGCTTTTCAGGGCTTGTCGGCAGGGCGGGTGGTGCTAAATTGAACCAAGCAATGAGCGACACACCATTACGGATGGTTACTTGTCCCGGCTGCGACGCCAAAGTGTTCATTCCGGGCGACCTGGCGCCGCTGGCCACGGAGCCCTGCAAAAAGTGCGGGCACCCGATCATGATGCCGATGCAACTGCGGCAATTCGAGTTGCGGAGCAAGATCGCCTCGGGCGGCATGGGCACGGTCTATCGCGCGTGGGACACCACGCTGGAACGGTTGGTGGCGGTGAAGCTGATGAAGAAGGAATTGCTGCAGGACACCAAGGCGTTGGAGAGCTTCTCCCGCGAAGCGCGGGCCTGCGCCCGGCTCAATCACACCAATATCGTCCATATTTACACCTTCGACGAATGGGAGGGCGAGCGTTACCTGGTCATGGAACTGGCCGACCGCGGGAGCCTGGACGCGCGGATCGAGAAATTGCGGCTGCTGCCGGAACTGGACGTGCTGGACATCGGCATCAAAATCACTTCCGCCCTGGACATGGCGCTCAAGCATGACCTGCTACACCGCGACATCAAGCCGGGCAACATCCTGTTCAATGAGGACCATGAACCGAAATTGGTAGACTTTGGCCTGGCCCGCAAGGCGGACGCGGAACAGGAAAGCGACGATATGACTTGGGGCACGCCCTATTACGTGGCGCCGGAGAAAATCAAACGCGAGCCGGAAACGTTCTTGTCGGACATGTACAGCCTGGGGGCGACGTTGTATCACGCGGTGACCGGCCACGTGCCATTCGACGCGGCCACGGTGGAGGAAGTGGTGGTAGCCCAAGTGCAGGAGCAACTGACGCCCCCGAACATGGTGGTGCCGGAGATTTCGCAGCCCACCAGCGACGCCATCGTGCGCGTAATGGCCAAGAATCCGGCGGACCGATTTTTGAGCTACGATGAATTCCGGATGGCGTTGGAGGGATCACGTAGCGAACTGCTGATCCGCCAAACTCAGACTCCCCAGCCAAAGCCCAAGAGCCTCACCAGTTGGTGGCGTCGCGGATAAAAATGGGAGTCCCACCAGGCACTCCTCCCGGGGACCATTCCCCCAATTTCGATTTCGCCCTTACGGCTGCTTCGGCTCGGCGGCCGGTTTCTCGTGGACGGTGACGCTGACGGCCGACAATTTGCCGTCGTCGGCTTTCTTGTAAGCGCCGCCGACCTGGTCGCCTACCGCCAGATCACTCAAGATTGCCGGTTTGCCGGCTTTGGTGATTTTGGTGCTGGAGGTTATGTCGAACGTGCGCTGGCCGATGGTCAGGGTCATGGCATTGGTGTCGAGGGCGGTGATGGCGCCATGGAAGGGTACGGTGGTGCGTTTCGGTCTGGCGGTTTGGGTTTGCGCGGCCGGGGCGTTGCTGGCGGCGGCGGTACTTTGCGCGCGACCAGGCGCGGGGGCAGCGATCACGGCGGCTGCCAAGAGCCCCAAGGTGAGTTTGATGATTTGTTTTTTCATTTGATGATTAGTTTTTGTTCCGATCAGACGGCGGAAGTTTAAGAAGAGCGGGTACGAAATCAAGCGTTGATAGGAACTTTTTACGTCCACCCGGCGGACTGGTTCCCAGCCGGGCGCACGCCGCTACCAGGCGCCTTCGGTGACCAACTCGACGGTGTTTTGAGCGAGGTCTTCGGCCAGCAACGGCAGGGCCTGGCGTTCGGCGCTGGCCAGGTCGGTGCCGACATGCACCAGCGTGTAGCCGCGCACGCCGGCTTTGTCCAGCAACAGCTTGCCGGTGACGCGGTCGCGCACCTTGACATGGGCGACGATGTTGACGCGATAATCCTCCACGGTCGCAACGTCGGTGCTCAGGTAGCTGAGTCCCTCGCGGTTATAGCTGGTGATCACGCCGGTGACAACGATGTCGCCCTCCTCGTGCGTGGCGAGGCGATAGGTGCCATCGGTCTGGAACTGTTCGCGCAAGGCCTGGGTTACGGCGTCGCCGAGGCGCGGTTGCAGTGTCTGATTGTTGAACGGAAGGATCTCGACGGTTTTTTCGCCGGCGGCGGAGGGGTTGACCGGGCCCAAGTGGTAGCCGGCGCAACCAGCCAGCAACAGAGCCACGGCGCTCAAGGCGAGAAATTCAAGCGCGCGCATTTCAACTGGCCGGCAATTGCAGGCGCGGCTTGAGCGCTTCGATGCGCTGGCGGGCCTCTGCGGCGTACGGCGAATTGGGATCCAACTGGAGCACTTCGTTGTAATACACGACGGCGCCCGCCCATTTTTTGCTCTGTTCGTAAAAGCGCGCGATTTCATAATTGCCGTGCACCTGCTCGGCTTTCAGCAGGGCGATGCCTTTTTGCGCCAGCGGCACGCGCGGGTCGTCGGGATACAGCGTAATGAAGTCGGTGAAGGCAGCGATTGCCTGGCCGGCAGTGCTTTGATCGTACTCCGCGGTGGAGGCTTCTTTGGTGTAGGCGACGCCTTCGCGATAGAGCGCATCGGCGGCGATTACCGGCTGGTTGTGATAACGGTCGGCGGCGGTGGCATAGGCCTGCACGGCGACGGCGTAGTCCTTGCCCTTCTCCCGCGCTGCGCCCACACGCAATTCCGCGTGCGGCGCCACCACGCTATACAGGCCGTTGCTTACGATCTGATCGTACATCTTGGCCGTCTGGTCCATGGAATGGTAGAGCGGAACATAGGTCAGCACCCGGAACCATTCGCCGGCCAGGAAGCGACCGCAGATTTCGTATTGCCGCCAGAGCACTTCCTCGTATTCCGGGCTTTTGGGATATTTCTCAATGACGGTCTGGTAAGCCTTGAACGCCGCCTCGTCCTTGCCGGTGGCTTCAAGGGCCCGGCCGATCAGATACTGGGCGCGCGGCGCGTAGTCCGACAAGGGCCAGACGCGCACGACGCGGTGCGCCGCGTGCAGGGTGATGTTGTATTGGGCATTGGTAAAAGCCTGTTCCGCAACGTCCAGTTGGTCTTTGGCGCGCGTACGCTGCCATTTGGCGTTCTGGCCGTAGGGCTCGTAATACCAGCCTTCGCCGGGAACAAACGTCAAGGGCGCTGGCGCACTGAATGGCAACCATGCCGTCAGGGCGACGAGCAGGCCCCAAAGGACAAATCTACGATGCATACGCCGACATTAACGGCCCCGGTGAGGCAAGTCAATCACCCGCGATAGATAATTACCAAACCGTAATCGGTCATCACCTTCTGGGTTTGCACGTCAAAGTGCTCGTAATTGATGCAGTGGACGCCGATGATATTGTGTTCGCCGATGTCGGCTAGGACTTTGGTGACGATTTCGTCGAATCTGTCATGGCCGGCGTCAATGCACTTGTCGTGGCGCATGGTGCGGACACGAATTTGCTTGGGCGCGCCCTTTGGGGAGGCGCCCAGCGTGGTGGGAGCTGCTTTTACGAGCGGCTCGGCCGGGGCGTCGCGCACGGGTACCTTGAGGTGCATGACGACCTTGGCGGCGGCCGAGCCGGCGATGGCGTTGATCGGTTGAACGCCATCGGGCCGCGGTGGCGGTGGCGGTGGAGTGGCGGGTTGCGAAGGTATGGTGAGGTCCTCTCCGCAGGTTGGGCATTTGATTTCCGAGCCGGCGCCCTCTCCGTCCACGGCCAGTTCCTGATCGCAATGCGGGCAGTTGAAGATGATTTCCATATGCCGAGTATGCCAAGTGCTCTGGTGACACCACCAGCTTAGCCATCTCCCCGCGAAAATGCCAGAAAAAAATCCGGTCTTTTTCGCAAACCATAGGCTCCCGCAGGCGGGGCGATCCGCGTTCCAGGAAACGGAAAAGGTCGCTGGAGGCGGCGGCGGATACCGGGCGAATTTCAGCCTGAACATATCAGGGCTTGCGCCGCCCGGCGCAATGGGATAGAAGTTCTAAAATCAACTTGGAGATTTATGGCAAACTATTTCGTCATTGGAGGAGACCAGAAACAGTACGGTCCCATTTCGGCAGAGGACCTTCGGAAGTGGATCGCCGAGGGCCGGCTCAATGCGCAATCGCTGGTGAAAGCCGACAGCGACGCGGAATTCCGCGCGCTGGGCGGATTTCCCGAATTTGTGGATACGCTGGCGAACGCCGCCGCACCAACCGTCCCATCCTTGGGCCAACTGGCCGAGGACGGACATCGCGCCGCAGCTCTCGAACGGGTCAAAGGACCGGCCCTTGCCCTGGCGATAACGGCCGGCTTGGGTGCTGTCTATTACGCGCTTATCGGTGTTTATACCTTGGTTACCGGTGGGGCGTTGTTCCATCAACAAATGCCGCCAAATCTGCCACCTCAATTGCAGACGTTCTTTGAGATGATGCAAGGACCATTGGCTGGAATCATCAATCTTTTGTTCGCGGCGCTGAATGGTTTTGTGCTGTTCAGCGCTCTCAAAATGATGCGGTTGAAGGGCCATACCGTGGCGGTGATTGGTTCCGTGGCCGCGATGTTGCCGTGTCAATGTTGCTGCGTATTTGGGCTTCCGTTTGGCATCTGGGCGTTGGTGGTTCTGAACAAGCCGGAAGTTAAATCGCACTTCAGTTGAGCGGGTTATGCCCAACCGAACTGTCCGACCGATCGGCCCTGCGCGTGGTGGAAGTTGTATACTCATTAATTTGCTGGCTACACCGGGACTCGGGTCGGTAATGGCGGGTCGGTGGCTCGCTGGCTGCGGACAACTCGCCTTGGCCGTGGCCGGTTTTGTTCTGGTGCTCGTATGGTTCTTTGTCGTGATGGCGCAGTATTACGCCCAGATCAGTGGTGGCACGCCGCCTCATCCGATGGGATGGATCGGTGTCACCGGCGCCATTTTGTTCGCGCTGTCATGGCTTTGGTCGCTGAGCACGAGCATCAGCATCTTTAGGGAAGCGCGGCGGAATGCGGCGGCGGAATTGTTGACAAGCAGTCCGCCCGCCGGTCCGGTGCCGCCGAAACTTTGAAGCGGTTTTGTCTGTGCAACCAACCATCGGAGGAGCTTGGTCATGTATAAGATCATCGGAATAGACGGGAGACAATACGGGCCGGTGTCAGCGGAGGATGTCCGGCGCTGGCTCGCCGAAAACCGGGCCCAGCCGCAAACGCTCGCGCAGGCGGAGGGCGCGCCGGACTGGAAACCATTGAGCGCCTTCGCGGAATTCGCAGCCGATTTCAAACCGGCCCCGCCGCCGGTGATTCCGCCGCCAGGCCCGGCGGCGCCGCGGGCCTCGCAAAAGATTCCGGCCGGGATATTCGGAATCCTGCTGGGCGCGCTCGGCATCCACAAATTCATTCTGGGCTACACCGGCGCCGGACTGATCATGCTGCTGCTCACGGTGCTTTCCTGCTTCATCCTTTGGCCGCTGATGCACCTCATCGGCCTGATTGAAGGCATCATCTATTTGTGCAAACCTGACGAGGAATTTGTCCGGGTTTACGTGGATGGCCGGCGGGAATGGTTCTAGCCCATATTTCATAGTCCGGCCCCGCATGCGTCGTAGCGCAGACATTCCTGTCTGCTGTATCGTGGGTTTCCAACCCGCAAGGCTCGCCCATTCCAAACGACTTGGGTTGTGCCGACGGTCTGCCGACTGGAAGTCGGCGATACAGCAGCTTGGAAACCTGCGCTACGAAGCAGCCATCGCTTGCTGGCATTGAAGCAACTATGAAATATGCGGGCTGGCCGTTGCGCGCGGGCCGAAGACGGGCGAAAGTGCGTCATGTCAAAACTAAATGCCACCCAGGTCAAGTCCGCGCTGGCGGCCGTGCCGGGCTGGAAGCGAAACGGCGCGGTGATTGCGCGGACGTTTCAATTCAAGGATTTTCCCGCCGCCATGCGATTCGTGGGCGCCGTGGCGGTGCTGGCCGAGGAGGCCTGGCACCATCCGGACATTGATATCCGCTGGAACAAGGTGACGCTGGCACTCACGACCCATGACGAGGGCGGCCTGACGAAAAAGGATTTTGTGCTGGCGCGGAAGTTCAACGGGCAGTCACTCCGGCACGCTGGTTGAATGGGTGGAGTGGTCCCGCGGCGCCGTGGCCGGGATGGTGGCGGGAGCATCGCCCGGCGCCGGGTGGGCGCGCGGCAGGCGGCCAATCCAAATGCCGCTGACGCCGTAGTTCCATTCGAGTTGCGGGATGTTGGGCGGACTGCCGCGCCCGCCGCGAATGACGAGCCGGTCTTCGGGCCGCATTTTGTCCACCCACGGCATGTAGCCTTTGGCGTCGCCCAGATTCCACAGAATTTTGTGATAGATGCGGAAGTCTTCGTCTGGCATCAGCGCCGGCTCATAGCCCACGATGTATCGCCAATCGCCATTCGGGTTTTTGAAAAAAGTTTGGTAGAAAATCGTCATGTCGGAGGAATAGAGAATGCCACCCTTTTCCGGCATCCAGCCGGCCAGATCCGGGTTGTCGCTCGTCAGGTATTGTTGAGTCAAATTGTACGTCCAGCGGCTGCCGCTGTCGTTGGTGGTGGCCAGGAACGTGACGATTGTCAGGGCGGCGACCAGTGCGAGGCGTTTGAACGAGTCCGCCGCGAAGCGGGATTCCAGGAACAACTGCAAATCGGTGGTCACCAAAACCATCAGCGCCGGCCAGCCCCAGTCTTCGCTGAAGCGCACGGCTTTGAAACTAAGCACCCAGGCGATCACGGCGAGCCAGAAGGCTGGATGGGTGGACAGGGGCCGCGCTTTCAACCCGGCCAGTTGGCGCAGAACCAACAGTCCGCCCAGCAGAATCAGTCCCAAAGCATCGCCGGCCGACGGCTGGAATTCGCCGGCCATGGTGCGCGCGGTCAAATGCAAATCGAAGGCGCGGTCGGCCATTACCACAGCCTGGTACATGGATTCGAACGGGTGTCCGGTAAATGAAGAGCCCAGAAACACTCCCGCCACCCAGCCCGCCGCCAAGGCAAGGCCCCAGCGAAATTCGCCGGCCAGGAAAAATGCAGCCACGGGCAGCGACCAGAGATACCAGACGCCATGCACAAACGTACAGATCGCAATCAACAAAGCCATCCAGACTGCGGTCCACCATCGCGGCGGATCTGAGGCGCGAGTTTGCCAGACAAAGAGAATGATCAAGAGTCCGGAGATCGTCAGCAGAAATGGCCGTCCCATCGTGAGTCGTCCCAAAACTCCCGAAGTGAGGGCCATGGCCGTGAACGAAATCAACCACGCTTCCGGCCGCCTCAACCATGGCAAGGCCGACCAACCAACGATGGTGAAGAGCAGGACAACGGAAAAGACGACCAGTCTATCAGTGTTGCAGTGGGTCCAGAGGTGGATTTGCCGCAAAAAGGCGTGCCAGCCGAAGTTGTGGTCTATTTGGAAAGCAGGCCCCACCACCAGAATTTCAGGCCACGGTTTGCCGCTCACCGCCTTGGCGGCGTGTCGCAATGCATCGTCCGGCGGCAGGTAGCCATACTGGATAATCTTCAGCGCGATGACGGGAAAAACCAGAAAGACCAGCAGCCAGGCTAGGAGCGGCACGTAGCGCCGCAGCCCGTCCAAGGGCGTCTCGGGAAGTTGGTTTGGATCGTTTGTTTCCATGGGAGAAATCTTATTGGTGTTCCGTGACGGGAATGGTCGCCGGGGCATCGCCAGGCGCCGGATGGGCGCGCGGCAAACGGCCAATCCAGATCCCGCTGACGCCGTAGTTCCATTCAAGCTGCGGAATTTTGGGCGGGCTGCCCCGTTCGCCCCGTATGACAAGGCGGTCAGCCGGCCGCATTTTTTTTACCCACGGCTCGTAGGCTTGCGCATCGCCGAAATTCCACAGCACTTTTTGATACACGTCGAAATCCTCCTTCGGCATCCAGGTGGGTTCAAATCCCAGCATATAACGCCAATCGCCGTCCGGATTCTTGTAGAAAGTCTGGTAAAACAACGACATGTCCACCGTGTAGAAAATGCCGCCATGGTCCGGCATCCAGCCTTTGAGGTCGGGATTGTCGGCGGTCAGGTATTGTTCCGTCAACGGCCAGGACCAGCGACTGCCCAAATCGCAGGTGATACACAAATACGACGAGGCGGCGAGCAGGCACACGATGCCCAGCCGTTTGAAGGAGTCTGGCGCCAAACGCGCCTGCAGGAGCAATTCCAGGTCGCCGGCCATCAAAACCATCAACGCCGGCAGGCCCCAATCCTCCCAGAAACGCGAGATGCAAAAGCCCAGCACCCACCCCAAACCAACCAGCCAGAATGCCGGCGTGGCCGTCAACGGACGCGCCTTGAACCCGGCCAGGGCACGCAATATCAGCAGCGCGCCGACGACAACCAGCGCCAGCACGTTGCCGTCAAACGGCTGCAATTCCGACACCATCGTGCGGGTGGTGGGGTGCGTCCCGCCGGCCAGGAGCGCCAGCTTGACCGCTTGCCCCAGATATTCCGCCGGATGTCCCGTAAGCGTCGCGCCAAGCAAAACACCCGGCACCCAACTGGCTCCGAGCGCCAGGCCCCAACGAAATTGGCCGGCCAGGAAAAATGCCGCCAGAGGCAACACCCACAAATACCAGGCGCCGTGCATGAACGTGGAAACCGCAAACAACCCGGTCATCAGGCAGAACCTTCCCCATTTCCACTCCGGCGGCCCATGCCTCGCCCACAGCAACAACGTCATCACTATCGCCATGGTTATCAGAAATGGCCTGCCCAAGGTGAAACGCTGGGGCAGGTCCGAAATGATCATCGCCACCGTCAACGCAATCAGCCAGCTCTCGGGACGTTTCAGCCACACCAGCACCGACGCGCTCACGAGCACAAACAACGCGATCACCGAAAAAAGCACCAGTTTCTCCGCGTCCCAATTGGCCCAGCGATGAAGTTTCTCGAGCAACAGGTTCCACCCGTACTCATGGTCAATCTGATATACCGGGTTAAGCACGAGGATGTCCGACCACGGCTTGCCGCTCACCGCCTTGGCAGCGTGCCGCAAGGCGTCGTCGCCCGGCAAGTAACCGTATTGGATGATCCGCAACGGAACGAAAAGAACCACCAGCATGACCAGCGCCCAGGCCGCCAGCGGCACGTATCGCCGGATAGGCTCGAAAAAAGGCAAACCCGACTGGCGATTTTCGTCTGTCATTGGCCGCGACAAGAAGCGAATTTCGTGCCGGTGTCAAACGAATTTCGTTCCCCAAACGGAGGCTTTAAAACACCGTCGGCAAGCCCTCCTCCAATATGCGGACTCGTGAGGTGAGCTTTTCGCGAGCGGCGATTTCGCGCAGCCAGCGCGGCGGCTCGTCCATCTCCTCGAACGACAGTTTGAAGGTTCCATAATGCATCGGCACCAGCCAGCGCGCGCGCAGGTCCTTGAACGCCTTCACCGCCTCGTCCGGCCCCATGTGCACTGTGCGAAACGTCTCCGGATGATAAGCGCCAATCGGCAGCAACGCGATCTCCGGCGCCAGCCGCTTGCCGATTTCCTTGAATCCGTCGAAATAGGCGCTGTCGCCCGCGTGGTAGATTTTTCGCCCCTGGTATTGCAACACAAAGCCCCCATAGCCGCGATGATGGTCGTGCAACGTGCGCGCCCCCCAATGCGCGCTGGGCGTGAAGGTCACCGTCCAATCGCGTTGCGAGAAACTCTCCCACCAATCCAATTCGACCAGGCGCGTGAAGCCCAGGTCGTAGGCCAGTTCGCCCACGCCCCACGGCATCACGCCAATCTTCGGACGCGGCAGCCGGCGGAGGGTCGGTTTGTGGAAATGGTCGAAGTGTGCATGCGTCAGCAGCACCAGATCAATCCGCGGCAGGTCGCGGATGCGCAAGCCCGACCGCTTGACGCGCTTGAGCAGGAACAGCCAATTGGCAAAGTTCGGGTCAATCAACACATTCAGGTCCGTGAACTGGATCAGGAAGGACGCGTGCCCGATCCACGTCACTGCCACCTGGCCGCGTTTGAGTTTGGGAAATACCGGATGCCGGTGCTGGCCGGTGCGTCGCGTCAGCAACGCCTTCCAGACCAGTTCCTGGAAGAACGTGCGGGGATTGAAATGTTTCGCCGGCGTCAGATCCTTGAACGAGCGCGGCAATTGCCGTCGCGGCGGTACGGGACGTTGTGAAACTGGTTTGGTCATCCTTATGCAATTTAATCCACGGAGCGTAAAATGGAAAATCCCAAACGCGGCATTGATTCTTCGATACGTTGCGCCAAATTTTTTCAATTCGGTGGCCGGACCCGGTCCGGAGCTATCCTGTGGCCTATGAACTCAACGCGGGAGTTGTGCTTTTTTACAAAATCCGCGACATCCGCGTAATCCGTGGTTAACTTCTTTTCGTGAAGAACACGGTAAAACAGTTGGACACTTTCCTGCGCCGGACGCCGAAGCTTGGCCGGAGCGTTTATCTCGCCAGCACGGCCGTAGTCATTGGCGATGTAACCCTCGGCGCACAGTCCGGTGTCTGGTGCGGCGCCGTCCTGCGCGGCGATATCAACCGCATTGCCGTGGGTCATCACACTAACATCCAGGACAACGCCGTGGTGCACCTTGCCGACGAGTATCCGTGCATTATCGGCAACTGGGTCACCGTTGGTCACAGCGCCATAGTCCATGCGTGCACGGTCGGCGATGAAGTGCTCGTGGGCATGGGCGCGGTGATTCTGGACAGCGCGCGGGTGGGCAAACAATCCATCATTGGCGCCAAGGCGCTGGTGACGCAGGGCATGAAGATACCCCCGGCTCACTGGTCCTCGGCGCGCCGGCCAGGATCGCCCGCAAACTGACACCCAAGGAACGCGGCCGCCTGAAACAGTGGGCCCAAAAATACGTGGACAACGGCGCGTATTGCCTGAAGCGCGGAATTAATGTCGGCGGGCCAATCTGAATCAAAACAATGGAACATCCCCTGGTATTGACTTGTTGCCGCAAAGCTAATACTTTTGTTGCATGGAAACTGTCACGTTCAAAATGGATCGCAAGCACATCGCCCTCTTAAAGGAACGCGCCAGGGCGCTGGGTCGCTCGCAAGCGGCGGTGGTGCGCGATTTGATTGACGAGCATCTCGCCCAAAAGCAAGGCCCTTCATTGCACGATCTGGCCAGGGATTATTGCGGCAGCCTCTCCGGCCCCCGCGATATGTCCACGCGTAAACTCACCGGTTATGGCCGCGACTAAGGTGCTGCTCGACACCGGCCCGCTCATCGGCTACTTGAATCGCAAAGACCAGTATCACCAATGGTCGGTTCAATTATGGTCCGTCTTGTCGCCTCCGCTCTGGACGTGCGAATCCGTTCTGTCCGAAGCCGTCTTTTCCTTGCAATCGGAGGGCATGCCCTTGGATTCCATTCTCCATTATTTGGACATCGGCATCATTCGGCTGGATTTCTCAGTGGATGAAAATCGCGCCGACGTTTTGAGCCTGCTGCGCAAATATGCCGACCAGCCGATGAGTTTGGCGGATGCCTGCCTCGTGCGCATGGCGGAATTGAACGACCACTGCCAGGTTTTCACGACGGACAGGGACTTTTCGATCTATCGGCGCAAGGGGCGCGGCGTTATTCCGCTGCTCGCGCCATTTTGATCCAATCAAATTCAGCCCGACCCGTCAGTCGGTTCAGGTTATTTTCGCAGCATGCCCGGCAGGCCGCCGCCCATGCGCGCCATCATCTTTTGGAACTTGCCCATCTTCTTCATCATTTGCTGCATTTGCGCGAACTTGTTCAGCATGGTGTTCAATTCCGTCACGCTCACGCCGCTGCCCGCCGCGATGCGCCGCCGACGGCTGGCATTCAGGATTTGCGGGCTGTTGCGCTCCTTAGGCGTCATCGCGCACACCATCCCTTCCATCCGCTTGAATTCCTTTTCCTGCTTGCCGATGTCCACCTGTTTCAACGCCTCGGCGCCACCGGGCAGCATTTTCATGACGCTCTCCAGCGAGCCGAGCTTTTTCATCGCGCGCAATTGCTGGAGAAAGTCGTCCAGCGTGAACTCGCCCTTGCGCATTTTTTCTTCCATGCGCTTGACGTCCTCCAAATCCACCGCCTCGGCGGCCTTCTCGACCAGGCTTACCACGTCGCCCATGCCGAGGATTCGCGAGGCCATGCGTTCGGGATGAAACGGCTCGAACTCGTCCAGCTTCTCGCCGGTGCCGGCGAATTTGATCGGTTTGCCGGTGACCGCCCTCATGCTCAAGGCCGCGCCGCCGCGCGCGTCGCCGTCCAGCTTGGTCAAAATGCAGCCGGTTATGTGCAGCGCTTGGTCGAAATGGGTGGCCACATTCACCGCTTCCTGGCCGGTCGCGGCGTCGAGCACCAGCAGGATTTCCTGCGGCTGCACCAGTTCGCCCAGCCGCACCAGTTCCTGCACCAGCGGCTCGTCTATCTGCAACCGGCCGGCGGTATCAAAAATCAGCACGTTGCGGTTGTTCGCCCGCGCAAATTCCAAAGCCTCGCGCGCGATTTGAAGCACGAACTCCTGGCCCTCTCCCGGCCTTCCGCCACCCTCGCCCCGCTCGGCGGGGTGAGAAATGGGGTGAGGCGGCCTTTTCACGAACACCGGAACGCCGATTTGTTTGCCCAAGGTGTCCAATTGGTCCATCGCCGCCGGACGGTAAACATCTGCCGCCACGAGCAACGGTTGGCGGCCCTGCTTCTGCAAGAGCCGTGCGAGTTTGCCGCTGGAAGTGGTCTTGCCGGAACCGTGGAGGCCCACCATGAGGATGCCGGTGGGATTGCCGGACAGGTTCAGGCCTGCGTTCTGTGCGCCGAGCAGATCCACCATTTCGTCGTAGATGATTTTGACGACTTGCTGGCCGGGCTGGATGCTTTGGACGACTTCGACGCCAATGGATTTGGTTTTGACGCGCTCGATGAAGTCGCGGGCGACCTTGAAATTCACATCGGCTTCCAGCAGGGCCATGCGCACCTCGCGCAGGGAATCGCTGACATTGGACTCGGTAATTTTGCCGAGCCCGCGCAGGTTGCGAAAGGCGTTCTGGAGCTTGCCGCTTAACGAATCGAACATCTCCTCAAGTTAACGGTTCACCGCTCGGAGTTCAAAGTTGAAAAGCAAAAGGTGGTGTCTTAAATTCAGGAGCGCGGCATTTATGCCGCTTCATCGGCCAAAACATTTCGTGGCGTGAAGCGGGCTGAAGCCGAATGGCGCTAAAACAAGGGTTTGGTTTTGCGGGCCGGGAGGTGATCGACGTGAG
>JBEKMW010000087.1:0-19872 GCA_049523455.1 Verrucomicrobiota bacterium | reverse complement strand
CCCGAAAGCCTACCCTTTCATGAAACGGCCCCGTCGCGAATTAAGAGCCGCTCACGTCGATCACCTCCCGGCCCGCAAAACCAAACCCTTGTTTTAGCGCCATTCGGTTGGAAACCCGCGATACAGCAGACTGGAAGTCTGCGCTACGACGCACGCGAGGCTGAACTACGAAATATCGGGGCTAGAATCGCTTGGTGATAGTGAGCGTCGTGGTGTTTCCTTGCGCCCGTGATTCGGCCATGAATTCGTATTCGTCGCGGAGGGAAACGAACAACATAATCTTCGGAAACGCCACACTAACTTCGGGACCCACCGCCGCCGCGCGGTTGCGGTCTTTCGTCGCACCGGTGCCGCTGTCCGAGGTGACTTGCTGTTGGTAATAACCGACGGGGCCGATGTCCACGACCTTGGCCAGGGTTTTGCTCACGCCCCATTCCAGTGTGTAAGCCTCGCCGGGTGTGATGTGCGTGTCGCGCTGCTCGGTATTGAATTCATAGCGGTTCAACGCCGACACCGCCCAAGTTTTTTGCCCGTCAATGTACCAAGTCGCGCCCGCCGTGAGCATGGGCGTCCAGTAACCAAGACCCGCGCGCGTGGCGGGGGTTTTGCCCGGGCTGGGGGAATCACCGGTGGGGGCCCAGATGCCGAGGCCGGCGGAAAAATCGAATTGTTTCGGATGCCACGACAGTGTGGATTCCGCGAACAAATCGCCGATGCCCAACGTGCCGTGGTCGAAACCGGGAATTCTCGCGCTGGTATAAACAATCGGCAAAAGCGCGTCCACGCCGACGTAACCACCCAGGAACTTCGTGTCGGTGATCCAGATCACGCGCGGCACGTTGGCGTAAGTAAAAGCTTTGAAGTCGGGAACGTGCATATCATCGCCGGAAGCATTGTTCCATTCCGTCGAATAATAGCCCACGTTGTAATCCCGCAAGTACCAACCGGGCGGCGGCAGCGTAGCGGCTTTAATGCCTTCCACGCCGGGCACGTAATGGGCCGAAGGTTGCGCCTGGATCAAGCCAGGGAAGGCTGCCAGGCCGATGGTGAGGATGAAACGAACGAGTTTGTCTTTCATTGGTTGGTATTTCAGGTCTTTGATTCCAAATTACGCATCCTGCAATTTTCCCGTGAGATACGATTCGTAGGCGCCCAGGTCGAGCAGCCCGTGGCCGGACAGATTGAATAAAATGACGCGCTTCATTCCCGTTTCCTTCGCGCGCTTGGCTTCTTCGATGACCGCGGCAATCGCGTGGGCCGATTCGGGCGCCGGCACGATGCCTTCCGTGCGCGCAAACTGCGTGGCCGCTTCGAACACTTTGGTCTGGTGATAAGCCTCGGCCTCGATCAAACCGAGCTTGAGCGCGTGACTGACCATGGGCGACATGCCGTGGTAACGCAGCCCGCCGGCATGGATCGGCGGCGGCATGAACTTGTGGCCCAGCGTGTACATCATCAGCAGCGGGGTCAGCTCCGCCGTGTCGCCGAAATCGTAGCGCAACTCGCCCTGGGTGAGTGTCGGACACGCGGACGGTTCAACCGCCACGATGCGATACTGCTTCTTTTGCGTGATTTTCCTTTGAATGAATGGAAACGCGATGCCGGCAAAATTGCTGCCGCCCCCGCAGCAAGCGACGATGGAATCCGGTTCTTCGCCCGCCAGTTCCATTTGCTTGATCGCTTCCTGGCCGATGACGGTCTGGTGCAGGCAAACGTGGTTGAGCACGCTGCCCAGTGAGTATTTGGTGTGCGGATGTTTGACTGTGTCTTCAATGGCCTCGCTGATGGCGATGCCCAAGCTGCCCGAACAGTTCGGATCCTCCTGCAACAGTTTGCGGCCATATTCGGTCTGGTCGCTGGGGCTGGCGTGGACGGTGGCGCCCCAGGTGTGCATGAGCATCCGGCGATAGGGCTTTTGCTCATAGCTCACCTTGACCATATAGACATTGCACTCGAGTCCGAATTGCCGGCACGCAAAGGCGAGCGACGATCCCCACTGGCCTGCGCCGGTTTCGGTGGCGAGGCGTTTGGTGCCCGCCTGCTTGTTGAAATAAGCCTGGGCCACGGCGGTGTTGGGCTTGTGACTGCCAGCCGGGCTGGCGCCCTCGTATTTATAGTAAATGTGCGCCGGCGTTTGCAGGGCGCGCTCCAGCCGCACCGCCCGCAACAGCGGCGTGGGCCGCCAGAGCGCATAAATCTCGCGGACCGCTTCGGGAATTGGAATCCAGCGTTCCGGACTCATCTCCTGCTGGATGAGGTTGTCGGGCAAAATGGCCTGCAATGCTTCCGCCGGAAGCGGTTGTTTGGTTCCGGGATGCAGCGGTGGCGGCAGCGGTTCGGGAAAATCGGCCAGCAAATTATACCATTGGGCGGGAATGTCCTGCTCGCGCAGCGTAAACTGAATTTTCGTGCTCATAAGGTGGCGCTAACAGCTTATCGCCACGCAAACACTTGTCACGCATTTATTAAGAGATAAACGAGTTCCTTATGATAAAAAACAGAACAAGTTACTTATGTCAGAGGCGGTGGTTCCGCCATTGGCCGGTTCTCCCACTTGAGATTCCGTTTCCTCGTCCTCGTCCCCGATCCGGGTCTCCAATTACGAGCACGAGGAGGAGGACGAGGACGATGGGGTGCAAAACATAAGTCCCTGCCCGACCTTTCGGTCGAGCAGGGACAAATGGGGGATGGGAGTTCGCCACTCTCTCTTTCCCAGGCTGGCATTGGGCGCCACCCTCGCGGGTGGCTGCCAGCTTCCCGACGCTATTCTCCACGGCAAGCGGAGTCTTCGGCCTCGTAGCAGGACCGTCCAGCGCCTTTCGGCCGCTGAATTTCGAGTGAGGCTTTTCAGCTCGCTTGTGCTGATGGTTGCGCCACCGGCTTGCGAACCAAGCGAAGACACGCCTGTGACTTGATTCGTCGCGTCTTCACCACTTAGTCCCGGGTCAGCCACCGCTTTTGACGGCGCGTTCGCCCGAAACCACGGGTCTCGCCTCTTCACTCTCAGGTTGCTTTTGCTCACAGTCCAGCGGTGTCGTTTTTAACATCGCCGGCACTTGGAAGTTTTTCACGGAACTTGCCTGGTCCGCGTGCTCTTCCCGGCGCGTGCGCCCATTTTGTCCGCCTTTCGGCGGCTTTTTTAGGCAGGTCTGGCTTTCGCCTTTAACCGCCAGAGTACGCGCACCGTGCTGATTGCACAGTAGCAACCGGATACCCTCTGGGTAACTGCAATTCGCCCAGGCTCGAAACCGGCCCGGACTACTTGACTCGGCTCGGAGCAGTTTCTCATCGCTCCTTACCGCCAAGTCCCTCATTCGCATTTGGCATGTGCGAACATGCCAGAGGAACTGGTGAATATCGCCTCCGCCTCCAACCCTTTCGGGCCGGTCTAAGAGGGGCCGGGCCAACCAGCCTGACCCTGCCTTTCCCCAGTCGCCTGGGATTATCCTGGAAACGAACAGCTTCAACCTGTTGATTGCCACTGCCCGCTTCGTTCTTTCAATGAACTGGTGCTACTCTAGCAAATTTCGCATATCCTACAATGAATTGATATGCACAGGTTGTTCACCACATTTAGCGGAATGAATAACATGTAAACCGCGCTGCCAGCCTAATGAAATCAAGCCTTCCGGATGTTCCGAGTGACCTGTTATTCACCGCTCCGGGACCCTGAAAATCCCCGTTGGTGAACAAGTTTTGTTTGGAAACTTTTTGGAAAAACGGGCGACCGAACGATTACGGCTCGGTAATCGTAATCGCGTGGACAATGCTGTTGACCGATTGAAGAATCCCGCGCGCCGCGTCGGCATCCGGAATCTTCAAGCCGTAATTTTTGTCCAACGCCACCACCAATTGCAGGGCATCCACGGAATCCAAACCGAGGCCGCCGGGACCAAATAGCGGCTGGTCGTCGCCGATGTCTTCGGGTTTTATCTGGAGCATGAGGTTTTCCACCAGCATGCGTTTGATTTGCGCTTTGAGTTCGTCCGGGTTGGTCATTACAAAATTCCCCCGTCAATTTTCAGTGCCGAGCCTGTGATGTAAGCCGCCTGAGGGCAAGCGAGAAATCGGACGGCCGCGGCGACCTCTTCGGGCTTGCCGAAGCGCCGCATGGGAATCTGCGCCAGCGCGCGTTGCCGGGCCGCCTCGTCCATCTCCGCCAGCATTTCGCTGTCCAGATAGCCGGGGCAAACGGCGTTGACGGTGATGCCGATGCGCGCGACTTCCTTGGCCAGGGATTGGGTGAGGGAAACCACGCCGGCCTTGGCTGCCGCGTAATTGGTCTGACCCGGTGGCGCCAGCAGCGCGCTCAACGACGCGATGTTGATGATGCGCCCACCGTGTTGGGAAATCATCGCCGGCAAAACGGCCCGGCAGCCATGAAACACGCCATCGAGGTTCACGGCCAATATGTCGCGCCACGATGCGGGTTTCATCTGCGCCAGAAAAGCGTCGTCGTGCGCACCGGCATTGTTCACCAGCACATCGAGCCGGCGCGATGGCGCGCCGAGAATTTCCGTGACGGCCGCCTGCCAGGACTCCGGCTGCGTCACGTCCAAAGAGACCACGCGGCAGCGTCCTGCCTGGGCGGCGGCCAATTTGTCTGCGTGTTCGCGCCGGCGATGCACCCCGAGCCACAACCTGTTTTCCGGTGATTCCTCCAAAAACGCTTCGGCAATGGCACGGCCCAGGTGGCCATTGGCACCGGTGATCAGAATGGTTCGAGCGCTCACGGTTTTCATGGTCATCGTAGTCGAAATCGGTCCCGAGGGCGAATGGATTTCTCGCATTGATAAAGCAAGGGCCGGCCGGCATACGTCCTACGTGGAGCATTTTCCCAAATTCAGTTGCCGCCGGCCTGCCGTCCGCAAAGGGCTGGGCAAAAAATTTTGCTTTGTTCTGTGATGAAGGCTTCAACTTTAGGCGATGCCATTGTGAGCGCTAACGGCTCATGCCCAGCCCAGCCGTTTTCGAACTTCGCTCCACGGAATGTTTTCGCCCGGTTCCTTTAGCGCACCATCCGCCGCCGCGTTGTCGCGGCGGTCTTCCTCGCGACGCAATTGCTCATCCACAAACCGAAAAACCTTCCGACGCTGGGTTTCCGGCAGCCTTTTGATTTCCGAAATGAATTCGCTCGCGCTCATGGTTGAAATCTAATCAATCCGTTTGATTTTTCCAGCAAAAATCTGCATGCAACGCCGGCGAATGAAAGAAAAGGTGATGAAACCAGTCGCGGTAATGGCGCGGGGTCAGTCCCCATCGGGCCACACTTGCTCGGGGCTTAAGAACGCAAAATGGAAACCAACCCCTCGGTCAGAATATGTCCGGATTCACCAGGCGGGCGCCGATGGCCTGCTGGTCGGCGCCAATGATGCTGACGTTGGCGGCCTTGAATTTGCGGCGGCGCACGGCGTCGCCCGCCGCGACGCATTGCCAGGCGGCCAAGGCGGTGAATGCCTCGCCAAAAATGCCCTTGAGCGCCAGGCGCCGTCCCGCCCAATCCCCCCAGATGGCCTGGCTGGTATCGCTCTCGCACAGCAGCTCATCGGGCGAACCCGCCGGCAGTTGCGCCCGCATCTTGCGCGCAGCGTCGGCGCGCCTTTGCTCCTGCGTAAACAAAAAGGAGTCGGTGACCGCCGCCAGTTCGACCGGCCCGGTATCGTTTTTTAAATAAACCGCCCCGGCCCCGCTGCTGTATATCAGCCCGCGCCGGAACAGACGCAACGCATCGGCCACGATCCAATCCATTTCCTCCACCCCCACAACGATGCAGGCGTCCGCGAGGCCGTCGTCCAGCCAACTGGCCGCCAGCGCGAGTCCCTGCAGGAACGAGCCTTCGTCGCCGACGAGCGTGTAATTGATGGCGGTGGTGCCGAGGAAGGCTGCAAGATGGCTGGCCGGCGCGTTGAAGACGGTTTCGGGAAAAATCAACGGACTGGCCGTGGGCGGGTCGCGCAGGACCTCCTCATAAAACCGGCGCGTGTAGGCCACGCTGCCGGCCAACATGCTCACAATGACGGCCAAACGCAGTTCGCCGGCTTGCGCACGGCCTGCGTCGTCACCCAAGGCCTCCAACGCAGCGGCCACGGTGTGTTGCGCCATGACACTGGCACGGCGCAAACGCGGATGCACCAAAAATGCCGGACGTGTGGCCGGCGGCGGGACGTTTCGCACCCGCAGCGACCGATCCCAGCCGGGCCGCGCCATCTCTTGCGTGGGCAATGGCAAACCGATTTCCAGCGCCGCCGTCAAATCGGGCACCCCCCAACCCGCGGGCGATACCGCGCCGAAGCCATGCGCAAAAACGCGGCTCATACCCACCTCCGGAAAACGAGCGTGGCGTTGGCACCGCCGAAGCCAAAAGAGTTGGACAGCGCCATGTTCAATTTTGCGTCCGCCGGCTGGCGCACAACATGAAAACGGCACGCCGGGTCGGGCTGGCCCAATCCAATTTGCGGCGGGAGCCATTGTTCACGCAGGGCCATCAGACAGATCACAGCTTCGACCGCGCCCGCCGCACCGAGCAAATGGCCGATGCTGGCTTTGGTGGAACTGACCGGGAGGATGGGCGCGCGCGCACCCGCCCAGCGATTGATGGCGGCCGTCTCGGTGGCATCGTTTTGCACGGTGGCTGTGCCGTGAGCGTTGACGTAATCAATCTGTTGCCGCGCAACACCGGCCGCTGCGCACGCGGCAGTCATGGCGGCCAACGCGGCTTTGCCTTCAGGATGCGGTTGAGTGAGATGATGCACGTCGGTAACCGCCCCATAACCGGCGATTTCACCGAGGATTTCCGCGCCGCGACGCCGCGCGTGATCGAGAGTTTCCAGCGTCAGCACTGCTGCCCCTTCGCCAAGCGACAAGCCGTCGCGATGCGCATCGAACGGCCGGCAAGGTGTGGGCGACAGCGCCTGGAGCGAGTCAAAGCCGGCAAAGGTCATTTGGCAAAGCGCGTCATAGCCGCCTGTCAAAACGCGCTCGGCGTCGCCACGGCGCACCATTCGCCACGCCTGGCCGATGGCGTTGGCGCTGGACGCGCAAGCGTTGGTGACCAGGAAAATGGGCCCTTGGTAGCCAAACGCATCGCACAAATCCAATCCCTGCCGTTGCACCAGATAATGCGCCACGCGCGTGGCCTGCTGCTTGAAATGGCGTGGCATGGTGATGGCCTGGCGAAGGTAGGCCTGGCCGAGCGACATTTCGCCGCTGGTCGTGCCGAGCACCGTGGGCAGGTTTTCATCGCCGGCCGTCCAACCCGCCTGCAACCACGCTTCATGCGCCGCGTACACCAACATGCGGGCAGCCCGGCTGAGGCGGGGGCTTTGCCTGGCAGAGAGCCGCGTGGGCGGCAACGTCTGGGGTAAATCAATTTCCGCCGCAATCCGGGCGCGCTGACGTGTGACCTCAAACAACCTCACCGGCCGGAACGCGGTTCGTCCGGCGCGGAACCCTTCGGCATTGGTCTTCCAGCCGAACCCCAGCGCGGTGACGATGCCCGCGCCGGTGACGACGACGCGATTGGCGGCTGTGGATTTTTTGGGCAGAGGAAAAAGCACGAGGTTACCCCTGGGCGGTCATGGCCGGATCGAGGCTCATGGCGCCCCTGCGATAAGCGCGCCAAAGGGCGTTGGCGCCCTGGCGGAAGCCGAAGTTCATCGGATAGAAAAAATTTTTGTAGGAGGTTGTTCCCCAAAGGCGCTTGAAAATTGCGCCCATGGTATAGGCCTCCTTCAGGGTTCGGTAGTAGCCATCGAGCAGCTCGTCGGGCGTCACTGTCTTTGGCCGATAGACCACGTGGCTCGTGTCGTACAGTGTCCAGTCGGTGGTTAGCAGCCGGTTCTCGGACCGCATCCGATCAAACAGGCGCGTGCCGGGGTACGGCGTCAAAATCGAGAAGTACGTCACTTCAATCTTCGCGCGAAGAACAAAATCAATCGTGCGGTCAAACACCCCCGCGTCATCCGTGTCAAAGCCGAAAACAAAAGACGAGTCCACCCCGATGCCGTGGTCGTGAATTTTCCGGACCGTTTCGAGATACCGTTCCGGACGGTTCGGTTTATGGCCGATGGAACGCAGAGTTTCCGGCGAAAGACTCTCGAAGCCGATAAACAATCCGATGCAGCCGCTACGCTGGCAAAGCTTCAAAATCTCAGGGTCGTCGGCCACGTTCATCGAGGCCTGGCTGAACCATTTGAGTTTGAAATCGGCGAGGCGAACCAGCAACTCGCGCGCGTAGGCCCGATTGCTGATGATATTATCGTCCACAAAGAACACACAATTCTTGAGCGTCAACAAGCCCTCAAATGGACGCAGGCGGCTCAACTCTGCGAGCACGTCGTCCAAGGGGCGGTTGCGATAGCGGCCGCCGAAGGCATTGGTCACGGCGCAGAACTCACAATCCAGCGGACATCCCCGGGTGGTTTCGAGAAAATGCACCGGCAGATAGCGTTTCTGGCGGTAAAGCTCCCAGTCGGCGGGCGGCAGGCCATCGAGGGCGGGCAACCCATTCTCGTGCCGGTAAGTCCGCTGTAGCGCACCCCGCTCAAAATCGGCCAGCACCCTCGGCCAAAGCTCTTCCGCCTCGCCTATCACCACACTATCGCAGTGGGCGAGCGCTTCGTCGGGCAGGCAGGAGGCATGCATGCCACCCATCACCACCCGGATGCCGCGGCGGCGAAAATGATCGCCGATCTCGTAGGCCCGCCGCGAGGTGGTCGTCATGGCCGTGATGCCGACCAAGTCAGGACTTTGGTTAAGGTCAAGCGCCTCAACTTTCTCGTCAATAATGGCCACGTCCCAGCCGGAGGGTGTGAGCGCGGCGACGCGCAGAAGCCCCAGGCATGGCAATCGAAACGTCATGTCCCGGCCGACGAACCCGACCTTTCCCAACGGCGCAATAAGCAAGAGCTTGTTCATACAGTCTCTCCCCATCTGACGAGAAGTGAAATGGGCAGGGATCGTTTTGCCGATCCATACTAACGGACAGTCGGTGGCCTCACAACTGATTTGCGTTGGCCGGCACGGAAGGCCACAGCCGTTGCATCATGGAGAAATAACTCCATAACGGCCCGGCCACCCCACGGCTGCGCAAGCGTTCGACCAAACGCGTGTAAGTCGGCGTGGGGTCGCCGACAATCCAGATAGGCGAACGCGCGGAAAACTCCTGAAGGCGCGCGAAGATACCGGCCTCGGTCAATCCCGGCGCGAGGTAGTACGCGGGCGCGAGCAAATCGGTGTCCGCCGTTATCTGTCCTTCCTGCAAGGCCCGTTTGCACAGAGGCGTTTCCGGATAAATTCGCATCCCCGCCACGGCCATGATGACCGCGCCAGGCAGGAGCTGCGAATTTTCAAAAGAGGTTTGGAGCGTTTGCATGGTTTCGCCCGGCCCGCCGCAGATCAGGTAGTGGCAAAAATCCACGCGCTGCGCCCGGGCCAGATCGCTCGCTTGACGGATGTCCTCGAACGTAAGCCGCTTGCCATACGCTTCCAGCACCGAATCGCAAAAGCTGTCCGAACCAAATTCGATGTGCGCCAGCCCGGCGCGCGCCATGAGGTCCATCAACGAACCTGACAGACCCTGCGGCCGCAGGAAACAGCCCCAGCGGATCTTCACGTTGCGACGAAGAATCGCTTCGCAGGTCTCGATGACATGTTTCGGCGAGGAATTAAAAACGGAATCCACGATGAAGACGTATTTCGCGCCTTGCCGTTCGAGTTGGGCCATTTCTTCGGCCACGACTTCCGGTGTCCGCCGGCGATGGGTACGGCCTTCGATCAATGGATAGGTGCAATAGCAGCAAGCGTGGGCGCAGCCTCGTTGCGTCTGCAGATTCAGCATGCCGGCGTCCCGGAGATATTGGCTGACGAGATGCGCCGGGCGGTCGGCGATTTCCACGCCGGCCGATTCATGGAATGAGCAGCGCGGGTTGGCGACCATCTCCCCTCCCCTGTGGTAAACCAATCCGGGAATAGTCGTGATATCCCCGTCGCCCGCGAGCGCCGAGACCAGGGCGGAAAAACTCTCTTCACCTTCGCCTTGAATTCCGTAGTCGGCCCTGGCCAGTTGCAGCAGACGCCTGGGGAAAATCGAGTAACCGCTGCCCCCCAGAATGACCGGACACGGGTTCACGGCGTGCACGGTTTCGGTTATGGTGGCCAACTCACCAACGAAAGTCTCGCGTTTGCGAATGAGGACATCATCCACGTTGCGGATGGAGACACCCACAAAATCCGGGTGGTAGCCGGCCAGTACGGCCGACAGTGGCTCGGAGTCGGCGTGATAATCCATCCAGCGCGTGTCGTGGCCGGCGCGACGCAAGGCGGCGCTCACATGCGCCAGACCGAGCGGGAAGACCGCCTCCGGCTGCGTACAACGATTGGTGCTGATGAGCAAGACCCGGCTGGCCATAAAGAAATTGTCACTGGGCGAGTGGCGCAGCCGCCGGCACAGCCGTGTCGGCGGCAGCATTGCGGTAAAAGTCCACCAGTCTGCGTGTGGAAGGCGTCAACCCCTCCGCGGCCATGGCCGCCAGCGCGCGCTCTTCGGTCATGATAAAGCGGCCGCGCTTGTAGATCACGTAGTCGCCGCGCACCTCCTCCGGGGTAAGGTTGATGGTGACGAGATTGGCGCCGGCGCGCAGGCCGCGGCGATAGCCGTCTGTCTCCATCAAATTCAGGGCGCTCACGGCGGGAATGACCCAATCCGGCCGCATCAATCGCAGGGCGGCCATGCAATTCACCGTCCAATCGGGATTGGCAGCCGGTTCGTTCGCCAGCGGCGTGTCATTGCCGGGTATGAACGGGCTGACGCTGCAACCGTGTATCGGCAACGCACGCGCCAGCCCAAAATTCCTCAGCAATTCTTCCGGCGTCTGGCCGGGCAATCCCGCGATGAAGCCCGAGCTGACGAACCAGCCGCCCTCGGCCAGCAGCCGAACGTGGCGCACGCGTTCATCCAAACTGCCGGGCGCTTCGAGCCGGTGGTAACGTTGGGCGTCGGCGCATTCGAACTTCATGATGTAGATTGCCGCGCCGGCTTGTTGCAAGGCGCCGTACAGGTCCGGCGTGAGCGTGCCCAAACAGACACTGATGCCGAGGGGCGTTTCGCGCCGCAAGGTTTCGATGAGTGGCAGGACGACTTCGCGAATCGCCCGCGGGTCTTCGCCGGCCTGAAGGTTCACGTCCGTTACGCTGGCGGGCCGATGGTGGATAAGCAGTTCAGCGATGGTTTCCGGGCGCGCGCGGTAACGGTGCAAGGCGCGATGGTCACGCCGCATGCCGCAGTAGGCGCAGTTTTCGCGGCAAAAATTGGAAATCTCAACGACGGCCCGGACAAACACCTCACGCCCGAATTGGCGGCGAACCGCGGCCACCGCGGCTTCGTGCAACCCGGCCTGCGCGGCGCCGGTAGCGGTCAAGTCCTCCCGGGTTGGAAAAAATCCCTTTGGCCTCACGCAGTTATTAAGGTAGGCGCGCGCGGGCGGCGATGCAACGCATTTTCAGGTGGTGTCCTAATCTGCGGCGGAGCGCGGGCTTCAGCCGCTTCAGGCTACAAAATGCTTTGTCCGATGAGGCGGCATAAATGCCGCGTTCCTGATTTTTGGACACCACACATTTTCAGGCAGCGGGCGTTTTGGTTAGGAGTTCCGCACTTACGCGGGCCGCCTGAAGGGGGAACTCCAAACATTGTGCCATGCAGCCCACCCCCGATTTTGACGCAAAAGAATTCCGTTGGCAGTTTGGGCCCGGTGGAGCTAAACTCCGGACATGAAAGCGAGGCATTTATTCATTCTGATCACGGCACTGTCATTGGCCTTTGGGCGCGGCGCGTGGGGCGGTGAACCGACGGCATTGGCCCTGGCCAAGTTGGGCAATCAATACGTAGGGGTGCAAAGCAAGGACAAGCTGGTGGCCATCCACTCGGACAAATCCATCGCCAGCCTGACGCCCAACATCTGGTACATCACTTATTATGACCCCGACGCCGCCTTTAAGGCCATCGAAGTGAAATTTGGCGGCGGGCAGAAGCTGGATGTGTCGCGCCCGGGGCGGGTCTTGGAAATGGCGACGGACCAACACATGGAGTTGGACCGCAGCAAACTGAAGGTGGATTCGGACCGGGCCATTCAAATTGCCACGTCGCAGCCGTTGCTGAAGAATCTCACCCTCAAGGCCACCCAACTGTGGCTGGAGCACGGCGATACCGCCCCGCAATGGCGCGTCAAACTTTGGGCTGCCAAACTCAAAGACCCCAATGACAACGCGGACATCGGCGTCGTCGTTCTTTCCGCCGAGGACGGCTCCATTCTGAAAACCGACTTGCATCCCAACAGCGTGGAGTGAAACAAAGGCAGAAGGAAAAGCGAAGGCAGAAGGAAGAATGCAGAATGCAGAAACCATTTGCCAAGCGCATGCATTTAACGGACTCCTTTCTTCATTCTGCATTCTTCCTTCTGCCTTCTGATTGCGCCGCCGTCATTCCGTGTTTCAATGAAGCCGCGAACATTGGCACGGTGGTCGCCGGGGTAAAAAAGTTTCTGCCGGCGGTAATCGTCGTGGACGATGGATCATCCGATGACACGGCGCAGCAGGCCAGGGCTGCCGGCGCAAAGGTGATCCACTCGGGCAAAAATTCCGGCAAAGGGGCGGCCTTGCGGCTGGGTTGGCGCCATGCCGTCGAGCTTGGATTCGACTGGGTGCTGATGCTCGATGGCGACGGCCAGCACGCCACGGAGGACATACCTAAAATCCTTGCCGCCGGGAGCATGGCCGCAACCCTCGTAGTGGGAAACCGGATGGACCACGCGGACGCCATGCCGCCGGTGCGTCGCTTCGTCAATCGTTGGATGTCGCGGCGGCTCTCGCATTTGACCGGCAAGCATCTCCCCGATTCGCAATGCGGCTTCCGGCTGGCGCACCTCGACACTTTGTTGCGCCTGGCACTGACGGCGAACCGCTTTGAAATCGAATCGGAAATGCTCGTGGCGTTTCTGGCCGCCGGAGAGGAAATTGCGTTTGTGCCGGTCCAGACTGTTTATCTGACCGGCGGCAGCAAAATTCGTCCCCTCGCCGATACCTGGCGCTGGTGGCGCTGGTGGCTGGCGCAACGGCGAAAGATTCCGCTTGGCGCGGTCGCCGCGCCAAACCATGCTCCCGCGATTGAAAACGGAACCGCCGCCATCGCCTGAGCCGTCACGCCCGAACCTTTGGGCACGTCTCTTACGCAAAGCGATGGTTTTGGCGGTGGTTACGGTTTTGTTCGGCTGGTTCTATGCGTGGGCCGCGCCGTGGGCGTACCCACAGGGCCGTACTTCGGGTTTCCGCTACGGCGTGTTGCACGGCGCGCTGATGCCGATTGCGCTGCCGAGCCTGGTCATCGGCAAGGATGTTCCGATTTACGCCCCGGATAATTCGGGCCGCACCTACAAGCTCGGCTACATTTGCGGCATCAACGTGTGCGGCCTCGTGTTCTTCGGCTCGCTCTTCTGGCGGCCGGCCAGCCGAAGGCGGGGTAGCGGCGGGCCTCCCGGCCTGCTGTAGAGCCGGGCTTCCAGCCCGGCGGAACAACCGTGCGCGAGCCAAGTGACTTTGAAATCTTCCAACCACCTCCGGCAAGCCACGATTTGTCCGGGCGGCAGGGATGCCGCCCTCTACGTCAGGCAGAGATGCCTGACGCCACGTTTTTTAGACACGCTTCAACTTCCCTTCCAACTCCGGAAACCATCACATCAACCAGCCGCGGAAAATTTCAATCACGTTCAACTTGCCGCCGGCCCAATAGCGATTTTGCGGCAGCCAGAACGTCTTCGCCGTCTGGTCGAATGTCAACCTGGTTGGTTGCGCCGGATCATT
This sequence comes from Verrucomicrobiota bacterium, assembly GCA_049523455.1. GTDB lineage: Bacteria > Verrucomicrobiota > Verrucomicrobiia > Limisphaerales > UBA11358 > UBA11358. Next base: position 6,021 of record JBEKMW010000087.1, on the reverse strand, counting down.
CGGATCGTAGGCCGAAAATTCGAAGCCGCGCTCAGCCTCGGCCACGCTGAATAAAATCATCCCGTGGTTGATGGTCAGTGATGGGAATTTTACGAGATGAATAATGGGGGAAAGGCCTTGCTTGAGCGCGCGGGCGAGGCTCGCTGCGGTCCGCTGTTGATGGCTGCGCGAAATGGGAAAAACCATCCGCCAATGGCTGCGCAAGAAGTAAGAACGCCACGCGCCGCCGCACTCCGACTTGAGCAACGGTTCGCGCGCCGCGCTGAATTCGCGCAGGCTGGCGAAGCCGGGGATGATCACCTGCCGTTCCGGCGGACACGGCTGGCGCGGATTGCGGGAAACGACCTCGCGAATCAACTGCCGGCAGGTTTCCTCGTCCGCGGCAGGCAAATCCGGGTCACAGCGGGCGTGATACAGGAATTGCCGTGCGGCCCGCACCAGCACAAAGCACCGGTGTGCGTAGTCCGGCTTGGGACGGCGCGGCGCGAACTTCATTTTGCCCGCAGCCGCGTCCAAGCGGTATTCCCAAAGCAATTCGTTGGCAAAAGCGAAAGTGTCACGCTCGAATTCGAACCGGCGTGGCGCCTGAAAAGTTGCGTGGCCGGCGGATTTCATGGCGGCCAATGTCGTCGGCATAATAAATCGCGCTTGGAAAGAAGTTACGACTGGGTTACCAAGCTGACAATGCTTTACGAACGGTGGCGGGAAATCGCCGGGCAGCGGCGAGCGGAAATGGCGCTGCGGGACACCGCATCCGGCAGACGCTGGACATTTGGAGAACTCCTGGCCGCCGGCGAACAGGAATCGGCGCCACCGGCCGGACCGGCGTTTCCCCAGGGGCACACGCCGGATTTCATCATCCAATTGCTTGCCGCCTGGCGGGAAAAGCGGACGGTTTGTCCGCTTGAGCCGGGCCAGGTGCCGCCCGATGAATTGCAAACTGCGGACTTCAAATTCGAGGTCCCGAATTGCGTCCAGCTCAAAGCCACCTCGGCCACGGGCGGGGTGACGCGGTTGGTGGCGTTCACGGCAGAACAACTGGCTGCGGACGCCGAAAACATCGTGGTCACGATGGGCCTGCGCGCCGACTGGCCGAATCTCGGCGTCACCTCCATGGCGCATTCCTACGGGTTCTCCAATCTGGTACTGCCGCTGCTGTTGCACGGCGTGCCCCTGATTCTCGCGCCGGCGCCGCTGCCGGAAATCGTCCGCCGCGCGGCAGAAAAAGAACCGGCGGTGACGCTGGCGGCGGTTCCGGCCATGTGGCGCACGTGGCACGAGGCGGGCGCGATTCCAGCCACCGTGCGACTGGCGATTTCCGCCGGGGCTCCCCTGCCCCTGGCTATCGAACAGGCTGTGTTCCAAACCAGCAGCGTAAAAATTCACAACTTTCTCGGCTCATCTGAATGCGGAGGGATTGCGTTCGACGCCACGGACGTGCCACGCGCGGACGCGACCTGCGCGGGCGCGCCGATGCGAAACGTGAGTTTGTCCGTAAACGCTGACGGCTGCCTTGTCGTCCGCAGCCGTGCCGTGGGCGAAACTTACTGGCCGGAAAAAGCGGCGGCGCTGGGCGGCGGAATTTTTCAGACCAGCGATTTGGCGGAGTTGAGGGACGGCCTGGTTTTCCTGCGCGGACGGTTGGGCGACCAGATCAATGTCGCGGGCCGCAAATTTTCGCCGGAAACCGTTGAACGCGCTTTGCTGACGCACCCGCGCGTGCGCGAATGCCTCGTCTTCGGCGCGCCCAGCGGCGATGCCGGGCGGCTGGAAACGGTGGTGGCCGTGGTGGCGTCGGAGCTCGCGGAGGGCGAGCTGAAACAATTCCTGCTGCAGCGGCTCCCGGCCTGGCAAGTGCCGCGCGCGTGGCGTTTCGTAGCGGCGCTGCCGGTGAACGCGCGGGGAAAACTTTCCCGCGCGGAGTGGCGCGAACGATACGCGAAGGAAACCTTCAGGGATTGAGCCGGTCAAGGATCGGCTCGGCGAGCCCGGCCACCACGTGCTGCCCGGCGCCGTTCGATTCGAACACCACGATTTCGTTGCGGCCGGTTTTCAGCCAGGGCGCCGGACAATACAGCGTCTGCTGCGGGCCGATGTTCCAGAAACGGCCCAGGTTGTGACCGTTGACCCAGACCATGCCCTTGCCCCAGGCCGACATATCCAGAAAGGTGTCGCCGGTCTGCGCCAGGGAAAATTCGCCGCGATAAAACGCCGGCAAACTCGTCGCGCTGTTTTGGAATTTCAATTTTGCCAATTCCGGCTCGTCCATGGGCAGATTGAAGATGTTCCACCCGATGATTTCGTTCGTGGCGGCATCATCCACCAATTCAACTCCTTCGGTGATGCCCTTGCGGTCGCTCACGCCCAGGTTATGGCCGAAATTAATATGGCCGAAGGCATCCACCAGGATGTCCAAACGCGCCGGCGCGCTGCGCGCGGGAAGCGGAACGGTGCTCTGATTCAGGCGGCGGTCGAGCGTGGCGATTTTCCGGCCGTCGAGAAAGATCAAACCGTAGTCGTGAAGACCACCGATATGAAGCTGCGCGGCGCCGCCCGCCGGCAACTGGCCGCGGTAAAGAATCGCGCCATGGGCTTGATCGAGACCCTCCATGGTCTGCGGACGCGGGAACAATTTTGACTTGGGCAAATTGCTGAAAAGTGGCGCGCATTCAGTTAATTCGAACGAATTGAAAGCGATGACGGGATTGCGCGTGGGAACGTCCGGAATCGTTTCACCCGGATTCAGATGCTGTGAGAATAAATCGCGCAGCGCGTAGAATTTGGGCGTGGCCCAACCGGCCTCGCTGATGGGCGCGTCATAGTCATAGCTGGTCGTCTGCGGGGAAAAGGGCGGGCTGTTGGCTCCGGCGTCAAAGCCAAAAGACGTGCCGCCATGCGCCATGTAAAGGCTGAAGGAAACATGGTGATCCAGCATCCAGGCCAGGTTCTTCACCAGATTGGTCGTGTCGCCGGTGTGATGGGGTTTGCCCCAACTGTCGAACCAGCCGGGATAAAATTCGCTGACCATGAGGGGGCCGCTGGGGCGAACCTCCCGCAACGTATTCAGGGCCTTCCCGGGGTCACCGGCGCAATCCACCCCGCAGAAAATATCGGGGACGCTGTCAATTTTGAGTTCCGGGGCGCCGTCGCACGTGAACAGGGGAACGTCGAAGCCGGCTGCGCGCAAATCGTCGCGGATGATATGGAGGTAATTCCGGTCGTGGCCGAAGGCGCCATATTCGTTTTCCACCTGCACCATGATGATGGGGCCGCCGTGCGTGATTTGCAGCGGCCCGAGCTGCTTGCCCACCACCCGCAGGTATTCCTGGCAGGCGGCCAGATAACGAGGATCCTCGGTACGGACTTTGATGTCCGGAATTTTGAGCAGCCACCACGGCAGGCCGCCGAAATCCCATTCGGCGCAGGCATACGGGCCGGGACGCAAAATGACGTGTAACCCTTCCGCTTGCGCCAGGCGGCAAAATTCGGCGACGTCCGCGCCGCCGGAAAAATCAAATTTTCCCGGTTGCGGCTCGTGCCGGTTCCAGAACATATAAGCACAGACGGTATTGAGCCCCATGGCGTGCGCCAGGCGCAAACGGTTGGCCCAATACTCGCGCGGAATGCGGGCGTAGTGCATTTCGCCGCAGCGGATTTGGATCGGCCGGCCATCGAGCCAGAAGTCGTTGGTGCCGATGACAAAACCGTGCGAAGCCGGCGATTCCTGCGCGCGGGCCATCAGCCCGCCGCTCACCAGAACCGTCAGCGCCAACCACTGCAACATGGGCTTTGCTTTCATATCATAATAAGGCGGATGATTTTCAGGAAACGGTGCAGTTGTTCATGGATTCATGTCGAGGCCAGTATAGCAAAAGGTCGGGGCGCCTCCAAGCCCAAGGCGCTGCGGATATCAATGGAAGTTCCTGGCGTCTCGTGGTGTCGTGCGTTGAAGCGGCCTGAAAGGCCGCGTGCCGGGATGGGAGCGCGGCTCTATGAGCCGCAGCACATCCCTATGCAAACCAGGCCGCTGCGGGTCGCAGACCCGCGCTCCGAAAAGAAACCAGGACACTGCCCCAAACCGCAGGCGCAGGCGATTGACCCCCTCGCCCCCCAGCCCGCTCTTGTGCGAAAGAGCGGGGCGAGGGAGCCGCAGACAGCGTCAAGATGCGCCCAAGAGTTGGTTCGGTAGGACCGGTGTTCCAAGGGGCGACGGGACAAACGCAGAAGACAGAAGGTAGAATGCAGAAATCCGAACGAGATGCGCTTGCGTTGCAAGGGGTTGCGGTGAATTGAGGGTGTTTGCGCATGGGAAAAAGTGGTTTGATTCGGTTTGATTCGGTTTGATTGGGTGTGCGGATGGTCTTGGGGAGGCGACCGATTTTGCCATTATGGGTCAGGTTCATAATTTCTATGGCCGGATTTACCCGGATTTACCCGGATAAACTTCTGAACAGCGGCAAAACCGAAGTCGGAGGTCAGAGGTGGGAGGTCGGAGATGGGCGTTCGATTGACGATCTCCGGCTTCACCGGCCGGCCGAACCGGCCCGATTCAAACCGGCACGCGAGCGCCTGCCGGAGCTGGGTGTCCGGCTGCCGGAATTGGTTTTGGTCACTGGTCGCGGTCATCTGCCGCGAGTAAATCACACGTCAGCCGTTCGGAATAGGCGACGGTCGCGCATTCGGTACGATTTTTCGGAAATGCGGAAAGCGGGAAAGCGGAAACCGGTTGGAATTCTCAAGCGGTGCGCTGTCGTGTCAGGGTTGGTAGCACTCCAGCCCAGAGCATAAAGGCCAGAGAAAGCACCGGAACAATCCACGTGGGCTGGAGATGATGCGCCTCGGCAACTGTGACGCCATACGCCGATGCCACCCACACGTCAATCCGCAGGTTAAGCGCCATCAGCATTACCGCGCAACAGATACCCAGATGCACGCTGCTGGCCCGCGCGACGTCCGCTCCGGTCTTGCCTCGAATCCAGAAGAACGCCAATACACTCAACATCACTGCCGTTCCCGCGATGACCCAGGCGGCCATCGGGTCATGCGCATCCCACGCGACGCGAATCAGCGTGAAAAAAAGCGCCAGATGGACGCCGGCCACCGCGACCGCCAGTGCGCCCGGATTCATGGGTTCAACCGCGGGCCGGGCGGTTTCACGGGCCTTCCGGGTACTCGTGCCGAAAGCCAGATTGCGTCGAGCCATCACACTCATCGCAGTGACCATGGCACAACAATAGGCCCACCAAAATACTGCCAGCGCGACAAAGCGAATCTGGCTGCCCCACTGGAAGTGATTTCCCATGGAGCGAACGGCAGCTTCTCCACCCCAGGCCAACCCGATGACAACAACCCAGAAAATGATGGCTTGCGCCATCATCATCGCCCGCAACCGGCGGTCGGTCGTGGCAGCGCGGATGATTAAGCACTGCGCTCCGACTCCGGCGGCAATTCCAAGGAAAGGCGCGGGCGGCGCCAGCCATGTGGCCAGAAAACCCGACTTTGCCGCCGCTGTGCCTTTGGCTCCCGCGCCCAGGCCGGTGGCGGCTGCCGAGCCCGCTGCCAACGGCAATGCCGCGAGCACCGCGCTTGAAAATGCCTGATTCGGCGCCGTCTGCCGCAAAGCACCTTCCACGAACGCCGCAATCTCCTCCTGTAACAGCTTTCGCCCGCGCGAGAGCCGCTGCCGGACGGCCTCTTCGGACAATTCCAACACCTGCGCCACGCGTTCCACCGACTCCTGTTCGCGGTAAAACAGAATGAGCGGTTCACGATAGACTTCCGGGATGCGCTCCAGCGAGCGCCAGAGAATGGCTTCCTCCTCCCGGCTGATGGCCTGCGTTAGCGGGTGCGCTTCCAAGGCGGGCGTCTCTGGCACCGATTCCAATTGTTCGGCGGCATGAACCGGTTCGCGTTCCTGGCCGCGCAGAGCATGGCGGCTGAGGTTTCTGACAATGCCGCAAAGCCAGGAGCGCAAGTTGCCGGGCTCGCGCAAATCCGAAAGCTGCTGCCACGCGGTGACAA
>JBEKMW010000086.1:0-21416 GCA_049523455.1 Verrucomicrobiota bacterium | reverse complement strand
TCAAAAACGGGCGAAAACTCGAAGCATTACTTTATAAAATGGGAGTGGCCATGGTGAAGGAACATCGCCGTGTCCGCAAAACCCTCCCAAAATTACACCTCAAATCCTAGTGGCATTGGGTTAGAAACCTGCGATACAGCAGACTGGAAGTCTGCGCTACAATGATGAGTCTCAAATTTGCTGGGATTTTGAGAGACGAGCCAGAGACTCCTTTCGTCGTCTCCTACTTTTTCGACAGGCACCTTAGACAAACTTGCCGGGGTTCAAGATACCGTTCGGATCGAGCGCCCGCTTGATCGCGTGATGGAGGTCATGGCTCGCCGGCGATACCGCCTGCGGCCACCAGCGCATCTTAGCCAGGCCGATACCGTGTTCACCGCTGATGGCTCCGCCCCACGCAATGACTTGCGCGAACAATTCGTCCAGCGCGGCTTCACTGCGGGCGTCGGCGCCGGGTTGAGTGAAATCAACCATGACATTGGTGTGAATATTGCCGTCGCCGGCGTGGCCGAAGCATGCCACCGGCAGGCCGTGCTTCTTCTGCAGCTTCGCCGCGAACTTGAAGAGGTCCTCCAGGCGTCCGCGCGGCACCACGATGTCCTCGTTCAACTTGGTCAGTCCCGTGTCGCGCAACGCGTAGGAAAATTCCCGGCGGATTTGCCAGACGGCTTCGCATTCCTTGTTGCCGAAGCCACGCTCCACAAACAACGGTTTCTGCCGGCGGACGATTTGTTCCACGTCCTTCAATTCATTTCGCACCGAATTCTCCTGCCCGTCCAATTCGGTAATGAGATGGGCGCGGCAGCCGCGCAAGCGCTCGCTTTTGGTGCGCCGGTAAGCGGCGGCCAGCGTGAATTCGTCGGCCAGTTCCAACGCACAGGGCAGGAAGCCGCCGGCCAAAATCGCCTGCAGCGCCCGGACCGCCTGGTTCATGGAGCCAAACCCGACCGCCAGGTTGGCGCGAAAGGGTGGGAGCGGTATCAATTTCAAAGTCGCTTCCGTGACGACGCCCAGCGTGCCTTCGGAGCCGACAAACAGGCGGTGCAGATCATAGCCGGTTTTGTTTTTGTGCGTGCGGCCACCCAGCCGGACGATCTGGCCGCCGGCCAGCACGACTTCCAGGCCGAGCACATAGTCGCGGGTAACGCCATATTTCAGGCACCGCGGGCCGCCGGCATTGGTGGCGATGTTGCCGCCGATAAAGTTGTCGGCGCGGCTGGCGGGGTCGGGCGGATAAAACAAGCCGCGTTGCTCGACCATTTCCTGCAAGTGTTTGGTGTTTACGGCCGGCTGCACCACGGCGGCGAAATCCCGGGCATTGATTTCGAGGATGCGGTTCATGCGTTCGAGGGCGAGCACAATGCCGCCGCGCACCGGCACGCAGCCGCCCACGTAACCGTGCCCCGCGCCGCGGGGCGTGACCGGGATTTTGTGCTCGTTGGCAAAGCGCAGCACGGCCGCCACCGAGCGGGTGGAGCGCGGCCGCGCCACTGCATCGGGCTGGTGCGTCGCAAACCACTTGTCACCGGCATATTTCGCGAGCGTGTGCGGTTCGAGTGTGATTTCAGCCGGCAGCAATTTCTTGAGCCGGCGGAGCGCGTGATGGTGCTTGGATGACATAATCGGCGGCGCCGGTTATACCAAATTGGGCGGCGAAAGCGAGAGGGGAAGAGGGGGCAGTTGCAGGTACACTAAGAACGTTGGGCTGGAGGCCGGTGCCCCTTTGGGGCATTTGATTTTGGTTTGAACGATTCAGAGCCCCTTACGCCGGATGGTCGGATGGCGGGGGGGCGTTGAGGAATTCCCGGTCGTCGGCGGCTTCCGCTTCGGGGACTTTCACGAGAATTCCCCCGGCGGCGAGCGCATAGCCGTCCATGCTCAAGGCGGAGAGTTCGTTGAAAACCACGGGATGAAATCCCGCCGCTTCGAGGCGCGAGCGGGCCAGGTGCGCGTCGGCGGGATTAAAGGCGGTAGCGACGGTGACCATATCCATAGCAAACGTTGGCCGCCTATGCGGGAAGAGGCACTTTGATTTCGGCAAAGACGATAATGCCCGCGCCGGTCTGGAGCAGGGTCTGCACCTGCGCCTCCACTTGCTGGCCAATGTGCGGCTGACCGTTGTTGACCACGACCATGGTGCCATCGGGCAGATAGCCGATGCCCTGGCCGCGGTCCTTGCCCTCACGCACGATTTTCAGGTGCAAAATCTCGCCGGGGAGCAGAATCACTTTCAGAACTTTGGCCACCTCGTGGAGGTTGACGTAATTGACCTTTTGCAATTCGGCGACTTTGGCGAGGTTGTAATCGTTGGTGAACAGCCGGGCGTTGAGATTGCGCGCCAGCCGGATCAGCTTGGCGTCCACTTCTTTTTCCTCGGGGAAATCGCCGTCGTGGATGCGGACTTCGATGCGGTTGCTGCGTTGGATGCGGTTGAGCATTTCGAGGCCACGGCGGCCGCGGGCGCGTTTGATGGGGTCGGTCGAATCAGCCACCTGTTGGAGTTCGCGCAGCACAAACCGCGGCACAACTACCAGGCCTTCCAGAAAACGGGTTTCAATCAAATCGGCAATCCGCCCGTCAATGATGACACTGGTATCGAGCAACAGGAGGTTGTCGGGCTTGTTTTGCGGCGAGAACCGGACGAACGGAATGATGAGCGAGAAATCCTCCTTGTTGCTGCGCATGGCCAGGATGATGCCGATGTAGCCGAAACCGAGGAACAAGCAGAGCCGGATGAGCCAGCGGGTCCGCTCGTCGGCGTTTTGGAACAGACCGGAATAATCCACCAGAATGGCCACCACGGTGCCCAGCAGCAGGCCGAAGCTGACGGAGGAGAACGCCCGGAGCGAAAAGCCCTTGAGCATTTCATCAATGGCGATCAGGAGCCCGCCGAAGCCAAAGCCGATGGCCATTCCGACCAGTGCGCCGTGTTCCTGGCCGACGTATTCGGGACGGACCTGGCTGATGGCGTAGCCGCCCGTGGTGCAGAGCGCCAGGAAAAAGAGCCGTATCGCCCAAAGGGGTGTCATATCAATTGCTTGTCATCTCACTTATCGCCTGTTGTCTGGCTCTTGTCACCCGGCCCCTGCCCTGTCGGCGGCGGCGGTTCGTGGTGCCAGAGGAAATGCCACAAGCCGAACCGGTTCAAATTGCTGGAGGCCACCGCCAGGTTGTCGGCGAGGACTTGCACGTTGGTGGCCAATGGCTCATTTACCAGCATCGTGCCGACAAGTCCTTTGCCGGATTGCAGATTGTCCGCCAATGTTTTCAACGCTTCACTCGAAGATTCAATGTTTTTTATTGCCGCCGTGATTTCCGGGCCGTTGGTCGTCACCACGTCTTGCGCGTTGTTGGCCAGCCGGATCATTTCTTGCGAGAAGAATACCACATTGCTGATCGCCCGGCTGAACTCCGCGCTGTTGGTGGTAAGCAGGCCGTTAATATTGCCGACGGCGCCGCGCGCCTCGGACGTGAAGACCCGCAGGTTGTCCACCGACGCCGTGAAATTGCTGAAAGTTTCCGGGTTCAACACGACGCGGCGCAAATCCGTAATGGACGCGTCCAATTTCTGGGCGATGTCGTCAACGTTGTGGATTAACTCGGCGGCGGTGCGCGACATCGCCAGCAGGCTGAGCGGCGCCTCGCAGTTTACGTTCGCCCCATTGGTCAAGGGCGGGCCCTGGTTCTGGGTTGGAATCACGGCTACATACTGGTCGCCCAGGACACCGGACTGCTCGATCTCGAACTTCGCGTCGCCGTAGATTTTGTAATCCTTGTAAATGTCCAACAAGATGGTCACACTCTTGCCGTCTCCGGCCAGCGTGATATGGGAAACGCTGCCAACTTCGACGCCCGCCAGCAGCACGCCCGCCCGGGTCTTGAGGCCGCCCACATCAACCGCATGCAGGCGCAACTCATAGGTGCCACGGAATATGCTGGTGCCCTTGCTGAATTGGATCATCAGCAGCGCCAGCAGCGCCAGACCGATGAACACAAACAGGCCTACTCTCGTTTCCAGATGCGATTTTTCCATGCTAAAACACAGCTTTCTACGGATCCGCCACGCCGTCCACAAATTGCCGCACCACCGGGTCCCGCGAAGCGAAAAACTCCTCCGGCGCGCCCGCGGCGTATATTCTCTTGTCGTGCATCATCAGCACGCGCTGTCCCACGCGACGCGCCGTGCGCATGTCATGGGTGACCACGACCGTGGTTACCTTCAACCGGTCGCGCACCCGCACCATCAATTTGTCTATGCTGTCGGACACGATGGGGTCCAATCCCGTGGTCGGCTCGTCGTAAAGCACGATTTGTGGTTCATAAATAACCGCCCGCGCCAGCCCCACCCGTTTGCGCATGCCGCCCGACAGTTCCGCTGGATTTTTTGCTTCGGTGCCGGGCAGATCCACCATGTCCAGCGCCGAGGCGACGCGCCGGGCAATTTCCGCCTCGGACAGGTTTTTACAACGACGCAGTCCGAACGCCACATTCTCGGCCACGGTCATCGAGTCGAACAGCGCCGAGCTCTGAAACACCATGCCAAACTTCAGGCGCACGCGCAGCAACTGGCGTTCGTCCATCAACCCGATGTCTTCGCCATCCACCAGCACCTGGCCCGAGTCCGGGACCAATAGCCCAATAAGGTGCTTGAGCAACACGCTCTTGCCGCACCCGCTCCGCCCGATAATGGCGACCGATTCGCCATTTTCAATCCGAAAACTCACGCCATCCAGGACTGGCAGGGCGCCGAATCGTTTATGCAGATTCCGCGCCTCGATCATAACAGGCTGGCGACTTTGTCCAGCACCAGCGTCAGGAAGAAATTCGTGATGAGAATGGTGATGGACGCATACACCACTGCCTCGGTTGTGGCGCGGCCCACGCCCTCCGCGCCCAACCCGCAGGTGAGGCCTTTGTAACAACCGATGAGGGTCAGAACGCCCCCGTAAATAAGCGCCTTGATGAGCGCGATCACCACGTCAATGTCGTGGGTATATTTCAATAAATTCACCCACAAATACGCCGGATCAATTCCGAGCAGGTGGACGCAGATAAAGTAACTGGCCGCAATGCCCAAGCTGATGGACTCCATCGTCAACAACGGCAGCGCGGCAATGCCGGCCAGAATCCGCGGGACCACCAGATAATCCACCGGATGCGTGGCCAGCGTGCGCAGCGCGTCAATTTGCTCGGTCACGCGCATGGTGCCCAGCTCCGCCGCGATGGCCGCGCCCACCCGTCCGGCCACCATCAGCGCCGTCAGCACCGGGCCCAGTTCATCACACATGGAAACGCCCACCACCGCCAGCGTCGCGGTATCCATCTTGACCTTGTGAAACTGATAATAGCTCTGGGCGCCGAGCACCATGCCGGTAAAGGCGCCGGTAATGAGCACCACCGTCTGCGACCCGACGCCGATGAAATAAAGCTGATAGAGAAAATCCCGCCACTTGAGTTTGAACCGGAACAACGAGGCCAAGGCTTCCCGGGCCAGCAAGGCGAGCTGCCCCAACCCCGCGAGCCACTCCGCGAGCCATTTTTCGACGGAAAAGTTCATCCGCTGCCCACCATAGCAAACCCGCGCGCTTTGGCGAGTTTGATTTGCCGGGCACGGGTGGGTTTGGCAAATGACGGCACGTGTCTTGGTTGGCAGGGGAGCATCCGCGGACTGTGCTCGTTCGGCGGTTCGGCTGATAACTTGCAATTCACCGCCTGAAGGCGGAACTCCAAACTTCAAGCGCCACTTTGGCGTGCGTTCGCCACTTTGGCGCGCAGAAAGTTTTTGATCGGTAAAGCGGCGCAAGCCGCCTGCCTCTTATCATTCAAATTCGCGAACCCTTGGGATTGCCCAATTGGGAATAGGAGGATTCCCGATCCCTTCTCCTGGCGAGCTCGCTGGCGTAAGTCCGGCCCAAGCTTGTTGCGTTTGCTTGCACCCAGTCGGTCAAACGCGTCTGGCCGGCAGGGGGTGCTTTTACGCAAAGGAGACCGTCCATCAGGCCTTTGATCTCCAAACGGGTTTGCGCGCGCCGGCGAATTGGTCAGGGTGATGACTCGACAACCTTCGCCCAGCAGGCGCGTTGCAATGTAACGCCCGGAATAACCAAAAGCACCAGTGATGGCGTGCACCGCGTCGTCGCCCATAAATTTTCGTTACGCCTTGTGACCGCGATTGAACTTCACACAATCCTCGTACTTCACGCCGTGGCCGCCAAAGATATCCAGCGCCGAACCGATGGTCAGGTCCACCCGGCCCTTCCCCAGGCGCGTCACCTCCTCCAAATCAGCAAATGAATTCGCCCCGCCCGCATAAGTCGCTGGAATCGGCGTCCATCGGCCAAGCTTTTCAACCAAGTCGCGATCAATCCCGCGGCACAAGCCTTCCACGTCCACCGCGTGAATCAAAAATTCAGCGCACGACCCGGCAAGCAGTTGCAGGGTCTCCGCGTTCACCGCCAGTTCGGTGAACTTCTGCCAGTGGTCGGTGACGACAAAATATTCTTCGCCCCGACGGCGGCAGCTTAAATCCAGCACCAGCTTCTCCTTTCCGATCCTCCTCACCAGTTCGTACAGCCGTGCCGAATCCACCCGGCCTTCGCGAAACACCCAACTGGTGACGATGACATGTGACGCGCCGGCGTCCAGCCAGCTTCGCGCATTTTCCCCGTTGACGCCCCCGCCCACGTGGAGCCCTCCTGGGAATGCCGCCAGCGCCGCCCGCGCCTCGGCTTCATTGCCCGGGCCGAGCATGATGACGTGGCCGCCGGTCAGGCCATCGCGCCGGTAAAGTTCGGCAAACCAACGCGCCGGCTTGGCGGAAACAAAATTAGTGCGCGCGCCGCGGTCGCCGAGCGTGCCGCCGACGATTTGTTTCACCCTGCCTTCATGCAGGTCTATGCACGGACGGAACATTTTGGATTTGCGATTGACAATTTACGATTGACGTCACCGATTTTGACATTCGGCGGGTAAATCGCAAATCGAAATCCAAACATCCCGTTTGACCCCGCGTGCGATTGGGAGAATGTTGTCCCTGTTTATTTCGTGAACAGGGGATTTTACAACGATTACGCGGCTGGCAAATTGGCTTTTGCCCTTGCGTGTGTGATTCCGCTGCTTTGTCCGTCATTTCCCGCCTCAGGGATTTCCTACGGGCTGAAGTCCCGCCCGCCAATCGGCGTGTTTCTCAATGGCACGATGCCCGAAACCGCGCCGGCCATCTCGGGTGATTGGTCGGCGGTGGCGGCGTTTCCCCATTTGCTCTTCACCAATTCCGTGGGCCTCACGTTTGTGCCGGGCACCGACGAACTGTGCGTTTGGGAACGGGAAGGCCGCGTGTGGACCTTTCTCAATTCACCGGACACGACGCAAAAGAAACTCGTGCTCGACCTCAGCAACCAATGCCAGGGCTGGGATGATTCAGGACTGCTCGGTGCGGCGTTTCATCCGGGGTTTGCGACGAACCACTTTCTGTTTGTCTATTATACCTGGGTAAAACCGGGCACGGTTACCGGCAGCCCGACGAACCGGCCCAACCCAGTAGTGCCCAATAGCTACCACGACCGCCTTTCCCGTTTCACGCTCGATGCCAACGGCACGGCTATTCCAGGTTCCGAAACCGTGTTCATTGATCTGGCCGACCAGACCATCTGGCACCACGGCGGCGGCATGTTTTTCCATCCACAGAATGGTTTTCTCTACCTCACCATTGGCGACAATGCCGTCGGTGATAACGACCAGGTGATAAACCGAAGTTTGTTCGGCGGGGTGCTGCGGATAGACGTGGACTGCCACGGCGGCAACATCAGCCATCCCATTCCGCGCCAGCCGCTCAATGGCGCCACGGCACACTATTTCATCCCGAACGACAACCCGTTCGTGGCTGGGACGCCTTTGGCGCGCCAGGCGCAACTCGTGCCGGCGCCAAGCGAACTGAAAAGCGGCACAGGCGAAGGGGTCTCGATTTCACTATACGCACCGGAAACCTCGCAGTTGCCGCCGCTGGAGGAATTTTTCTGCCTCGGCCTGCGCAGTCCGCACCGCATGACCATTGATGCGGCCACGGAGCGGATTTTCATTGGCGACGTCGGTGATAGTGCCCGCGAGGAAATTGACGTGATTGAACCCGGCGAGTCCGGCTTGAATTTTCAGTGGCCGTACTGCGAAGGCACGCTGGGGGAAATGAAGCTGCCCTGCATTGGCGTCAGCCGGGGGCCGATTTTGGATTATTCGCACAGCGATGGGCGCGCCATCATCGGCGGCTACGTTTATCGCGGCAAAGAATTCACGCGCGACCTCGGCGGCCGGTACATCTTTGGCGACAACGTCTTTCACACCGTTTGGGCGCTCGACGAGACCACGACCCCGCGGAGCAAGGCCCTGCTCTGCGTCATGCCCAAGGGGGCCGGGCCGAATGCCGGCGCCGATTACACGGGGCTTTCGTCGTTCGGCACCGACGCCGCCGGCGAAATTTATTTTTGCCAGATGAGCAGCATTGGCGGCTGCATTTTCACCCTGGCGCGGGGTGGCCCGCCGCCGCCAACGCATCCGCTGCCCATCCTGCTCTCGCAAACCGGCACGTTTGCGGATTTGAAATCACTTCAACCAGCCGCCGGGCTCGTGCCGTACACGGTCAACTCGCCGCTGTGGTCGGATGGCGCGCTGAAATTGCGCTGGATTGCGCTCCCGTCCAATACTGTCGTCAGCTTCGCCCCCACCGGTGAATGGACGTTTCCCGCCGGCACGGTGTTCGTGAAGACTTTCCAACTGCCGGTGGACGACACGAACACCAACACACTGCGCCGCCTGGAAACCCGCCTGCTGGTCCGCGACACCAATGGCACGGTCTATGGCGCAAGCTATAAATGGCGCGCTGACCACAGCGATGCCGATTTGGTCATTGCCGGCACCAACGAGGACATTCCAGTGAAAACCGCCAGCGGCATGCGTATCCAACGATGGTTTTATCCCGGCCGTCAGGACTGCCTCACGTGCCACACGCCCGTGTCCGGCGGGGTATTGGGCGTCAAGACACGCCAGCTTAACGGCGATTTCGCCTATCCCAGCGACGAGTCGGCGACCCCGCAGGCTGCCGGCACTGCCGGCGCAACCGACAACCAGCTTCGCACCTGGAGCCACATCGGCATGTTCAACGTGCGTTTGGATGAAAATGAAATCCCGCACTTCACCCGGCTGGTTACGGTTACCGATACCAACGCCTCGCTGGAGTGGCGTGTGCGCTCCTATCTTGACGCCAACTGCGCCCAGTGCCATCGGCCCGGCGGGGTGGAATCCTTTTTCGACACCCGCGTTGACACGCCCCTGCAAAAACAAAACCTCCTTGAAGGTCCGGTCGAAAATACCCTCGGCATATCCGGCGCGAAACTGATCGTACCGCTTAATCCCGGCAAATCCATGCTGCTCCACCGGGTCAATCTGGCGGGCAATCTTCAGATGCCGCCGCTGGCCAAAAATGTTGTGGACCAAAATGCGGTGGCGGCGATCACGGCCTGGATTAATTCGCTGCCGCCGCCCCCGCCGCCGCTGCCGCCCGGCTGGACGCACCGGGACATCGGCCAGGTCGGATTGCCCGGTGATGCGAGTTCCCTGGATGGCAGCTTCAATCTGGTTGCCTCGGGCGCGGACATCTGGGAGAACGCCGATTCCTTCCATTACGCCTACGTGCCGTTCACCGGCGACGGACAAATCACGGCGCGCGTCCTCTCGATGCAAATCACCGACCCGTGGGCCAAGGCGGGGGTGATGTTCCGGGAAAATTTTTCGCCCGGGTCGAGGCAGGCCCTGATGGCAGTGACCGGCCAGGGAGGCTCGGCCTTTGAATGGCGTCCGGAGACGGATACCGGCGACCGCAACAGCGACGGCCCGGCCAACCACCTCCCTTACTGGGTACGGCTGGTCCGCGCCGGCGACAGCTTCAGCAGTTATGTCTCCGGCGATGGCACGAACTGGACTCGCGTCCGGAGCGCGACCATTTCCATGTCGCCGGCCATTTACGCGGGCCTGGCCCTCACCGCGCACAACAACAGCCGGTTAAATTCCACCTTGTTTGACAGCGTTTCGGTCTCGCAGTAAGGCTTGCGCCTCGGGTGAACACAGCGCCGAAGCTAAGGCTGAGCGACTGTAGCGGGGGCGTGGTCGGTGACTATTTTCCGCATCTTGGCGACGGCGGCTTTGAGGTTGTAAGCGTGGAAGAGGCTCGTACCGGCCACAAAAGTGTCGGCGCCGGCACTCGCACATTCGGCGGCGGTCTGGAAGTTGATGCCGCCGTCCACGCTGATGCGATAGGACAATTTCCGTTCGTGCCGCCAGGCGAGGGCCTGCTGAACTTTCGGCAGTGTCTCATGGATGAACGCCTGCCCCCCAAAACCGGGGTTAACCGTCATCACCAGCAGCAAATCAATCTGCTCCAGGTAGGGCAGCACTTCGGTAATGGCGGTGGGCGGATTGACGGCCAGGCCCACTTTTTTGCCCAGCGACCGGATCTTCCAGAGCAACGGGGTGACCTGTTCGCCGAGTTCGACGTGAACGATCAGTTCATCGGCGCCGCCTTTGGCAAAGGGTTCCAGGAGGATTTCCGGCTGACTGCACATCAAATGGACGTCGAAAAAAAGATTGGTCAATGGCCGCACGGCCTGAACGACGCCGGGGCCAAAGGAAATGTTCGGCACGAAATGGCCGTCCATGATGTCCAAGTGCAGCCAATCGGCGCCGGAACGGCCCGCGCGCTGGACTTCCCTGCCCAAGCGAGTGAAGTCCGAAGCCAGTAAGGAAGGCGCGATAATCATGGCGGCGAGCATAGAGGATGACGGCAGCCGGCGCAACTTGACACTGCCCACGCTCAAAGCTTTCCGTCCAGACACCGCCGGACGGCGAGGGCCAGTGTTTGCGGATGATACGGCTTCTGCAGGTAGTTTAGTTCCGCATCCAGTTTGAAGTCTTTGCCCACAATGTCGGCGCTGTAACCACTGCTGAAAATGACTTTGAGGTCAGGCCGCTCGGCCCACAAGGTCTCCGCCAACTCACGGCCATTCATGTTTTCCGGCATGACCAAGTCAGTCAGCAGCAGGGCGATGTCTTTTTTGTGACGCCGCCAGACTTTGATGGCCTCCACCCCGGAGCCGGCCTGCAGGATGTGGTATCCCTGTTTGGTCAGGACGCGCGCGACGAGTTCGCGCACCGGTTTCTCGTCCTCGACCAGCAGAATGGTTTCGGTGCCGCCGCGAATGGCAACGGCCGTCGGCGGTTTCTCGGAATCCGGCGGCAGTTCACCGACGCACGGAAGGGCAATGCGGAAGGTGCTGCCCACGCCGACGGTGCTTTCCACCTCCAGCCAGCCCTGGTGCTGCTTGACAATGCCATAGACCGTAGCCAGTCCCAGGCCGGTGCCCTTGCCAACTGCCTTGGTGGTAAAGAAAGGCTCGAAAATGCGCGGGAGATTTTCCGGCGGGATCCCGCAACCATTGTCGGACATGCTGACGCAAACGAAGCGCCCCACCCGCGCCTCCGGGTGTTGCAAGACGCGCGCTTCATCCACTTCCACCAGGGCGACGCGGACGTCCAGTTGGCCGCCGCGCGGCATGGCGTCGCGCGCATTGACGGCCAGATTGAGCAGCACCTGCTCCATCATGCCGGCATCGGCCTCCACCACCGCCGGAGTGTCGTGGTAATTCAGCCGCAGCGTCACGTCTTCGCCCAGCATCCGGCCCAACATGTCGCTCAGGTTACCCACGACTTGGTTCATGTCGAGGCGCCGGGGCCGGATGAGCTGGCGGCGGCTGAACGTGAGCAACTGCCGCGTCAAGCCCGCCGCCCGTTCGGCGGCCTGGCTGATCTGTTGCGCCGACCGCATGGCCATTTCATCGAGACTGGAGGCCGTCAGCAGCGACGCATGGCCGTGAATGACCGTGAGGATGTTGTTGAAATCATGTGCGATGCCGCCGGCAAGCTGTCCGATGGCCTCCATTTTTTGCGACTGGCGCAACTGGTCCTCGAGCCGTCGTTGCAGCGTAACGTCGCGGAACAAACTAAGCGCCAGGAGCGGCTTGCCGCGCAACTCGACCAGGGAAGCAGTGATTTCAAAAATCACCTCGTGGCCGTTTTGGAGCTTGCAAGCCCGCTCACGCTTGCGTTCAACATCCCGCTCACGAAACCGCGTCCGGTATTCTTCCAGTCGTCGTTCCCGTCCTTCGGACTCCGCATAAATCAAGGTGAAGGGTTTGCCTTCCAGCTCCTCCTGGCGCAAGCCGACCAGCCGGCAGAACGCGCCGTTGACCGCGATGATATTGCCGTTTTCGTCCGTCAGCCGCATGCCGTCCACCGAGTTTTCCCATACCGAGCGGAACAATGTCTCGGAACTGCGCAGCGCGGCCTCGGCCGCGCGCCGTTCGGTGATGTCGCGCACGTGCAGCAACAAGGCCGGCTGGCCCGCGTATTCCATCCGGCTGGCGCGGACTTCCACCGGCACCGGGATCCGCTCGGCGTTGATGCTCTCGCCTTCCACCCACATGAATTCGCCGCTGGCCAGCTTCTGAAAATCGCGCCGCGCCTCTTCGCGGTGGGCGGCGGGAATCAAATCGTTCAGGGCGTTCTTGCCCACCAATACCTCGCGCTTGAGGCCGTGCAGCGCGCAGGCGGCCGCGTTTACGTCCAGCACCAGGCCGTTCAAATCTTCCACAAAAATCGCATCGGGTGAATTCTCGAAGAGGTCCCGGAACCGCCGCTGGCTCTCACGCAATTCCTGTTCGGCCCGGACGCGTTCGAGCGTTCCGGCGCACTGGTCGGCGAGCGTCTGGAGGATTTCCAAGTCGCGTTTGCTATAGGCGCCGGGCAGGTGATTCTGAATCAGCAACACGCCGATCACCCGTTGGCCCTTCCGAATGGGGGCCAGCATGGTGGCGGTGGCGTAACCCTTGGCCTCCGCAGGCGACAACAGCTCCGCACCTTTGCTCACTACCCGACGGATGAGCGCGTTGGCGGTCTTGGGTTGCGGCGACGACGGCAGTTGGACACGCCGCCCCTCCACCGTCGTGATGTTGAGTAGCGAAAAAACGTCGTCCTGGGCGGCCGAGTACAGATCCAGGGCGAAATCATCCCATTTGAACAACGCATCGGCCGCCTCGGCAATGGTCGCCGCCGCCTCCGTTGCCGTGGTGGCGGAACTGAGATTGTGGCTCAGCTTGGCGAAAATCCCCCTCTGGTGCTCCACCCGCTTTCGTTCGGTCACGTCCATCGCCATCGCCAGCGCCGCGAAGCGATCGCGGAAAACAATCGGACTCCAGATGATTTCCACGTCAATCAGCGTGCCGTCCTTGCGCCGGTGCCGCCAGATGAGGCCCTGGCCCGTGGTGCCAACCACGTCCTTGTTGGCGCCCTCATTTCCACCCGGCGCCCGCAAATCGGCCACCGTCATGGCCAGGAATTCGGCCTGCGAATAACCGTAGTGCAGAATGGCCGCCTCGTTCACTTCGAGAAACACCAACGATTCCAGGTCGAACACCCACATCGGATTGGGGTTGCCTTGAAAGAGCAGCCGATACTGCCGTTCGCTGTTGCGCACCTCCTCCGCCGCCTGCCAGCGCTCGGTCACATCGCGCGAATTGACCACCAGCGCGCCGATTTCCGGGTCGCTCAAACGATTCTGGCTGATGGCCTCCAGATGCCGCCAGGATGCGTCTTTGTGCCGGTATCGGATTTGCAACGTCAGCGTCTGCTCCGGGTGGTCGAGCAGTGATTGCAATGCCTCGCGCGCACGGGGCAGGTCGTCGGGATGCACGTGGGCGAAGAAGTTCTTCCCCGCCAATTCCTGCGGCTCGTAGCCCAAAACACTTTGGACCGACGGACTCTGGTAGATCACCGTTGCGTCGGGGGATAAAATGGAGAGAATGTCAACCGAATGTTCCGTAAGGGTGCGAAAATACTTTTCGCGGCGGATCAATTCGGTCTCGGCTGCCCGACGCTTGGCGCGTTCCTCCGCCTCCTGCACCGCGCGCCGAATGGCCGATGGCAATCGTTCGGGCTGTTGCTTGAGCAGGTAATCGGTCGCTCCGGCCTTCAAGCTCTCAATCGCCGCCTGCTCGCCAATGGTCCCGGAAATGAGGATAAAGGGCATGTCCGGGCGCTTCTCGCGCGCGATGGCCAGCGCCTGCATACCGGTAAATCCCGGCAGATGGAAATCCGAGAGCAAGATGTCAAACACCTTCGCCTCCAGCGCCGCCTCCAATTCCGCGCGGTTCTTCACTCGTTTGACCTCCGCCTCCAAGTGGTCCTGCTCCAGCATGGAGCACACCAACTCGGCGAAGTCCGGTTCGTCTTCCAAATGCAGTATGTGCAGCCGTTTGTTCATGCCTCAGGGTTGCCGTGTCCGCCGTTCGTGTCTGGACGGCATACGCCCGATGTCCGCTAATGGTTCTCCCAAGTCGCCGGCCTTTACAAGCCTGAAAGTCAAGGCCTCGTCATCTTGCCAACCACGGCTTTCGCCGTTGACATCGGCGCAAAATCGCTTAGGCTGCGGCGCTTTTAAGCGAAAAATATGCCGAACACCAAGTCAGCCGAACGCCGCATGCGCAACAGCCAGCGCAAACACGGGCAGAATCTCAGTGTCAAATCCCGCCTGCATCGCCTCGAAAAAAATTACCGCGCGGCCCTCGCTGCCGGCCAGAAGGACGAGGCCGCCAAGTTGTTGCCCGCCGTCCATTCCGCCCTCGACAAGGCCGTCAAATTCGGCGTGCTGCCCCGCCCCACCGTCAACCGCAAGAAGTCACGCCTCGCGGCCGCGCTGAATTAAAAATTGCCGGGCGGCAGAGGTGCAATTTGGCCAGGCGAAACGCCAGCCCCGTGGCCAGGCAGCCAAATCCATACTGGACGCTGCGACGAAAATTGATGGACGAGGCTTCCCGAAAATACTTCGTCGGGCAGCTCACTTCTCCGATGGTGAATCCGTGCCAGACGATTTGCGCGAGCATCTGATTGTCGAACACAAAATCATCCGAGTTCGCCTCCAGCCGCAGCGTTTGCAGGATTTCCCGCGAGAACGCCCGGTAACCCGTGTGGTATTCCGAAAGCTTGGCGCCCAGCAGCGCGTTTTCCGCGAGGGTCAGGAATCGGTTGGAAGCGTATTTCCAGAACGGCATCCCGCCCCGCAGCGCATATCCACCCAGGATGCGGCTGCCCAGCACGCATGGATGCAAACCATTGGCGATGATCGAAGCCATCGCGGGAATGAGCTTGGGGGTGTATTGATAATCCGGATGGACCATGATGACGATATCGGCGCCGGCTTCGAGCGCCAGGCGGTAGCAGGTCTTTTGGTTGCCGCCGTAGCCCTTGTTCCGTTCATGCACATGCACTCGCACCCCCAGCAACGACGAAGCCACGGCCACCGTGTCGTCCCGGCTGCGGTCATCCACCAGGATGATTTCGTCCACCACCCCCTGCTGCATGACCTCATCCACCGTCTGCGTGACGGTCTGCGCCGCGTTATACGCCGGCATCACCACGACAATTTTCTTTCCGCGATACATTTGTGGTTCGGATTGCCGCCACATCGTGCCTGAACCGCGCGGCCAGCGGAACAAAAAAACAGGATCTACGCCAAAACGGGCTTGTCACGCTGACCAGGTTAACATATCTTGCCGCGCAATGAAGAAAAGTGTGGCAGGTTGCAAAGTGGTGGCAGGCCAGTGTGCCGGGCCGGCGGTTTGTCCGCTGAGCCGGGTCAAGGCCGGCACCACTGTTTGCATCAAGGAACTGGTGGCGGCGCCGGCCACCCAGGACCGCTTGCGCGAACTGGGTTTGGGCGAGGAACAACGCGTTAGATTGGTGAGCAGCCGGGCCAACGTCATCTGCCAGGTTTGCAATGCGCGGCTGGCCTTGAGCGAGGAATTGGCCAATCGCATTCTGGTCGAACCCCTGCCCGCACCCGCCGCCGCTTGAACTGCGTATGGCCGACGCTTCCCAGCCGTTGAGCTCAGTTGCCGTGGGCACGACGGTGACCGTGGCGGAAATCAATCTCCCGCCGCAAAGCCGCCCGCGTCTCATGGAAATGGGCTTGTTGATTGGCACGCCCGTGGAACTGGTGCGCTTCGCGCCATTGGGTGACCCGGTCGAAATCAAGATCCGTGGCTACAATCTGACCCTGCGCAAGAGCGAGGCGGAACAGATTCTGGTAAAGGTCACCGGCGGCAAATAGACTCTCACACAATGGAGGTCCGGCGCCGCGTCCTTCCCACGAACCGGGGAACATGAACCCCGACGTCGGATGTCGGGGCAGGCATCCAACATCGAACATCGAACATCCAATGATAGCAAAGAGCCCTCACCTCACCCTGACCCTCTCCCCTCCCATCAGAATGGGAGCGGAGAGGGAACAGCAGGCGGGCGGCATTCATATTCGGAAGCTCGTTTGGCATCGGCAGGTTCTGGGGCTCAATGCACAAATCCTTCGAGCAATTCTCTCCCGGTCCGGGCGCAAGTTGCCGACAAAAAAGCGCAAACTACCGCAAGTGCCGGCTGCCAAGTGCCTGTATCCTGACTGTTAGTTTATGCCTATTGGCGCGACAGAAATTCCCGAGCGGAGGCAACCCGAGGTTGCCCCCCAATCCCATACGCGACCGGTTGCTTCCCCAGCGCCCACCGCCACCCGTCCCCTTTACGTCGTCCTGACGGGAAATCCCAATTCCGGCAAGACCACGGTGTTTAATGCGTTGACCGGCTTGCGCGCCAAAGTGGGCAATTACGCGGGCGTGACGGTTGAACGGAAGGAGGGCCGGTTGCCCGGCGCGCCCGCCAGGATGGATATCCGCGTACTGGACTTGCCCGGCACCTACAGCCTGAGCCCCAACTCGCTTGATGAACAAATCTCGCGCGACGTGCTGCTGCACCGCCTGCCGGAATTGCCCGCGCCCGACTTGATCGTCATCGTCGTGGACGCTTCCAACCTGCAACGGAATCTTTACTACACGACGCAGGTCATCGAATTGGGCCATCCCACGTTGATCGCGCTCAACATGGTGGACGTGGCCGAGGCCAACGGCAATCGGATTGACTCGCAGAAACTGGGCAACACTCTCGGCGTGCCGGTGCTGCCGGTGGTGGCCAGTGCCGGACAGGGCATTGCCGAACTCAAACAAAAAATCATCGCGCTGCTGAGAGGCGTGGCCGGGAGCACTGCGGACCCTCCGGGCGACGCCCTGCCGACGGCGAAGTTGTTTTGCCAGTTGCCGGGCTGGTTCCGGATTGAAGCGACCGGGCTGGCGGCGTTGTTGGCGCAGACTTTTCAGGGACGGCGGCTGCAGGCCACTGCGGAAGCCCTGCTCTTGTTGAGCAACGAAAAGGCGCTGGCCTCCAGCCGCGGGCATTATCCGCAAAACATCCAGGACGCGGTCGCCGCGGCCCGGAAACGGCTGGAGAGCCACGGCATTGACTGGCGCGGCGCCCCCATTGAATGGCGCTATGCGCGCGTGGCGGAAATCCAGCAGGCGGTGACTTCCCAACTGGCGCCGCCGGGCGAGACTTTCAGCGACAAGCTGGACCGCGTCCTCACGCACAAAATCTGGGGCACGTTGATTTTCCTCGCGCTCATGACTCTGATTTTCCAGAGCATCTTCACGTTTGCCAAAATTCCGATGGACGCGTTGCAGGCCATCGTGGACTGGTCCGGCGCGACCATCGGCCGGCTCATTCCGCCCGGTGACTTGAACGATCTGGTGGTCAACGGGGCGATTGCCGGGGTGGGCGCGGTGGTTGTCTTTTTGCCGCAGATTTTGCTGCTGTTTCTCTTCATCGGATTTCTCGAAGACACCGGCTACATGGCGCGGGCGGCGTTTTTGATGGACCGGTTGATGAGCAAGGTGGGGCTTCACGGCAAGAGCTTCATTCCCATGCTCAGTTCCTACGCCTGCGCCATTCCCGGCATCATGGCCACGCGCACGATTGAAACGCCGAAGGACCGGCTGGTAACGATAATGGTGGCGCCGTTGATGAGTTGCTCGGCGCGGTTGCCGGTTTACACGCTGCTGATCGGCGCGTGCATTCCGGATTTAAAAATCCTCGGCTTCCTGAAGCTGCAAGGGTTGACGATGCTGGCGATGTATCTGCTGGGCACCGTCGTGGCGCTGTTGATGGCGTGGCTGTTTAAGAAGACGCTGCTCAAGGGTGAAACGCCCATGCTCATCATGGAACTGCCGCCCTATAAACGGCCGTTGCTGCGCGTGGTGGCGCGGCACATGTGGGACCGTTCCCGGTTGTTCCTGCGGCGGGCCGGCACGGTGATTCTGGGCGTCAATATCATTCTGTGGTTTCTGGCGACCTATCCCAAGACCGAGCTTGCGGCTATGAACCATGCCACGGTCAAACCGGGCGTCGCGCAGACCGAACCAACGCCGCTGACCGAAAATGAAATTGCGGGGGCGCAACTGCGAAACAGCTTCGCCGGCCATTTGGGCCGCGCCATTCAGCCCGTCATCGCGCCGCTCGGTTTCGACTGGAAGATCGGCATTGGCCTCATCTCCTCGTTCGCCGCGCGCGAGGTTTTTGTGAGCACCATGTCCACGGTTTACAACGTCGGCCACGCGGACGAATCCGAGGCCGGGTCGAAGGCACTGGTGCAAACGTTGCGCGCACAAAAG
This sequence comes from Verrucomicrobiota bacterium, assembly GCA_049523455.1. GTDB lineage: Bacteria > Verrucomicrobiota > Verrucomicrobiia > Limisphaerales > UBA11358 > UBA11358. The sequence goes on along the minus strand of JBEKMW010000086.1, from coordinate 2,772 downwards.
CTGCCGGATGGCGCGCCCCTGTACACGCCGTTGCTGGCCATCACGTTGATGGTTTTTTACGTCTTTGCCATGCAGTGCGCCAGCACCGTGGCGGTGGTGCAGCGGGAAACCAATTCGTGGAAATGGCCGCTGTTTCAGTGGCTCTACATGGGCGTGCTGGCCTGGGTACTGGCTTTTCTGACCTGGCAAGGCGGCCACTGGCTGGGATGGCGGTGAGCCATTAGCCATTTACGAATTGCGATTTACGATTTACGCAGAGGCCGCAAGATCTGCCTGCTACAATCCATGGATGTTCGATTTGGGGTCTTGCCCCAAAGAGCTACATACGAGGGCATATGCAGCAACGCCCGAGGCGGGCGTGCTCCCCAACTCCCGTTTCCAGGTAAGACCAGCCTTGAATACGGCGCGGGGGTTGGTTAGCCTGTCTGGCCGCCCGGTAACCAAAAAGTTTATACAAATTTCGCGGCGGCGGTGTCTATGAAGTGAAAACCATGAGCGGTGAGGCCTCGTTCGATTGGGCCGAAAGGCTTTATGAAGCGAAGGCGGCGGAGTTGATTCTCTATGGCCGCGCGCTGGGCTTGAGCCACGCCGAGGCGGAAGATGTGTTGCAGGAGACGTTTGTGGCGCTGGCGAGCCGACCGGAAAGGCCGTGGCAGTTGGAGCATTACTGCGTGCGTAGTTTCCGGAACCGCGCGCTGAATTACCGGCGGTCCCTCTGGCGGCGGCTGACGCGGGAACTCGAATCGCGGCGCTGGTTTGAAAAATCGCCGGGCGAAAGCCCGGCGGAGCGCGCGGCCATGCAGTGCCTGGCCGAATTGCCGGTGGACCAGCGGGAAGTAATCGTGCTTAAAATCTGGCACCACTGCACCTTTGAGGAAATCGGTGAGTTGTTGAACACCTCGCCCAACACGGTGGCGGGCCGCTATCGCTACGGCCTGCAAAAGATCCGGGTACGGTTGAAAGGCATGGAACATGAACGAGAACGAGATGAAATTGCCGGAGCTCCCATTGCGCTCCTGGCGGCCGCGCCGTCCATCGGCCGGACTTAAGCAACGCATCTTCGCCGCCGCGCCCAAGCGCTCACCGATGACGTGGTTCATGGGTTCCCTGGCGCCGGTGGCGACCTGCGCCTTGCTGTCGTTGGTAATTTTGAATTCCGGAAATGGCATTTCACCCGGCCCGCGCAGGGCGGGCGCGTTGGCCGCCATGATGGCGAGCAATGTGGATGCGTCGGACAGCCTGCAAAGTGAACAGAATCGCCTCTTCACGGTCAGTTTCGATTCGACCAATCCCGGGCTTTACAGTTCCAGCATCCGCTACACGCCATTGACCAAGCCAACCAATTAATGCCTTAATGCCAAACCTCGACAAGCCAAAGCCGGATGGCGGCAAGGGCAAAGCTGCCAAACCGGCGCCCCCCGCCAAGACCCCGGCCCTGCCCCCGCCGGTGCCCCCGCTCTTCCGCCGGATTGACTGGCTGATCCTGGGCATCGTCTTCGCGGTGATTTGGGCCATCTACCTCTACACCCTGGCCCCCGAACTGACCCTGGAAGACTCCGGCGAACTGTGCACCGGTTCCTATTATGCGGGCATACCGCATCCGCCGGGTTATCCCTTTTGGGCCATCTACAGTTGGCTGTGGACCGCGATACTGCCGATGGGCAACGTGGCCTGGCGGGTGGAGGTGGGCGAATCGTTTGGCATTGCCATGGGCTGCGGGATGCTGGCGCTGATGGTCTCGCGCGGCAGCAGCATGTTGATGGAGGGCATTGAGGAATTGCGGGGCATTACGCGGCAATGGGAAAACAGCATTTGCATGGTGTCGGGGTTTGTGGCCGGGATGATGGTGGGGCTGGATGGTTTTGTGTGGGGTCAAGCCGTCGTCATTAACCGCATTTCGATCTTTGCGGTGCCGTGGTTGATCCTGGTGCTCTTGATGTTGATGCGCTGGATGTATGCGCCGCACCAGAAGCGCTACCTCTACCTGGCGATGCTCTTTTACGGGATTTGCGCCACCATCCACCAGACGCTGCTGTTGAGCGCCATGGGCGTGGAGGTGGCGATTGCCCTGGTCCAGCCGCGCCTGGGCCGCGATTTGTTCCTGGTCAACAGCATGCTCTACCTCTTGGGGCTTTTCCTCTTGGGCAATCACTCCGTTCCGGCGGTCAACAACATGACCAACACAGAATTAACCATTTTCCACGTCGTTGGAATTGGCTCCATCATTGCCGGCGGCTGGATGAGTTTGAAGACGAATGGATTCCTCTCTGAGTTCGGAACCTGTTTCCTCATGGGCGTATTGTGGGTAGCCGGTGTTTCGTTTTATCTTTACGAACCGCTGGCTGGGATGACCTGCCCGCCGATGCAATGGGGTTATCCGCGCACCGTCGAGGGCTTCTTCCACGCCTTGAGCCGCGGCCAGTATGAAACCACCAATACCGAAAATATCTTCCAGGACCCCATGCGGTTTCTCAACCAACTCTGGTACCTGGTTCAGGGCCTTAAAGATTCGTTCAGTTGGGTCTTCATGTTTGTCGGCTTCGTTCCGTTTCTGTTTTTGCCTAAAATGCAAAAGCGCGAACGCTCCTGGATTTGGGGCCTGACCGCTGTCTATCTGTGCGTCGGCGTTTTGCTGGTGGTGCTCCTCAACGTGGGACTGGACAAATCAACCTCCGACCTCAACAAGGTCTTTTTCACCGCTTCCCATGCGCTGTTTGCGGTCTTGATCGGTTGTGGCATGACCTTGATCGCCGCCTACATGGCCACCCATTT
>JBEKMW010000085.1:0-20621 GCA_049523455.1 Verrucomicrobiota bacterium | reverse complement strand
AGGTCAAAATTGCCGGCGACGACGCCTCGCTCACGGCGGCCGCCCAATATTTCCTGAACCAGAATCCGGCTCAAATCAAGGAGACGGTACGGCCGCTGCTGGAAAAGCATTTGCGCAGCATCGTGGCAGGATCCAGCGTTGAGCAGGCCGTACAGAATCCGGTCGCGTGTGCCGCCAAGGTGCAGAGCGCTGCATCGGCGGATCTCAGCAAAATGGGTTTGAGTGTGATGAGCTTCACCATTCGCAACTCCCGCCCCGCATAATGAACATCCGAAAAGAGTTTCCTTTGTCACAAGTGTATGGGCTGTTGGAGCCAGGGCCGGTTGTGCTGGTTACCACCGCCCGCGCCGGACGCGCAAACGTCATGCCCCTGTCGTGGCACACCATGGTGGAATCGGAGAGAAGGCGTCTTTGCCATTCCGGGCCGGACGATTAAGCTCCCCTCCCCATGAACCGGGAGCAGCGAACTTCCAGATAGAATCAGGCCCCTCACCCCGGCCCTCTCCCCGTTTGGCGGGGAGAGGGAGAAGCGGCAGCCGGACGCGCGGCAGCGCGTCCCTACCGGGTTCATGGCCCCAATGCATGCGCAAGAGCGAAGGGAGGCTCCCCATGAACCGGGAACAGCAAACTCCCAAATAGAATCAGGCCCCTCACCCCGGCCCTCTCCGCGTTTGGCGGGGAGAGGGAGAAGCGGCGACCGGACGCGCGGCAGCGCGTCCCTACCGGGTTCAGGGGTTCAATGCGCGAATTGCTTCGGGGAATTCTCTCCCAAAACCGCATTTCTCATCAGCTGAAGCGCCGGCCAGGGTTACTGGTTTCCCCAGCCGAACCGGCTGGTGATGGGCCAATAAACGAAGAAGCCTTTGCCGATGACGTATTGGGACGGAAAACCTCCCCAGTAACGGGAATCCAGACTGTCCATCGTGTTGTCGCCCATCACAAAATCGCAATCCGGCGGCACTTCGTAATCGCTGCCGGGAGCCAGATAGGTGCCCGCCAGCAGCGCGTGGCCGGAGTATTGGTTTCGCCGAAAAACGAAGGTCTTGGTGCCGGCCTTGACGCCGGGAAACGAGTAGAGATTGGCAAAGTGCGGCGTGGACACAGACAGCGACTGGTCATCCACCACCAGATGGCCAACGGGAACCGTTATGATACCGTAGGGCATGAGCGGGACGTTGAGCGCTTCATAGTCCTGCGCCAGCGAAAGAGTTTCACCACCCAGTCCGACCAGGCGCTTGATATAAAATTCATCGTCAGGGATGTGAAAATAGTCCCGCGCTTGTTCGGGAATTCCCTGGGTCTCAAACACCACGATTTCGCCGCGCTTGGGTGGGCGGAAGTTATAAGTGAGGCGGTCCACAAACAAATGGTCGCCGGCACTGACTTTCATTTTGATGACGTCCTCGCCGCGGTGAAAAACATGGCCTTGAAAAAAATTGGTGGCTTGATCGTGACCCATGGGAACCGCGAAACCGGCGCGCGTTTGCAACAGCGCTTCACCATAGTCGGGCGGAAACCAGATGGTTTGCGCGTGCCCGCCGATGACGATGGTTTGCTTGAGGTTGAAAATTTTGATGCCGACCGGCGGTGAAATCGCATCCACTTCTCCGTCATTGTCTGCAACGACGTGCAGGTAGGAGATTCCTTCAAACCACTCCTTGATCCGTTCCCAGCCGCTGGGAATGATTAAACTTTTCTGGATCTTGAACTGCTCGTCAATCAGCGGCTGGTCCTTGGCCAGTTCCGACGAAACGAATACCCGGCTGAAGTCCGGCGCCGAAACCACTCCGTAAAGCGTCGGCTGCATCGAACCGGTGGGAATTTTGAACGGCTGCAGGAAGAACGTGCGGATGCCCATGGCCACGGCGATGGCCACCAGCAGCACCTCCACGTTTTCGCGCCCCATGGCATGGGGATACGGCTTGAGCCATTTGTTGGCGGCAAATTCCAGTTCCTCGGTCTTGATGCGAATTCTGCCTTTGTTCGTACCGTCAGCGACGGCGTGGTCCAACCCATTCATCGCCGCCATTACCGCGCCGATCGCTTGCGGCGACAACAGGTCACGCTGCGCGTTCAGCAGCCGCCGAACGTGCGCGCGCATGGCCCGGGCCTCGCGCACCGCCTTGGAAAAGAGCCAGCGTAGAATCATCATCGCCAGATGAGTGTCGGGGGCTTGGCCGGAAAAATCAAGCGCAGGGAATGCTTACAGCCCCGTTTCACGCCTTCAGCACTTCAATAAAGGCCTCCTGCGGGATGTTGACGCTGCCGATGGACTTCATGCGTTTTTTGCCTTCCTTCTGTTTTTCCAACAGCTTCCGCTTGCGCGTGATGTCGCCGCCGTAGCATTTGGCTGTGACATCCTTGCGCAGGGCGCTGACGTGCTCCGCGGCGATGATTTTGCCGCCGATGGCCGCCTGGATTTTCACCTGGTACTGCTGGCGCGGGATGACTTCCTTGAGCTTCTCGGCCAGGGCCCGTCCCCTGCCCTCCGCCTTCAACCGGTGCACAATGGACGAAAACGCGTCCATCATCTCGCCGTTCACCAGCAGGTCCAGCTTGATCATGTCGCTCTCCGAGTAGCCGGCGTGTTCGTAATCCATCGAGCCGTAACCGCGCGTCATGCTTTTGATGCGGTCGTGGAAATCAATCAGAATTTCGTTGAGCGGCAGGATCGCCGTCATCATCACCCGCCGCGAGTCGAGGGTTTCGGTGTGGTCGAGCGTGCCGCGCTTTTCCGAAATCAGCGCCATCATGTCGCCGATGTTTTCATTCGGACAAATGATGAACGCCTTCACGATGGGCTCTTCGATTTTTTCGATGTAATTCGGCTCCGGCAGGAATACGGGGTTGTCAATCTGCTTGACCGTCTTATCCGTCATGGTCACGCGATAAATGACGCTGGGATAGGTCGCGATGATGTCCATGTTGTATTCGCGGCGGAGCCGTTCCTGGACGATTTCCAGGTGCAACAGGCCGAGGAAGCCGCACCGGAAACCGAAACCCAACGCCACGGAGGTTTCCGCCTGATACACAAAGGCCGAGTCGTTGAGCTGCAACTTGGCCATCGCCATCTTGAGATGTTCGTAATCCGCCGTGTTGATCGGGTAAATCCCGCTGAACACCATCGGATGAATTTCCTTGAACCCTGGTAGCACGTCCGAAGGCCGCCGCGCGTCGGTGATGGTGTCGCCCATCTTCACGTCCGCCGGACTTTTGATGTTCGCCGTGATATAACCGGTTTCGCCCGTCTCCAACTTCTCGCGGACATAGGGCTTGGGATTAAAACTGCCAACCTCTTTGACCTCCACGTTTTTGCCCGAATGCAGCAATTTCACCTGCATCCCTGCGCGCACCTCCCCGTTGAAAACGCGGACATGCGTCACCACGCCCTTGTAGGTGTCGAAAAACGAATCGAACGCCAGGGCCTGCAACGTCCCCTGCCCTGCCGGCTTCGGCGGCGGTATGCGCGCCACAATCGCCTCCAGGATTTCGTCAATGCCAATGCCTTCCTTGGCGCTGCACGGAATCGCCGTCTCGCCGGGGATGGCCAGGATGTCTTCAAGTTGCTGCTTGGCCCCCGCCACGTTCGCGTGCGGCAGATCAATCTTGTTGATGACCGGGATGATTTCGAGGTTCTGCTTCATCGCCAGGTGGACATTGGCGACGGTCTGCGCCTCGACCCCTTGGGCGGCATCCACCACCAGCAAGGCACCTTCGCAGGCGCTGAGGCTACGCGAGACTTCGTAGGAGAAATCCACGTGGCCCGGCGTGTCAATCAGGTTCAACTCGTAGGTCTCGCCGTTGGCCGCCTGGTAAAGCATTGTCACCGGATGGGCCTTGATGGTGATGCCGCGCTCCTTTTCCAGGTCCATGGAATCGAGCAACTGGTCTTCCATATCGCGCGTCGAGATGGTGCCGGTGCGGTGCAACAAGCGGTCCGACAGCGTCGTCTTCCCATGGTCAATATGGGCGATGATGCTGAAATTGCGGATATGTGCAGCGTCCATGTGCTTTTAATTAAACCGTTGGACTATTGAATGGTTAAACCGGCCACCGCTTCAACGCTTTAACGCGTCAACGCTTCAACGGCTTCATGGTTAGCAATTCAACGCATCCAGCGAGCACAACAAGATAACCGGAAAACCGGTGAAGAAAAGGAAATTTGGCTTTGCCCATTCGATCCCGAGGGGTCGCAAGCACTTGGGAAAGCGCCAGAGGGCTGGCGCACTCCACGACGCTTCGCGCAATGGGGCGGACGCCGGCACACGCTGCGCGTCTTGGACTGCGGCGGCCCTCCGCCGCTTTCGTGGTTGAAACAGCTCACACCAGCACGGTGATTCTGCCAGCGTAGCGGCAGGCATCCCTGCCTGCCGTAGAGCCGGGCTTCCCAGCCCGGCAGGAATATCTGACACAAGCCGGCCAGCGTGAGATTCTTAAAAAACCGGACGTTGAACCGGGGCCACCAAAAAGAAGCCAAAAATGGCAAAACTCACGCCTCCAGCTTGGATTTAATCGCCGGGTGCGCTGCTGGCGCTGGCTTGCGTGGCTGCCATTTATCCAAGAGCCGGTAACCCAGCAACATGGTCAGCATGGCGGCAAACACCAGGGGCTGGCGGACGTCCGCCTTCACTTGCATGTAGTAATGAACCACGCCGGCAATGGCAGCCACATACGCCAGCCGATGCAGCGCGCGCCATCGTTTGCCGCCCAGCCGTTTGATCATGCCGTTGGTGGAGGTAATGGCCAGCGGAACCATGACCAACAACGCGGTGCTGCCGAGGATGAGGTATTTGCGTTTGAGCATCTCCGTGAGAGTGCTGGAGATGCTGAATGATCGGTCCAGACTGAAGAACAGCAGGAAGTGCACGCAGGCGTAGAAGAACGCAAACAGGCCGAGCATCCGGCGGAAGGACAGCAGCCAGTTCCAGCCGGTAATCTTGCGCACGGGGGTCACGGCCATAGTCAGCATCAGGAACACCAGCGTCGTCATGCCGGTGGTGAGAATGGCGAAGTTGGGCGGGTTGGCGCCGAGATGGTGGTGAGCGGCGTCCCAGCTTAGCAAGGCCAAAGGCACCACGCCATTGATGAGAATCAAGAGCTTTGCGAACCGAATGTCGTTTTCTTTCATAGCACTGGAATCTTCTCCCCGCATCAAAAATATTTGCGCAGGTCCATCCCGGCGTATAAATGGCCGACCTCTTCCTCGTAGCCATTAAACATCAGCGTCGGGCGCCGTCCCGATTCGCCGATGCGCTGCTCGGTGGCCTGACTCCAGCGGGGATGGTCCACGTGCGGATTGACGTTGGCGTAAAAGCCGTATTCGTTTGGGGCTTCCTCATTCCAGGTCGTGCGCGGTTGCGTGGCCGTCAATTTGATTTTCACGATGGATTTGATGCCTTTGAAGCCGTATTTCCAGGGCACCACCAGCCGGATGGGCGCGCCGTCCTGCGGCGGCAACGCACGACCATAAATGCCACTGGCCAGGATCGCCAACGGGTGCATGGCCTCGTCCATTCTCAATCCTTCGACATACGGCCAGTCGAGCACGCCACTCCGTTGTCCCGGCATGCGCCGCGAGTCCAGCAGGGTTTCGAAGGCAACGTACTTCGCACCGCTTAATGGCTCGACGACGTTGAGCAGTTTGGACAAGGAATATCCCACCCACGGAATGACCATGGACCAGGCTTCGACACAACGCATGCGATAGACGCGTTCCTCCGGGGGGCTGATTTTCAGCAGGTCATCGAGATCGAAAACCCTGGGCTTCTGCACCAAGCCCTCGACGGACACCTGCCAGCCTTTGGTGTCGAAGCCGGCGGCGGCGGGCGCGACGCCTTCCTTGTCGGTGGAAAACTCGTAGAAATTGTTGTAGTGCGTGATGTCGTCCAAGGAAGTCTCCGGCTCATTCACGCGGAAACCCGAGGTGTCGGCGGAAGCTGAGTCGGGTTTGGTGAGCCCCTGGATTACCGGCGTATTCACCTCCCCGCTCCCCACCGGGTTGAGTCGCCGGTAAACCAGCCCGGTGGCGACGGCGCTGGCCGCGAGAATTCCCGCCTGGATAAAGCGCCGGCGATTGAAATAAACCGCCGGGTCGGTTATTTCGCTGCTGGAGATTTTGTTTGGAATCTTCACCAATCAAACTTTGGACTAACACCGGCAGGAGCATAACACACATTGCGGAGTGGTTCCATTTTTGAAACTTGTTCAAATGGGCTTCAGCGGCTACACCCTTGGCCGCATGAATACAGCGACGCGCCGGATTTTGTTTTTGCTTTTCTTTTTGTCCGGTTTCTCCAGCCTGGTTTATCAAGTGGTGTGGACGCGCATGGCGTTTGCGTCGTTCGGCATCATCACGCCGATGTTGTCGGTAGTGCTGTCGGTCTTCATGCTAGGGCTGGCCATCGGCTCGTGGGCGGGCGGAAAGTTCGTCGCTTCTCTGGTTAAAACCACCGGCCTTTCGGCAGTTATCTATTACGCTTGCGCGGAATTATTGATCGGCTTGGGCGCATTCGCGGTGCCGAAATTGTTCGCCGCCGGGGAGCATTGTTTACTGGCCGCAGGGCAGACCAATTCCGTCGGCTACCTTTTCTGGTCGGCGCTGGTGCTGGCGTTTTCAATCCTGCCGTGGTGCCTGTTCATGGGCGCGACGTTTCCGTTGATGATGGCTTACGTCCGGGAGCGGGATTGCAAAAACGCGGAAAGTTTCAGCTTCCTCTACCTGGCAAACGTGTTGGGCGCAATGGGCGGCGTCGCTTTGAGCGCCGTCTTTTTGTTGGAACTGCTGGGGTTCCACCACACACTTTGGGTGGCTGCCGCCGGCAATTTCACCATCGCCGCCGTCGGCGGTTTTCTGGGCTTGCGGCAACGCGGTTTCCGGGCCGCTGGCGTGGCAGCAACGGAACCTCCCGCCGCTCCCGGCAACTTGCCGGCCCCCGGCAACGCCCGCCGCCGGCTTATCCGATGGATTTTGTTCTCAACCGGGTTTGGCGCGATGGCCATGGAAGTGGTTTGGACCCGCGCGTTCACGCCGGTTTTGAAAACGCAGGTCTATTCCTTTGCGTTGGTCGTCTTCACCTATCTGGGCGCCACTTTTGTCGGTTCCTGGCGGTATCGCCACGACCTTAAAAACCATTCGCTGTGGCCGACGGCCAGGCTGATGGGGCTGCTGGTGGCTGCGGGTTTTCTGCCAGTTCTGGCGGGCGACCCAAGGTTCGTGGTCATGGACTGGGTGGCCGAAATTGACGGACGCAGCGCATTGCTCGTGCTCGCCAGCATCTGCCCGTTTTGCGCCGTTCTCGGGTATTTGACTCCGAGTTTGATTGACGAATACGCCGCCGGCGAACCGGCGGTGGCCGGGAAGGCTTATGCGGTGAACGTCCTTGGCTGCATTCTCGGGCCGATCTTCGCCTCGTATGTGGTGTTGCCCTGGTTCAGCGAGCGGCACGCATTGATCCTCTTGAGCCTGCCGTTTGTCGTGTTTTACCTGCTGGTCTGGAAATCTCTGGTCCGGCGGCAACGCCTGGGATTGGGGCTGGCGGCGGGCGCGGCTCTGGGCTGCGCGCTGTTTGTTTCTGGAGATTTTCAAAGTCTGGTGTCAAGTTCCTCCAAAAACGCGGAGGTGCGGCGCGACTACGCCGCCTCCGTGATTTTGAGCGGCGAAGGGCTGCAAAAGCAACTGATTGTGAATGGCATGGGCATGACGGTTATGAGCCCGATCACCAAATTCATGGTCCACCTGCCGCTGGCGTTGCACCGGGAAAAACCCGCGTCGGCGCTGGTTATTTGTTTTGGCATGGGGACGACTTACCGTTCCGCTCTGAGTTGGGGGATTGACACCACGGCGGTGGAACTGGTGCCGAGCGTGACCAAGGCATTTGGATTTTACCACGCCGATGCTGCACACGTCCTCAATGACCCACACGGGCGTGTCATCATTGACGATGGCAGGCGCTACCTCCGACGCACGGCGGATAAATTTGACGTCATCGTGGTTGACCCGCCGCCGCCGGTGTCGGCCGCCGGTTCGAGCCTGCTATTTTCCAAAGAGTTTTGCGCGCTGGCCAGGGAACATTTGAAAACCAACGGCATCCTCCAGATTTGGTTCCCGGACGGCGTTCCGGGGAAAACAGACCCCGGCACCGTCATTTGGTCCTCCGTCCGGAAAGCGGCGGCGGCGCAGGGCCTAATCCGCTCCCTTCAGGAAACATTCCCCCATGTGCGTTGCTTTCTGTCGGTCAAAAAATGGGGCGTGCATTTTTTGGCTTCCATGGATCCCATTGAGATACCAACCCCCGAACAACTGGCGGCGCGCATGCCTGCCGCCGCCAAAAAAGATTTGTTGGAATGGGAAACCACGGAAAACCTCGCCGCCTACCTCGGTCTGATCGTTGCACAGGAGGTTCCCGTCGGGAACATCCTCAACCCTGACCCTGAAATTAAAATCACGGACGACCAGCCCCTCAACGAATACTTCCTGCTGCGGCAGGCGGGTCTGCTTCGGCATTGATTCGCGCTGGCATGGGCGCGGGGACGCACGAGACATGTAAAACGCAACGGGATGCCTTGCGCGACTTTACCGCCGACACGTTTGACGACTTTCAACTGAAACTTCCGGGCCTAATGTGAAGTGACTATTATTCGATGGTGAACTTGAAGACCATCTTGCTCTCGAAAGTCTGGCCCGGTTTCAGTTCGGTCGTGGGGAAATTGGGGTGATTCGGGGAGTCCGGGAACGCTTCCGGTTCAAAGCAGAAAGCGCCACGGGCGTGATAAAGTTGTCCGCCTTTACCGGTGAGGTTGGCGAGATAGTTCGCGGTGTAAAACTGCAGGCCCGGCGCGGTCGTCCAGAGTTCCATCACGCGGCCGGTCTCCGGATCGGCAGCGCGCGCGGCCAAGGCGAGCTGGCCAGGTTTGTGGTTTAGCACCCAGTTGTGGTCGTAGCCATTGCCAAGCTTGATTTGCTCGTCGTGGCTGTTAATACGCGCACCGATGGACGCCGGCTTGCGAAAGTCAAACGGAGTGCCCGCCACCGGGCGCAGCTCCCCGGTGGGGATCATCGTGCTGTCCACGGGCGTAAACCTGTCGGCGTTGATATCCACCACGTGATCGAGCACGTCGCCGTGACCGCGCAGGTTGAAATAGGAATGGTGCGTGAGGTTGCAGATGGTGTCCTGGTCGGTCGTCGCGGTGAATTCAACTTCCAGCGCATTGTCTTCCGTGACGGTATAAATGGCCGTGACGGAGAGGTTGCCAGGGTAGCCTTCCTCGCCATCCTTGCTGAGGTAAGTCAATTTCAAGCGCGGTCCGCGGGGGCCGACCTCGGCCTGGGCGGCCTGCCACACAACCTTGTCGAAGCTCTTGACGCCGCCGTGCAGATGATTCGGACCGTTGTTCCGGGCCAGCGTGTACGTGACGCCGTTGAGGGTGAACCTGCCCCTGGCAATTCGGTTGCCGTAACGGCCAATGATGGCGCCGAAATGCGGACTGAGCTTGACGTAATCATCCAGGTTGTCGAAGCCCAGCACGACGTCACCGAGCTTGCCATTTTTGTCGGGCACCAAAAGAGATTGCAGGACGCCGCCGTAGGTGAGGATGCGGGCTTCCATTCCCTTGGCGTTGCGCAGCGTGTAAATCTCAACCGGCACGCCATCCGGGGTTTTGCCAAAGGGCGCGTGGGTAACGGTCCCATTCGATTTGCGTGATTTGGACATCGAAAAACAGCCTACCAAACTGACGGTTCCAAGTCCAGCCGCGATGAAGGCGGGCAACGTCCTGATCGCGAAAGTCATTGAGCGTACTTGTCGAGAAAATGCTCGAGCTTAATGTCGTCAAGAAAGGTGGGCATGCCTTCGTAACGGACAATTCCGGCAGGATCAATCAAGATACAATGCGGAATTCCTTTAATGTCCAGATTGCGCGCCATCCGAGCCTGGGTGTCGCTGGCGACGGTATAATCAATGTGGGGATCGGTCATTTTGCGAATGGCCGCCTCCGGCTCGTCACTGATGCCAATGACGACGAGCCGGCTTCGATATCGGTTGGCGAAACCATTAAGTTCCGGAATGGAATTGCGGCAGGGGCCGCACCAAGTGGCCCAAAAGTCTATGAGCACGAATTTGCCCCGGGTGCTGGGCGCACCGGTGAGCCAGGTCTCGACCTCCAATTTTGGCGCAGGCTGGCCGCGAACCGAGCGGGCGTAGAGTACGGGGGCCACGAAATCATCGTCTTTCGGAGCCGGCGTCCCCACGTGCGCATCGGTCTCGGGTGGAGCGGCCGGCGCCGGCTTCCAAAGTTGCTGATGAAACTGCATGTTCGCGGTGGCACGAGATTTTTCGACCGCCGCGGCCTGGGCAGCGTTGTAGGCAAAATGTTTTTGGAGCGCGGGATCGAGGTCCTTCAGTTTCGCGTTGCCAATGCCGCCGGGGGAGGTGAAATAAATGTCGGTGGCCGAAACGGAGGTGACGGTGACGTTGGTGTAGGTCTCGCCGCCCACTTTCAACACGTCAAAATGCTCGTCGGCGCGCGCGGCGAACGCGAAAGCGGCGACGAGCAGGCCGGCGCCGGCAAAACGGTGGGCCGTCAGTTTCATAAGCAGTATCTACAATACAGATTTCATAGGTGGACTATGTCCGGCTGATCAATTGCCGCAACACAAAAGGCAAAATGCCGCCGTGCTGGTAGTAGTCAATTTCGATGGGCGTGTCTATGCGGCAACGGACGGGCACGTTTTCCACCTGGCCGTTCCGGCGGGTGATTCGCAGAGTGAGGTCCTGCTGTGGTTTCAAATCCGTGCCCAAGCCGGCGATGCCGTAGGTTTCCGAGCCGTCCAAATTCAAGGTCACCGCATTGGCGCCCTCCTTGAATTGCAACGGCAGGACGCCCATGCCGACGAGGTTGCTGCGGTGGATGCGCTCGAAGCTCTGCGCGACGACGGCCTTGACGCCGAGGAGGTTCGTGCCTTTGGCGGCCCAGTCCCGCGACGAGCCGGTGCCGTATTCCTGTCCCGCCAACACCACCAACGGGGTGCCGAATTTCTGATACTCCATGGCGGCGTCGTAGATGGGCATGGTGGTACCGAGTAGCGCAGACGGGCCGCCTGCCGCTGCGCCCGGGGCGGGCGCGCTCCCCAGTTCCGGGGCACCCGAGGCGGCCGTCTTCACTTCGCTTCGACGCGCCGAGGGTGCGCTCCCCGAATTCAAAAATATGGTGTTACCGCCTTCTTCGCCGGCCAGCATGAGGTTCTTGATGCGGACGTTGGCGAAGGTGCCGCGCGTCATCACGCGGTCGTTGCCGCGGCGCGAGCCGTAGCTGTTGAAGTCACCGGGTTGCACGCCGTTTTCGATCAAGAATTTTCCGGCAGGCGAAGTTTTCTTGATGGCTCCGGCGGGCGAGATGTGGTCGGTGGTCACGCTGTCGCCAAAAATGGCCAGGGCGCGGGCGCCTTTGATTTCCCCGATGGCCCCCGGCTGCAATGAGAAATTTTGGAAAAACGGCGGTTCCTGAATGTAGGTGGACTTGGTGTCCCACTCGTACACGTTGCCGGTGGTGGAGGGAATCTCGTTCCACTTGGGATTTTGCGCGGCGAAATCGCGGTAGAGCCGGCGGAAAACGTCCGGTTGCAAGGCACTCTGCATGAGGTCACGGACTTCGCGCAGGCTCGGCCAGAGGTCGCGCAAATAGACCGGCCGTCCATCCTTGCCGGTGCCGAGCGGGTCGTGGGCCAGGTCAATGTCCACCCTGCCTGCCAGGGCGAAGGCCACGACGAGCGGCGGGGACATAAGGAAATTGGCCTTGATGCTTTGATGGACGCGCGCCTCGAAATTGCGGTTGCCGGACAAAACGGAGGCGGCGACGACGTTGTGCTTGACGACGGCGTCTTCAATGGGCGGCGCGAGCGGGCCGGAATTTCCGATGCAGGTGGTGCAGCCGTAGCCGACGAGGTTGAAGCCGAGGGCGTCCAGGTATTTCTGCAAGCCGGCTTTGGCGAGGTAATCGCTGACCACGCGCGAGCCGGGGGCCAGCGAAGTTTTTACGACGGGATTGACGGTGAGACCGCGCTCGACCGCCTTTTTGGCGAGCAACCCCGCGGCGAGCATGACGCTGGGATTGGAGGTGTTGGTGCAACTGGTGATGGCGGCGATGAGGACCGAGCCATTGCGGATTTCGCCGCGGCAAAATTCCGGCGAGGCGGCCACGGCGTTGGGCGTGGGCCGGTTGTTGGCCATTTCGAGTTCGGTAAACGCATTGGTGTTGCGCGATTTCGCGGCCTGCGGCGAGACCGCCTCCTGGCTGCCGCCGCCTTGGGGCGACGCGCCATTGCCGGCGCAAACAACGGCAAAGACGCTGTCCAATTCGTCCGGCGATTTGCCGAATCCGTTTTCGGCGACGGGTTTGGAGAAGGCCGAGACAAATTCCTTCTTCAAATTAGGCAATTCGATGCGGTCTTGCGGGCGCTTGGGCCCGGCGACGCTGGGAAGGACCGAGCCGAGGTCCAGCGCGAGTTCCTGCGAGTAGGCGAGGTCGCCCTTTTTTGGGATGCCCCACAAGCCTTGGGCGCGGTAATAATTTTCGTAGAGGCGGCAATGCTCCTCGCTGCGGCCAGTGGCGCGAAGATAATTCACGCACTCGGCGTCAACCGGGAAGAAGCCCATGGTGGCGCCGTATTCGGGGGCCATATTGGCAATGGTGGCGCGGTCCACGACCGGCAGGGCCGCAGCGCCGGGGCCGAAGAACTCCACGAACTTGCCCACGACTTTGGCCTTGCGGAGCATTTGCGTGACGGTGAGCGCCAAGTCGGTGGCGGTGACGCCTTCGCGCAACGCGCCGGTCAGGTGGACGCCCACGACGTCCGGCGTGAGGAAATAAACGGGCTGGCCCAACATGCCGGCCTCGGCCTCGATGCCGCCGACGCCCCAACCTACGATGCCCAGGCCGTTGATCATGGTCGTATGCGAATCGGTGCCGACGAGGGTGTCCGGGTAAAATAGTGGCACAGGCATCTTGCCTGTCTCTGAACCGGCAGGCTGGAAGCCCGCGCCACTATTCAGCACGCCTTTGGCCAGATATTCCAGATTCACCTGATGCACGATGCCGATGCCGGGTGGTACCACCTTGAAGGTGTCGAAGGCTTGCATGCCCCACTTGAGGAACTGATAGCGTTCGCGGTTGCGCTGAAATTCGATATCCAGGTTTTTCTGGTAGGCGTCTGCGGTGCCGTTGACGTCCACCTGCACCGAGTGGTCCACCACGAGGTCCACCGGCACGAGGGGTTCGATGATTTTGGGATTTTTGCCGAGGCGGGCGACGGCGCTGCGCATGGCGGCGAGGTCCACCAGCAGCGGCACGCCGGTGAAATCCTGCAACACGATGCGCGCCACCACGAACGGAATTTCCGCCGTGCGCGCTTCGGTGGGCTGCCAGTTGGCGAGGGCGCGGACGTTTTGTTCGGTGACCTTTTTTCCATCGCAATTGCGGAGGACGGACTCGAGCACGATGCGGATGGAGACGGGCAGGCGGGAGACGGGGCCGATGCCGGCTTTTTCGAGCGCGGGCAATGAATAGAAGCGGCCCGTGCCGCCGTCGCCGCGGTCAAACGACTGCAAAGTACCGAACAGATTATGCGGTTCGCTCATTTAATTCCTTCAATCAGGAAAGAAAATGAAGCCTGTGCGAGGCGGTGTCAAGCGAGGCTGAAGCTGGGAGGAGGAATACGCTCGCCCTCACCCTAACCCTCTCCCCCAGGAGAGGGAATAGCAGTCGCCCAATTTTCTCATTTGCGGACAACCGTGGGGCTGCTTCCGTCGTAGGTGATCCAGCGCGCCGGCGGGGGATTCCCCATCTCCTGGGGGAGAGGGCCGGGGTGAGGGACGGGCGTTTCACCGCTTCGCCGAATCAACGTGCAGCAATTCGCTGATGCGTTGCTCGAAACGTGGCAGATCGAGCGGCTTCGTGAAAAAATCGTCGGCCTGCATGCTGGCAGTGCGCTTGGTGACATCGCCGGAAAGCGCGCTCATGAAGATGATGGGGATTTTTTTGGTGACGGGCTGCCGCCGCAGGATTTCGCAGACGGACAGGCCGTCGAGGTCGGGCAGCAGAATATCGAGCAGGATCAGGTCGGGCTTGAGCTGGCGGGCCTGGCTGAGGGCCTGGACGCCGTCGTTGGCCACGATGAATTCGCAGCCCAGACCGGCGAGGCGAAATTTCACCAATTCGATGAAATCCTCTTCGTCATCAACAATCAAGACGCGTGGCACCACTGGGTACAGGTTAGCCCAAACCGTGTCGGTCACAATGACGGGACGGTTAAAGGGGCGTAACGAAACGGAAACGAAACCGGTCAATTAGGCGGTTGCGGGGGGACCGCTTCCTTGGCGAACGGCATTTGGTCGTCAGAATGGATGCGATTTCCCGCTGAATCCACGAGGGTCACGGTAACCAAGACAATGAGTTCCTTGTTTAGCTCGTTCGGCCGCACTTTGACCTCCTGTCCACCGACAGTGTTGGTAGATGGCAAACCTTCAAGAACCAAGGTCTGGCCGTCATATAAATTGATCTGTGCTCTCGTCGCCTGGACCTGAAAGCTAGGCAAAACCGACCCAACGGGAATGGCGCGCCGATCAGTCGTATGCTGATAACCCAAAAACTTCGTCAACGAAGCTGTTGTCTTGAGGTTAATCGTATAACCATCGTCCAGGACGTTTGGAATGACATCCAAAATCGGGCCAATCTCAACCTGTTGGGGATTGCCGATGGAATTGGTGACATTGATAATTTGCGTCGCTCGCATTTGCGTCTGCCGTCCACTGGTGGTGACGGCCATTGGCTCACCCAGATTTTGAGCGCCGCTGTTCGATTGCAGGGCGTGGAGCACCGTACGAAAATTGCTTTCCGTCAAAATTCCCCTAAGGGCGGGAGTAGTGGAATTACCCCCGTTGTCCGGTTGGTTGGTGGTTGCCGGTAAAGCGTGGTTTGTGTGCGAAAGAGTTGGAAGCATGCTCGCCGGGTTGGTGGCGTTGGCGATCACCGAGCCATTGATGAAGTTGCCCAGATACCAATCGAAGCCCAGGGCATTGTTGTCGGTCTGGTCCTCTTCGATGAAGCGGGCCTTGATCTGCACCTGCGGCGCGACCTGGTTCAAAGCGTCAATGGCGCGTTCGATGGTATCCAGGTCCTGTTCGGTGGCCCGCACGAACAGCAAACCCAGTCGGTCATTGAAGAACACGGATTTGCCGGGCGGGTCGAGCATATTGACACCCAACTTCGTGAAAAATGACCTGGCCGCCACGCTTACATCCGATGCCAAAGTGACATGCGTAATGTATCTCGAACCGGGTTGCGCTCCCTGACCACCCGCACCGCCAGTGCCGCCAGTGCCGCCAGCGCCAGCCGCGGCGAGAGGGTTGGCTGCCGTTTGTGGATTTCCGCCCCCGCCGCCCATGCTCCTGCTGATGATGGAAGCAACGCTGGCCGCAGAAACGCTCTTCAAAGCCTGCAATCCGGAGTAAAACGTGTTCGGGTCCACCCGGAACGTGCGCATGTAAAGCTGGATCTGATTCGGATTCCGGCTGGAGAACACAATCCCGTAATCCGTAACGTCGTATTTGATCGGATGGTCGGCCACAATGACGATAGCGTCCAATACATCCGCCAGCCGCACGTGGTTCAAATTCAAATTGATCATCACCTGATCCACGGGCGTCTCTTCCGCGACGGTGGTGGCCGCCTCCGGCAATCCGGTCGCAGGATTCACCATCGCCTGGGGAACCGGCGGCAGCGTAAATCCGACGGTCCGGTCCGGATTGGGATTAATGAGGAAATTGATGCCCTTTTTGTCCGGGTCGCGCAGCTTGGCCTGCTCGTCCAGGTTGCGCACAACATCGCTCAACGGCAAGTGGTCGTAAGAAACGTTGTCCAGCACCTCACGGTTCAGTTGATTGAAGATGGCTTCGCGCCCGGGTCCGGTGTGGATCAGATTCGTCTGCGCGAAGGCATTAAGGGTGGGCACTGCGTTGTTCGCCATTGGCGTGAGGGCGGCCGCTTCGCGGCGGGATTTGGCCTGTTGAATCAGGTTCAAATAATAGCTGGCTCCGACGTTGTCCGGATCCAGTTTCAGGGCGGCGTGCAGCCTGGCTGCGGCTTCGTCCAGCTTGCCCATTTCAAAGAGGAGCTTGCCGTCTTGTACCAAAGCAGCAGCATTCGTCCACGTTTCGATGCCGTTGGTTGGCATGGCAACAGGCGAAGGCGGAGGCTCCGTCCCATGCGGCAAGGGGAAATAGTTTAGCTGCTCGCCGGGTGGCTTGTTGTTCAAAGCGTCAATGGCGCGTTCGATGGTGTCCAGGTCTTGTTCGGTCGCCCGGACGAACAGCAAACCCAGCCGGTCGTTGAAAAACACGGATTTGCCCGGCGGGGAGAGCATATTCACGCCCAACGAGGTGAAAAAGTTTCTGGCCGCGTTGCTCACATCCCACCCCGCCTGACCGCCTGGCGGCGCCGGCGGCGGGGGCTCACTTGGGGCATTGACGACGCCTGCGACCGGGGCCGCGGAGAACCTTTTCAACGCCGAGTAAAACGTGTTCGTGTCCACCCGGAAGGTGCGGTTATAGAGCTCCGTTTGATTGGTGTTCTTCGGGGAGAAGATAACACCGGAAAACACGACCGTGTATTTAATGGGCTGGTCGGCGCCCTTGACGATGGCGTCCAAAGCATGGGCCAGCGTGATGTTATTCGTCTGGGCTGAAATCAAGATTGAACCGGGAGGCTGTTCGGCCTGGCTTGACAGTGAGATTGGCTGGCCGGTTACCCGGTCATTTATGGGCACACCATTTACCGAGGGATCGTTTGGCTCCCAAACTATGATCACCCCTTCCTTGTCCGGGTCCAGCAATTTGCTTTGTTCGTTTAGATTGCGGAGCACTTCGCTCAAGGGCGATTCGTCATAAGAAATGCGGTCGAGATGCTCATGGTTGAGCTTGTTGAAGACTTGCGCCCTGGCCGCCTCGAGGCGGAACTCGTCCTGCTGAAGCTGGTTCATAATGTCAATCAAGTGATCTATCCGGGCCAGGTCCAGTTCGGTCGCGCGCACCGACAACAACCCCAAGCGGTCGTTAAAGGACACGGTCTTGCCGGGCGGCGACGTCCAGTCTATGCCCAAGAAACCCTTGACGGGCGGGCTGCCGTCCTTGGGGAGGTTGGCCGGGGTGAACCACTGTGACAGGTTCGGGCCCACCTGGAAGGTGCGCGTGTGGAGAACCGGTTGACTCGCGCCTTGAGTGCTGGCCTTGCGGGAAAAAACAATGCCGAAATCCGCGATCTCGTATTTGATTGGATGATCGGCCGCAAAGACAATGGCATCCAGCAGATCCACCAGCTTCACGTCGCGCATATTCAAGTTGATGATGACGTGGTCCACCCGCGTGTCATCAGCCTCTCCGGCCGGAATATCGGAGTTGATGAGAAAATCAATGCCCGCCTTGTCCGGGTCGTGCAATTTTGATTGCTCGTCCAGATTGCGAAGCACCTCGGCCAACGGGACCTCGTCGTAAGAAACGTTGTCGAACCGTTCCTGTTCAAGCGCGTTGATAATGGCACCGCGTCCGGTTTTCGTGGGGATTAAACTGTACTTTGGCACATAGAGAGGCTTGCCGGCTTGCATCGAACCGCCGGCGCTTGATGCCCCGGTATTGGCATTGGTGGTGTCTGACGGATCGTCATCCGGCGGCAAAAGGTCGGCGTCGCGACGGACCTCCGTGACCGTACGGTTCTCCCGGTTTATGACCGCGCGCAGCCGTTGATGGAACCCGGCGCTTGGAGGGTTGGTCACCACTTGAACGGAGAGAACCATCACCAGATTTGCCGCGGAATCATCCGGATTTTCCAGAATGCGCACGACCATTCCGCCATGGTCTTCCACTACCGTGTTCCCGTGGCTTTGATAGCGGTTTGTTCCGACCAGCGTTTGATCCGCACCGGTGGGGTCGCCGACGACTTCCGTTCTATAGGCCAGCTCAATGACCGTCGGGTGGTCCGCGCCGCCGTCAATCACCACCGGACGGCAGTCAACAGACACGCCGTTTGGCACGATGCCGGTAAAAAAGCTGGCACCACTGCCGGAATAGGTCTGGACGCGGGGACTCGCGAACGGGCTCAAACCCAGGGAGCCAATTCGCTCGTTCACGGCGTGGAATTGTTCCGGCGCAATCGTCCAATCCGCCGCGTTGCGGCGTCTGCCGGCTTGCGCATGCAAATCCGCCACCAAGCCGCTCAAATCATCGGAACGCACCCGGTAGAATCGGGTTGCCAGCAAAACCTTTTCGCGGGGGATCGGTGTCTCGCGCAATGGCAGCTCCGGTTTTCCATCGGCGCGATTGAGCTGGTCAATGACGAGCTTGAAAACATCCAACTGTTCAGGGGTATTCTGCGTGGTGATTTCGCCCGTCGTGGTATTGAACGCCAGGCCGTGAGGCGGGTTGCAGTTCACACCTTCACCGTGGAGAATGCTCAAAAGTATTGCGGTATGGTCGTTCGTGGCCGCCCCGATGACCCAATTCGCCTGGGCCAAGACGTTTCGAATAAACACCTCGGGATCCACCTTCACCGTCAACGTCGGCTCGGCGGATGCCGTGTCCGCCGCCGGTGAATCGGACGTGGGAGCCGGCCCCTGCCCCATCGGCACGGCTACGGCGCTGAAGGCGAAAATGCCGCAGAGCGACAGGAACGTGAGGCCGGCTTTGCGCGGCGGACGGAAATCCACCAGCCGCTCGATGCGCTTCCGCAGGGCGCTGCGCGATTCCATGATGCCGACGAGCCCCAGGCTCAACAGCGGACGGTTCAGCGCCAATTTGGCCACTTCGAGCAACGTAGGCGCGTAGCCGTCAGCCTCGCCGCTCAAGGCCAGCATCACCGCGTCATCCACGGCTTCCTCGCGCAAGCGGCGGATGCGGGCGTTGGCCAGCCACAGCAGCGGATGCCACCAGTAGGCAATTTGCAGGAGCGCCTGCGCGCAATTCACCCAGACGTCGCGACGGCGCAGGTGAAATGCTTCGTGCAGCAGCACGGCGCGCAATTGGCTGGCGGACAGTCGCTCCACCAGCACCCGCGGCAACAGAATGACGGGCCGGAACAATCCGCATACGGCCGGTGACATGTGGCCCTCAACCAATTTCAATCGCAACGGTGAACGCAAATTGGCCTGAACCTGGATTTCGGCGAGGAGGCCGGTGGATTTATCCGACGCCGTGGCGCGCCGGACCTTCCGCGAAATCTGCCACCAGCGGATGGTTAACCAAATTGCCAAGGCAGCGCTCACGGTTCCGAAGCCGACCAGGGCCCGGCCGATGCCATCCAATTTCGGCGGCGGCGGCGTGAACTGGGGAATAGCCTGCGGCACGGACTCCATTGGCACCGTTAGTTCGGATTGATTGTACGTAACCACATATTTCGGGATGGGAGGCGTTGTGACGGGCTTGGCCGGGTACAGCCACCAGGCAGCGCCGGTGGGCAGGGCCAGCGCGGGAGGCAGGCAGAGTTTTACCAGGACCACCAGCCAGAGCGCATAGCGGATGGCGGCGCGGATTTTGCGCCGGAACAGGAGGTCGAACGCGAACAGGACGACAATCAAGAGGCTGGATTGCCAGAGCATCGGCCAGGCGAGATGCAAAAATGTCCGGCCCCACTGGTTGAGAGTTTCGATGAGTGTATTCATGCGTGCCTCTGTGGGATTACGACGTGATTTCCATTCTTCTCCCTCTCCTCCCCCGAGGAGGAGAGGGGCGGGGTGAGGAGGCAGATTCTCAATTCAAATCCCCTCACCCCTTCCCTCTCCCCGTTTGTGCGGGGAGAGGGCGTGGTTGGCATTGACAGGGTGGGCGTCATAAGCGGGTGGTTATTTCCTGGCCGATTTCTTCCGGGATTGGATCAAGGCTTCCAGCCGGGCGAGCTCTTCGGTGCTCAAATCGCCGCTTTCCAGGAGGCATTGCACCATGGGCGTCAAGGCGCCGTTGAAGGCGTGTTTGAGGGCGTAGAGCAGCTCGCCGCGTTGCGCCTGCACGCGGGTGATCGCGGAGTGATAAATGGTCATTTTCCCCTCTTTGCGGGCGCTCAGCACGCCCTTGGCGGTCATCCGGTCCATCAGCGTGCGGACGGTGGAATAGGCCCATCCGGTGCGGCGGGCGAGCCGGGCCCGGACTTCGGGCGCGGTGCAGGGTTCATCATCCCAGACCGCCTTGATAATGGACCATTCGGCTTCGGTGAGTTCGACAGTTGGTTTGGACATGGAGGCATATTCTCTACAACTGTAGATGTTGTCAAGCAGAATCTTTACAAATGTAGATGTGGTCGGGATGATGGACAGAGGTCTCGGTACGGGGGAAAGGATTAAGGTGGGGGGGGGGGGGCAGAGCACAATCAGAAATTTGATTTTAACACCCGCCCCACCTTGCACTCTCTTTCGTAGTAATTCGGAAGTCGCGTTCCCCCTCACCCCGGCCCTCTCCCTTGGGGAGAGGGAGAATTGTCCTCCGTCTCGCTGAATGACCTGCGACTGACGTTGCTCGACGATCATCCGCACCACCAGAGCCGCACGCTAGCTGTCCCCTCTCCCTGCGGGAGAGGGTTAGGGTGAGGGG
>JBEKMW010000084.1:0-20959 GCA_049523455.1 Verrucomicrobiota bacterium | reverse complement strand
TTCTTTGTTCACGGCGACCAGCGCATACGGGGAGATCAGCACTTGCCGGCCTGTGAGCCAATTTCCGGTGTCGGCGACCAGATAGCGAATGGTCCAGTGCCGGTCATCGAAGTAGAATTCATCGACCTTTCCGATTTCCCCGTCAAGGCTGTGCAATTTGTAACCCTTTAGTGTTTTGGCCTTGCTTAACATAATAGTTCTTTCGTTCTTTGCGTTTCGTTTTTGTTCGCTGTTGGCGTCCGGTTGAAAGCGTGTTTGAGAAATCGGTTTCACCGCGATCGGCACGGACGCCTGGACTTGAATTTGCGCCGGGGCAGGCAGTTTCGCTATGGGGTAAAACCCTACCGTGGAATATTTAAGTTTGGCGAAGCGGCTTTATTGGCCATTGCCACCGGCACGGAATGAAGCGATATGGCGGGCGACCATTTCTCCCATTCATCTTCGGATTTTTCATTCAGGATGAAAACCGCGCCATTGGTCGCCGCGTTTTGAAAATCGGGTGGTGTCGCAAATTCAATGCCGCCGCTGATGAGGGTTTGGGCGGATTCGGCGCTGATATTCGCGCCACTGAACAGGCCGATGTGGATGTTGATGCCGCCGGCATTCCAAAATTTTGAATTCATGCACACCAGCGGAGCGTATTCTTCCCGAATGCGGGCGTGGATGACGACTTCACGGGCGTCATCGCTGAGCCGGCAATCCAGCACTTCGCCGACCTGAATTTCCCGGTAGAAAACCGGCGATTGCGGCTGCAATGAACCGAGTTTCGGCGCGAGCAACAGGATGTCCAGCGCCTGAACCGGTTTAATTGGGGCCGCTTCCGCGCCGATGAACTGGTTGGTGCGCGCGCCATTGCCAGGTTCGACCGTGATGTAATTTCCCGAAACGATGGTCTGCAGTCCGCTCAAAGCACCAAGCTTGACTTGGGGCCGGACGATCCAAAAAACCGAGCCTTGCCGCGCGATATTTGCGGCGGAGGCGTCCAGTTGCACTTTGACCGCGGCGCGCTGCCGGTCTTTGCTGAGTTTCAGGGTTCCGACCTCGCCGACCTTTACGCCGCGATATTTTAAGAGAGAATTTTGTTCCTGCAATCCGTCGGCATTTTCAAAATAAATCGTAACGGTCGGCCCGGCAAAAATGATGTCCTGGCCGACAAACCAGGCGCACACAAGCGCGGCGGCAATCGGAATGAGCCACAAGAGCCAGTTCAAATAACTTTTTCCGATTTGCGCCTTCGGCAACGTTGGTGATTTTTCATTCATAATGTTTCCTCGGCGGGCGAATCCCAAAGCAGGCGTGAATCAAAACTGAGCGTCGCCAGCAGCGTCAGCACGACGACGGCGGCGAACGAAAAAACGCCGCGACCGGGATGCACCGTGGCGACTTCGCCCAACTCGACCATGGAGACGCAAATCGCCAGCAAAAAAACCTCGAGCATGTTCCAGGGATCAATGATGCGGATGATTTTGAAAACCCATGTGCGCGCTTTTTTCCAATGGGGCCAGTCGAGCGTGAGCGTGATGAAGATCAAGCCGATGATTTTCAATCCGGGCGTCAAAATGCTCGTGCAAAACATCAGCGACGCGATGAAGTATTGGTGGAGCGAGAACAGCGAACTGATTCCTTGAAAAATAGTCGTCTGGATATGATGTCCCTGATATTCGGCAGTGACAATGGGATAGAGGTTCGCTGGAAAATAAAGAATCAAGGCGGCAATCGAAAATGCCAGCGTGCGCACGCGGCTGTCCACGCGGCGGTGAAAAATTTGAAAATGGCAGCGGGCGCATTTGATCACG
Source organism: Verrucomicrobiota bacterium (assembly GCA_049523455.1). Lineage (GTDB taxonomy): Bacteria > Verrucomicrobiota > Verrucomicrobiia > Limisphaerales > UBA11358 > UBA11358. The sequence goes on along the minus strand of JBEKMW010000084.1, from coordinate 19,163 downwards.
GAGTCTTTGGGGACCCCGTCCACCTCCTGCACCAATCCGCACGTTTGACATGCCACTAAGTTTTCCATTTGATAAATGTCACCGAGGTTTAGAAAAATATAGTAACCGGCTCATTCGTCCTGATTTATAGGGATGCTACAGGCCGAAAATCCACCTGGCCGGGAGTATTCATTCCGCCCCCTTCAATTTTCGGTAACGGCTGATCAAGTTGTTCGTTGAACTGTCGTGTTTGAGTTTAGGCGTGGTTTTGCTTTCCAATCCGGGAATAATCCGCTGGGCGAGCACCTTGCCCAACTCGACGCCCCATTGATCAAATGAATCAATGTTCCAGATCACGCCCTGCGTGAAGACGCTGTGTTCGTAAAGCGCGACGAGTTGGCCGAGAACTTCCGGCGTGAGCCGGTCGGCGAGGATGACATTGGACGGCCGGTTGCCTTCGAAGACACGATGCGGCACAAGCCAGTCCGGCGTGCCTTCGGCTTTGACCGCTTCAACGGTTTTACCAAAAGCCAGCGCTTCAGCCTGGGCAAAAACATTGGCCAGCAGAATGTCGTGGTGCCGGCCCAGCGGCGTGAGCGCGTGACCGAACGCAATGAAGTCGCACGGGATCAGCCGCGTCCCTTGATGAATCAATTGATAAAACGAGTGCTGGCCGTTGGTGCCGGGTTCGCCCCAGAAAACCGGCCCGGTCTGGTAATTCACCTTTTTGCCGTCGAGCGTGACGTGCTTGCCGTTGCTCTCCATTGTCAACTGCTGAAGATACGCGGGGAAGCGTTTCAGATATTGTTCGTAGGGCAGCACCGCCACGGTTTGCGCGCCGAGAAAATCGTTGTTCCAAACCGACAGAAGTCCCATCAGCACCGGCAGGTTTTTTTCAAACGGCGCGGTGCGGAAATGTTCGTCCATCGCGTGAAAGCCGGCGAGCATCGCGTGGAAATTGTCCGGGCCAACCGCCAGCATCGTCGAAAGACCGATGGCTGAGTCCATTGAGTAGCGTCCGCCAACCCAGTCCCAGAAGCCGAACCTGTTGGCCGTATCAATGCCGAACCCGGAAACTTTTTCGGCATTGGTCGAGACCGCCGCAAAATGCTTCGCCACGGCTTTGACATCGCCACCCAGTCCAACCAGCAGCCAGCTGCGCGCGCTATGCGCGTTGGTCATGGTCTCCAGCGTCGTGAAGGTTTTGGAGGAAATGATGAAGAGTGTTTCCGCCGGCTCGAGATCGCGGACTGCTTCCACAAAATCCATCCCGTCCACATTCGAGATGAAGCGAAAGGTCAGGCTGCGCTCGCTGTAATGTTTGAGCGCCTCGTAAGCCATAACCGGCCCCAGATCGGAACCGCCGATGCCGATGTTGATGACGTTCTTGATGCGTTTGCCGGTATGGCCTTTCCATTCGCCGCTGCGGACGCGATTGGAAAACTCCGCCATCCTGTCGAGCACGGCGTGGACTTCCGGCACCACATTTTTTCCGTCCACGAGAATGGTTTCACCTTTCGGCGCGCGCAAAGCGACGTGCAGCACGGCGCGGTTTTCCGTGACGTTGATTTTTTCGCCACTGAACATCGCGTCCATTTTCCCGCGCAGGCCGGATTCCCCGGCCAGTTGCAGGAGCAGCTTGAGCGTCTGGTCGGTGATGCAATTTTTGGAGAAGTCCAGAAACAGTCCGGCGGCTTCGGCGGTGAATCTCTGGCCGCGTTTGACGTCTTCAGCGAACAGTTCTCGCAGGGGCAGTTTTTGGATTTGTTTGTGATGCGCGGCGAGGGCTTTCCAAGCCGGGCGTTGGGTGAGTGGTTTGATCGTGGCTTTCATATTTGTGATCTTACGTTTCGTTTCTGACGACGGCTTTTGTTTCTTTGCGCTTTTTACGATCAGGCATTGTGCCCGCAAAACCCTTTCGGGCATTGGCTTTCTGCCACAAACGAAACCCGCCGAGAAAGGCATTGTCGTTGTCGCCCGCACGGCAGCCGGGTGGCAGAACTTTTAGTCTGTGGACGTTGCCGCCGCCGAGCACCACGTCGTCGGGTTCAAGGGCGGCAACCAATCGTTTCACGACATCCGCGACGTGCTTCCGCCACTTCTTCTTGCCAAACTTTTCCAAACCGCGAATCCCGACATAATCCTCGAAGGTCGCTTTTTTGTAAGGTAGATGGCCCAATTCCATGGGTTCGAGGAGGCCATCCACAATCATGGCCGAACCGAGGCCGGTGCCCAGTCCGAGGAACAACATCCGGCCGCGCCGGTAACTCCCCAAGGCTTGCATGGCGGCGTCATTGATGATTTTCACCGCTCGCTGGAAAGCCGCCCGATAATCAAATCCGACCCAACCCTTGCCCAAATTAAACGGTTCGGTGAGGGGCCGGTTATGACAGACCGGTCCGGGGTAGCCGATGGACACCGCACCATACTTCCAATCCTTCGCGAGCTTGCGCACACCCGCCAGCAACATCGCCGGAGTCAACTCGGGGCTGGAAGCAAATTCGCTGTGTTCCTTCTGTCCCGTCACGAGCAGCTTGACGTGGGTTCCACCAATATCAATGGCCAGCACTTTCATAAAGCAGACGTTGGTTGCTTGAGCGCGGCGCTCTTGGAGCCGATCACCGCCAGCAATTCGTTCCAGGATTTCACAAATGATTTTGCGCCCTCGTCCTGAAGTTGCGCGGCCAGGGCATTCACGTTGATGCCGGCCTCCGCAAACTCGGCCAGGACTTTTTCGCAATCGCCACCGTCGGCGGCCATGACCGGGCCAATTTCGCCGTGACCAGCGAGGGCTTTCAACGTCGCCTCGGGCATCGTGTTCACCGTGAACGGCGAGGCGAGCGCTTTGATGTAGAGAATGTCCGAGGCTTGGGGATCCTTGGTGCCGGTGCTGGCCCACAGCAAGCGTTGCGGCCGGGCACCGGCATTATACGCCCGCTGTGAGCGTGGAGTATTTAACAGTTCGAGATATGCCTGATAGATGCGACCGGCAATGGCGATGCCGAGCCGGTTGTTCAACGTCTTCGGAACTTTGCCCGCCACGGCGGCGTCCCACCGGCTGATGAACATCGAAGCCACGGAGCCAACTTGGGGATTAAGCCCGGCGGCGATGCGCCGTTCGATGCCACGCAAATACGCCCCGGCTGCGGCAACATATTGCTCGCGGGAAAACAGCAGTGTCACGTTGACCGGCACGCCGGCAAAAATCGCCTCCTCGATGGCCGGCAAACCTTCCCTGGTGCCGGGAATCTTGATGAACAAGTTGGGCCGTCCCGCCCGCGCGGAAAGTTTTTTGGCGGCGGCAATGGTGCTGGCCGTGTCATGTGCCAGCAATGGCGACACCTCCAGCGACACCCAGCCATCCACGCCGTTCGTGCGGTCGTGAATTGGCCGGAACAGGTCGGCGGCGCGGGCCAGATCGTCCAGCGCCAGATCGAAAAAGAGTCCCTCGCCAGATTTCCCCTTTTCCAGACCCTTGCGGATGGCCACGTCGTAGGCGGAACTTTTGATGGCGTGATCAAAGATGGTTGGGTTTGAGGTCAGCCCGGTCACCGACAGCTCGCCAAGGTAGCGTTTGAGCGTGCCGCTGTTCAGCAGGTCGCGCGTGATGTTGTCAAGCCAGAGGCTCTGGCCCAGGTCGTGAAGTTTTTGTGTGGCTTTCATGGAATACAAAGGATAGTCTGTTCCCGTGATCAATCACGCGAACAAACCTGTCTGTCTGCGCCAATCCGTTTTATTCAGCGACTGATGGCCGCCTGAGCCGGCGCTTTCAACTCGCCTTCAGCTTGCAGCCAATCCTGAAGGTCATAACCTGGGTTGCTGCCGCGCTCCACGAAGAGTTCATAAGCGCGGTGCTCAATCTTTTTGGAATCAGTCATGGTTTCACTCGGGGAACTTTGCTGGTTTTGATGTTTGCGATGTTTCATATTTCTTGCTTTTAATTGTGCTTGGGCGACCGCTTCATCGGCCCAATATTCGAAGCGGCCGTAATGCCGATACAATTTTAATTCATATTCCCGGTTGAGTGCTGCGGGCGTGTAGGCCGGGGCACCTTTGATCATCTCGCGTTCCAGATTCACAAAGACCTTCGATTCTTCCCAACTGACGCGTTCAATCCATTGTGGTGCAATCAGGACGTGTTTTCCCGGCCACCAGTTTTTCGTATCCACCACCAGATAACGAATCGCCCACGTCTCATCATCAATAATAAAGTCTTCGACATGGCCAATTTCTCCATCCACTGCCTGAAGATGATGACCGGTCACGGCCTGGGTGCTGCGTAAATGCGGATCACCGGCTTCCTCACGATGAGTTGGGAAAGCAGCAGGTTCAACCGGATTCAATACCGCTCCGCCGGGCCAACTGATTCCGCCGTGCTGGTGATGCGGGTAAGTGGAATATCCCCACATGGAGGGTCCGCCCCAGTAATTCGGCCAGCCGTAATATCTGTAATACTGAAACTCATACTGGCGGGAGACCGGCAGATGGCTGTAAAGCAACGGGCTGTCTTCAATCTGCTTTTGGGTCAATTCCACCGGCATGACCTGCTCCGCCTCATTGACCGGTTTCAAGGCGTAAGGCGAGATCAGGACCTGCCGGCCGTTTAACCAGCCGCCCGTCTCGGCGACCAGGTAACGCACCGCCCAATGCTCGTCATCGAAGTAAAACTCCCTGGCTTTGCCGATGTCACCGTCGCGGGCGCGAAGTTTGAAATGTTTGAATTCTTTGGCTGGTCTTAACATAATGATCGTCCTGCGCTTTGCAATTTTTCTGGCCATTTAGATGGACAAAACTTCCATCCCTCTTGAAATGATATTGCGCCGCCGCCGGTGGCGCTATGGGGTAAAACCCTACCCAAGACCGAGCACGCGACCGACCGAGCGGGCAATCATCAATTCTTCATCCGTGCGAATAACGCGCACGGTGACGCGGCTGGAATTCTTGGAAATCACCGCCGCAGTCTTCGCGTTGCGCGACTTATCCAGTTCAATGCCTAGAAAATTCAGCCTTTCACAGATGCGGGTGCGGACGACGGGCGAGTTTTCGCCAATGCCGCCGGCGAAGACCAGCGTGGCCAAGCCGCCGAGCGCGGCAGCGTAAGCGCCGATCCACTTTTTCGCCTGATAACAGAATAGCGCCACGGCTTCCGCCGCCCGCACGTCCTTTTTTTCATGGTCGAGCAAATCGCGCATATCAGAACTGGTCTCCGAAACTCCGAGCAGACCGGACTTGTGGTTGACCATTTCGTAAAATTGCTTTGTCGTCATCTGCTCGGTTCGCGCCAGATACGGCGCCAGGCCGGGATCCAAATCGCCCGAGCGGGTGCTCATCACCAATCCCGCCGTTGGCGTGAAGCACATGCTCGTATCAATGCTTTTGCCATCGCGCACGGCAGCCAGGCTCGCGCCGTTACCGAGATGGGCGAGGATCACACGGCCCTTCGTCGCCGCCGGGTCGCCGAGGCGCACGAGTTCTTCCATCAGATAGGCATACGACAAACCGTGGAAACCGTAGCGTTGAATTCCCTTGGCATCGAAGCGCCGTGGAATCGGCAGCAGCTTGGCCACGCGCGGCATGGTCTGGTGAAACGCCGTGTCAAAACAGGCCACCTGGGGCAGTTTCGGATGACGCTGGCGGAACGTTTCGATCAATTCAATCTCGCGCGGCAGATGATCCGGGTCGTTCGGGCTGATGCGATACAGTTCGGCCAGCAATTCTTGGGTGACAATTTCAGGCGCGGTGTGTTTCATCCCATGGACCACGCGGTGTCCCACGGCTTTGACCGCCGCAAAATCATTCTGCTTTTCGAGCCAATCAAGCAGGGAATTCGCCGCTGATTTGTGATCGGCGGCGGTGAGCTTGTGACTGGTCTGCGGCTCTCCATCCGCGTCGTGAAATGTCAGATTCGTCCCGCTCAAGCCGATGCGGTCAACCGTCCCATGCAGGCCGCGCTTCAACGGTTTGACCGCCTCATACAGCGCGAACTTGATGCTCGACGAGCCACCGTTGATGGTGAGGATGTGTGAGTTATTTGGTTTCATGGATAACTCTTTCGTCAGGCTGCAACCCGAACGAAGCCAGTTTCGCGCGCGTGGACCTGTAATCCGTGTGCAACAGTCCGCGAATCCCCATGCCCTCCGCGATCTGGACAAACATCGGGGTGTTTTCGATATAGACGATCTGCCGGGCGGGTGTCTGGGCGATGTCCAGCGCCATCCGGAAGATGGCCTCATCAGGCTTGTGCAGGTGCACGAAGCACGAGGAAACAAACGCATCCACAAACTCGTGCAGTTTGAACGTTCGAATCCGGTGCGCATTTAATTCCCGTGCTTCGTTGCTGAGCACGATGGTCTTCAATCCATACTTCGCCTTGAGTTTACGGATTAGCTCGATCATCTCGGGGTAAGGTTTTGATTGCGCGAACATGAAGCGCCGGAACTCCGCGCGAGTGAACGGCCGCTTTTGGTAAAAGAGCAACCAGCCTAAATACTCATCCAGCGTGAGCTTGTCCTCCTCGTAAATGTTGAAGTTCAGGCTATGCCGCTGTTCCATCTCGGCCCAGTTCAGCTTGAAGTGCTTCGCCGCCCGCCGGCGGGCAATGTGATCCCAGCCGTTGTTGAGCAGCACCCCGCCGATGTCCAGGAACAAGGTGGTGATCGCGATGGTTTTTTTCATGGGGTCGGTGGTTGGGAGGCCGGTTGAATGGGTTTCGTCATTGGCTGATACATCATTTCTTGGCTGAGAAATGGTGGGCCAAACAATTCGTAACCGCCGATTAGTTTTTCGTTCACTTTTCGCGCCAGCTCGTCATGAGTCGCGGCATCGGCGTGAAAGGGCACCGCGACGATTGTGTATTCAATTGGATTTTTCATGTGATGTTGCGTTACGAATTCTTTCCCTTCTTCTTGCCAGCGACCACCAATTCGGTCGGCAGCGGCCAGCGATGTCCGGGTGCCAGCAGTCCCTGGGCATTCTCCGGTCCCCAGGTGCCGGCGGCGTAATTGGGAAAGTCGCTTGGCAAGGTGGCCTGCCATGCTTCGAGTACCGGCATCAGTAATAGCCAGGCCGCCTCCACTTGATCGGCACGCATGAAGAGTGTCGCGTCCCGTTTCATCACGTCCCACAGCAGCGTTTCGTAGGCGTCAGGCGAAGGCGCGGCGAAACTCTCGCGATAACAGAACCGCATGTCCACCGGTCGCAGTTGCATCTTCGGTCCCGGATATTTGGCCTGAAAGCCCAGCACGATGCCTTCGACGGGTTGGATTGAAAGGATGAGCCGGGAGGGTTGCCAGCCGAGCGAGGCTTCGGGCGGAAAGGACTGATGCGGCACCGCGCGAAACTGGATGGAAACTTCCGACGCCTGTTGCGGCAGGCGCTTGCCCGTGCGCAGATAAAACGGCACGTCCTGCCAGCGCCAGTTATCAATAAACAGCTTCAAAGCAGCAAACGTCTCCGTTTGGGAATCAGGTGCCACGCCGTTTTCCTCGCGATAGCCGGGCATTTTTTTGCCGGAGGGGTTGCCGGAACCATACTGTCCGCGCACGGCGGATTGAGGGACCTCGTCGCGGTGAATCGGACGGACCGCGTGAAGCACGTCCACCTTCTTGTTGCGAATCTCGTCGGCCTCGAAGGAAACCATCGGCTCCATCGCCACCAGGCAGAGCAGTTGCATCAAATGATTCTGCACCATGTCACGCAGCGCGCCGGCATGATCGTAATAACCACCGCGATGCTCGACGCCCACCGTTTCTCCAACGGTGATGGTCACATAATCAATATAGCGACGATTCCACATCGGCTCGAACAGCGGATTGGCAAAGCGAAACGCGAGAATGTTCTGCACGGTCTCTTTGCCGAGATAGTGATCTATCCGAAAGATTTGGGATTCGTCGAAACTGGCGGCGAGAACGGCGTTCAAGGCACGCGCCGATTCCAAATCGTAGCCAATCGGTTTCTCAATCACGATCCGCGCCCATTCCCGGTCGCGCGCCAATCCTGCCTTGCCGAGATATTTTGGAATTTCTCCAAACATGCTCGGCGGCGTGGCCATGTAGAAGATGCGATTAGCTTTGGTGCCCCATTCCTTTTCCAGCTTCGCACATTTTTGACCCAGAGCCGTATAAGTTTGCAGCTTCTTGAAATCGCCCGGCTGGTAATGGATGTGCTGGGCGAACAGGTTCCAAGCGGCGGCCTTGGATTTTCCGAAACGGGAGAATTGATTGACGCCGTCGTGCAACCGGCGGCGCAGCGCGTCATCGCCGAGCTTGATGCGGTCTACCACGATGATCGCAAACCGTGCGGGCAGACTGCGATCCTGCGAGAGGTCGAACAAGGCCGGCACGAGCTTCCGCCAGGTCAGGTCACCGGCGCCGCCAAAAATGACGAACACCGTCGGTTCAAGTTGGTCATTCGTTTTCATGCTGCTTACTTTTTCTGCCATTTGATGTGAAAGGAGCCCTTGGCATGCCGATCTCAAATTGTTGTGAATGCTTATTTGTCATCGTATCGCCTCCAGCTTGATTTCCCGTTCCGCTTGGAGCCAATCCTGGTCGGATCGGTCGCTCTGGCGGCCTCGTCGCTCGTATAGTTCATACGCCCGCTTTGCGATCTGTGGCGTCAAGTCGTCTGCCTGAAACTTTGTAGCTGGGACGGGGTTGCCGTTCATTAGTCGCCCATATTCCATAGTCAGGCTGCGCAGCCTTTGCGCGAGTTTCTGGGTCAGCGCGCCATCCTTCAGTCGCCAGCCCCAGTTTCCTTTCGCAATTCCAGGAAAATTCATTCGCGCTTCCGATCCCAGCTCCAGGAGATCTTGCGCCGGAACCATGGCGGTATCAGCCGGCGATGCCAGCGCTGCACGGATCATGGCCCAAACAATTTCCCGGTCGCTGACTCCCAGCTTTTTCCGCAACGCTTCACGTTGCGTGCCTGGCAACTTCTCATACCAGCCTGCTGTGGTGTCGTTATCATGAGTTCCGGTATAGACCACGGATTTCAGCGGATGCGGCGCTGGCGGATCAGAATTAGTTTGGAGATCTGAACCAAACTCGAATTGGAGCACGCGGGTGCCGGGAATCTGAAATTGATCCAACAAGGTGACCACATCCGGGGATGTGGCACCGAGATCATCCGCGATCAAAGGCAATAACCCAAAGGCTTCGCGGATGGCTTTGAAAAAAGCTGCGCCTCCACCCGGCTGATACTGCCCCTTCAGGGCCGTTTTGGCTATTGCCGGCACTTCGTAGGTGCGGACAAAGCCGATGAAATGATCCAGCCGATTGACATCGAACCGGCCGAAAGCCGTCCGCAGGCGTTCAATCCACCAATGATAGCTCTCCGCTTGTAGCGCCTCCCAGTTATACACTGGCAGCCTCCAAAGCTGCCCGGTTTTGGAGAAATAGTCAGGCGGGACTCCGGCAACCACCGTTGGATTCCCATCAGCGTTCAGTTTGAAAAGTTCGGGGTGTGCCCAGACATCGGCGCTTTGCTGCGCCACGAACAGAGGAATATCTCCGATCAGCCGGATTTCTTTTGAAGCGCAATAAGCCTTTAACTCTTTCCACTGCACGAAAAACTGCCATTGAACAAATTCATGGTAGCGGATGTCATCGGTAAAGCGTTTCTGCGCGCGAACAACGGCGCCGGGCTGGCGCGTTCGCAGCTCTGGCTCCCACCAGGTCCAATTCGTGGTGCCCTCTTTCGCCTGAATCGCCGAGAACAATGAAAAATCCTCAAGCCAGTAGGACTCGTCTCTGGAAAAAGTGTCGAATTCGGCTTGCCTGCCAACGTGCCTCTTCTCTCCAAAATGCTCGAATGCTTTTTTTAACAAGGCCCTTTTCCAGCGCGTTGCGTCGGGATAGTTCACCTTTCCTACGCCCACGGAGATTGGAGGCCCGATTTCCTGGCGGCTGAGAAACCCTTGCTCCATCAACCGTTCGGGACTCACCAGCAGCGGATTGCCCGCAAAGGCCGAAGGGGACTGATAAGGTGAATGTTCTCCGCCGGTTGGGCTGATGGGCAGCATCTGCCACCATTGCTGTCCGCTGGCGAACAAGAAATCCACAAAGGCATTTGCCGCCGGCCCCAGATCGCCGATGGGATAGGCATTGGGAAGCGAGGTTGGATGGAGAAGTATCCCGGAGGCCCGTTGATTCATTTGGATGCTCCTTCCTTGGTGCATTCCGGCTTTCGTGCCAGAAGGATCGCGCTGGAACGGGGTTTCACGAGGTAAGTGCGTGGGGATTTCAAAAGCGGTTCCTCCGCGGCAGCAAACAAATCGTGTGGTGTTTCACCAAAGGTATCAACCGCCAGAAGCCACTGAGTCCCGTGCGTTATGGGAGGCAAATGGAAATCAACCGCATCGGCACTGGCATTGAAAACGAGGAATAGTGCTCGCTGCTCATCCTCATGAATCAAACAGGCAAAGTGCTTTTCTTTCGAGTCGGTCCATTTGGGCAAGCCGCCTTGCGGACCAAACCAATGGATCTCGGCGTCCGTGTAGAATTGCTCCTTGCTTAAAACCGGATGCGCCCGCCGGAAGGCGATCATGCCCCGGGCAAACCGGGAAATCTCCCGATGCTGTTCAAGCTGGGTCCAGTCCATCCAACTGGTTTCATTGTCCTGGCAGTAGGCGTTGTTGTTGCCGCCTTGCGTGCGGCGGAATTCATCTCCGCCCAACAGCATCGGCACGCCGCGCGAAACCAGCAGGCTCAGCAGAAAATTCTTGATCTGGCGTTTTCGGATGGACTCGATCCCGGCGTCCTTCGTCCCGCCTTCAACGCCGTTGTTCCCGCTGTGGTTGGTGTTGATTCCATCCTGGCTGTTTTCTCCGTTCGCCTCATTGTGCTTGCTGTTGTAGCTCACCAGGTCGTTCAGAGTGAAACCATCGTGACAGGTGACAAAATTGATGCTGCTCTCGGGTCCTTTGCCGGACTGGGAATAAATGTCGGCGCTGCCGCAGATACGTTGAGCGAACAAGCCGAGCATCCCCTCATCGCCGCGCCAGAAACGCCGGACATCATCGCGGTATCGGCCGTTCCACTCCGCCCAACGCCGCTTTGAAAAACTGCCCACCTGGTATGCGCCGGCAGCATCCCACGCTTCGGCAACGATTTTTACGTCTCTCAAGATCGGGTCCTCGGCGATCCGCCCGAGCAAAGGGGATTTGGCCAGCAGCTTGCCGGTGTTGTCCCGGTCGAGCACCGACGCCTCGTCAAATCGGAATCCATCCACGTGCATCTCGTCCGTCCAATAGCGGAGCGCGGCCAGGATATGCTCCCGCACCACGGGATGGTTGGCGTTGACGGTATTGCCGGTCCCGGCATAATCCTTGTAGTGGCGCTTGTCGTCCGCCAGCGAGTAAAAGATCGCGTTATCCATTCCGCGGAAACAGAGCGTCGGCCCCAGCTCGTCTCCCTCCGCCGTGTGATTGAACACCACGTCCAGGATCACTTCGATGCCGGCCTGGTGCAATGCCTGGACCATTTCCTTGAACTCCAGCTTCTGCTGGCCCAAACCTCCCGAACTGCTGTAGGAAGCTTTGGGCGCAAAATAGGCCACGGAATCATAGCCCCAGTAATTCTTGAGCCGTTGATTGGTTTGCGGATTCCGGCGCGTGACCGAATTTTCATTGAACTCCTGCACGGGCATCAGTTCCACCGCGTTCACTCCCAGGGTTTTAAGATAGAGAATCTTTTCCATCAGACCCCGATAGGTTCCCGGATGGTTCACGCCCGACTTCGGATGAATGGTAAAGCCGCGCACATGCGTTTCATAAATGACCGTCTTCGACCACGGATGCCGTGGCGGCTGGTCGCCCGCCCAGTTGAAGGGGTCGTTGACAAAAACGCATTTCGGCATCGTCCTGGCATTGTCCAGCTTCGAGGGAGTCAAATCTTTCCCCGACGACGACGGATCGTATCCCAGCGCGGACGCAAAGTCCCACGGGGGCAGATGCGAAATCGCGGTGGCGAAGGGATCAAGAAGCAGCTTTTTGAAATTGAAACGATGCCCTTTATTTGGTTCGTAAGGGCCGTCCACGCGATAGGCATAGAGTTGACCGGAGGCAATCCCTTTTACCCAGACGTGCCAGACGTCGCCGGTGCGGTTGCGCGTTGAATCCAAATCAATCGCCCGCGCGGGCGCAGCGTCTTCGGGATGGTCGAAGAACTCCAGTCGCACGCGGCTGGCGTAACGGCTGAAAATGGCGAAGTTAACTCCGCCGCCGCTTTCCTGGGTGCCCAAAGGCATGGGAGAGCCAGCCCGAACGTCAGCATGTTCGGAGGTATCCGAGATATAGTCGCGCAATTCGCGCTGCGTTTTTCTCGTCATCGTTGCCACAAGATTCGTGGGTCTTCCAAAGGAATTGCTACTCCGTCGCAGCGCGGCATTACTCGCGCCGTGTAATCCGCCGGCGGTCGGGTCGCAGGCACGGTTGCGCTGTAAGCGTAGCCGCCTGATTCGTCCGCTAGTGGGCGAAGACATGTCATTTCCTGCCGCACCGGAGGACTGTCTTTTATTCCGTCGGCATAAAGCTCCACCCTCACCGCCTTGGGGTCGAGGCCATGGAGACTAACTTGAACTTCAATGATGTGCTTCCCGTCGCGCGTTGCCAACTTCACGTCGCCGAATTGCAGCGCGGCCCATTTCTGATCCAAACTGTGCCGCCAGTCCACCAATTGCTTCCCGACTGCGCCTTTGTTGGCCAGGCGCGATTGGCAGGCGATAGCTGCCGGGAGATAGTGTTGTTCGGTGTATTCGCACACGGCGCGGTTTGCGGAGAAGCGATGTGTCAACCGCGCCATGCTTTCCCGCATTCGGGCGACCCAGGCCGTGGGAATACCTTTCTCGTTGCGGTTATAGAACTCGGGGATCACCTGGCGTTCGAGTCGTTCGTAGAGTGCCTCGGCTTCGGCCGCGTCCCAAGCCGGATCGTCGCCGTGTTCCTGACCGTCACCGAGTGCCCAGCCCACTTGCGGCGTGTAGGCTTCGGCCCACCAGCCGTCCAATTCCGAAAGATTGATGCCGCCATTGACCAGCACCTTCATGCCGCTCGTGCCACAAGCTTCCCAAGGTCGCCGAGGCGTGTTGATCCAGACATCCACACCCTGCACCAGACGCTCGGTCAAGTGCATGTCGTAGTCACTGAGAAAAATCGCGTGAGGTCGAACTTCCGGTCGGCGAATGAACTGTATCCATTTTTGGATCAGGGCCTTTCCCGCCAGGTCTGCCGGATGGGCCTTGCCCGCAATGATGATTTGCACCGGGCGCTGGGGATTGGATAACAAACGCAACAGTCGCCCCGGGTCGTGCAACAGCAGATTTGGTCTTTTGTAGGTCGCGAAGCGCCGCGCAAAACCCAAGGTCAACGCGTTGGGATCGAAGAGACGCCTCGCCTCCTCAACTGTCTGGGACGATGCACCGGCGGCGGCATAGTGCCGAGCCAGGCGCTCGCGGGCGTATTCAACCAGGGATTTGCTGGTGGCGAGGCGAAATTGCCAAAGACAGTCGTCAGAGACGCGGCGGATGTCCTGCTCCAAGGTTTCCGCTGTCCCCAGCCAGCGGTTTTTGCCACAAGCCTCCGTCCAAAGTTCGTCGGCGGCCGCCGAGTCCCAAGTCGGCATGTGGACTCCGTTGGTGACGTGGCCGACGGGCACTTCGTCCACCGGCCAGTGGGGAAACAGCGGCGCAAAGAGTTGCCGGCTGACTTGACCATGCAAGCGACTCACGCCATTCACAGAGCCGCTGCCGCGGATGGCCAGATAAGCCATGTTGAAACTCTCCGACGCATCATCGAGATTCTGGCGTCCCAAGGACAATAAGTCGTGGAGGGAAATTCCGAGCTTCTTCTCCGCATAACCGCCGAGGTATTTCTCGATGAGCGCCGGAGTGAAACGATCAAAGCCGGCGGCCACCGCCGTGTGGGTGGTGAAGAGATTCCCCGCCCGCGTGGCGGCCAACGCCACTTCAAAAGGCTGCGCGTTTTCCTGCATGAAACTGCGGGCGCGCTCCAACACGGCAAATGCGGCATGACCTTCATTCAAGTGGCAGACATCCGGCTGGATGCCCAGTGCCGCGAGCAATCGCCAGCCGCCAATCCCCAACAGCATTTCCTGCACGAGGCGCAACTCCGGTCCGCCGCCATACAATTCGCTGGTAATCCCGCGATGCGCCGGAAAGTTCGCCGCGTCATTGCTGTCCAGCAGGCAAAGCTTCACGCGGCCGACTTGGACCTGCCAGGCGCGCAACCAGACCGAGTAGCCGGGCAAGGTGATCTCCAAACGCAACCACTCGCCATTTGGTTGGCGCAAAGGCGTGATCGGCAACTGTCCGGGGTCGTTATACGGATAAAGGGCCTGCTGCGCTCCGTCCTGGTCAATCACCTGGCGAAAATAGCCTTGTTGGTAGAGCAGCCCCACGCCGACCACCGGCACGCCCAGATCGCTGGCGGCTTTGAGCTGATCGCCCGCCACATTGCCCAGCCCGCCGGAATAAATTGGCAGCGCTTCGCTCAACATATATTCCATGCTGAAATAGGCGACACACTTCAATGGCGACTGCGGATGATTTTTCTGAAACCACGCGGGCATCTCCGCCGTCTGGCGTTTGGCTCGCAACTGGTCATCCACTTTCTTGCGAAAGGCCGGATCAGCCAGCACGCCTTTGAGTTTGTCTTTGGAGACCGTTTGCAGAACCACCCACGGGTTCTGAGTGAACCTCCACAGATCGGGATCAAGTTGTCGCCACACTTCGTCGGTGGCGTGATTCCACGACCAGCGCAGGTCCAGCGCCAGTTCCGTCAGTGAATCGAAGCCTTCGATATCCGCAGTTAAGGGACGATAGATCGGCTTGCTAACTGATGTTTGTTTGTTCATACGATTATTTTCGATTAATATTTTCTAAAACTGCCGTTTGTTTCGGACGGAATCCCCAACTGATCAAAGAGCGGGCACTCGCCGGAAGGGCGAGGTCTCACCATGATCAGATTTTAATACAAGTTCATCTTCCTTGAACGCCACAATCGTGCTGGAAGTGATCTTGTTCTTCAAAGCCTCGCTTTCCGCACCAGTGATTCTCAGGGTGATAATTGCGCCGGTGATTTTCCACGTTCCGCGAACCATGCCTGGCAGACTTTGAGAAAGAGTATTGGCAATGAACCCCCTGGGACGTAGTTGGCAGACGAAAGTGCCATCCGCGTCGATCGACATTGTCTCTTTCAAATCGCCAACCGTGCCTTGCCAGTGCCCGACGATTTTCGTCGAATATTCCCTCCCCGGGACAGTTGATGAATTGTTTGTGCAAGACGCCAAACAAAATCCCAAAACGACGGCTACGGTTGTCCTTACCCAAGGCGTGCAATTGGATTTCATGAGATTTAGTCCTTTCATCGTTTCTCCTTGGAACCTGTGGTGGGCGGAGCCGCTGGCGCCATGGCATCGTTCACGATTTTTTGCGCTTCCGCCAGGATGCGGTGCAGATGCTCCGTTCCTTGGAAGCTCTCGGCGTATATTTTATAGATGTTCTCGGTGCCGGACGGACGCGCCGCGAACCAGCCGCTTTCAGCCACCACTTTCAACCCGCCGATGGGTGCATGGTTGCCCGGCGCATGGGTGAGGATGGCCTCGATTTTTTCGCCCGCCAACTTGGTGAGCCTGACCTGCTGCGGTGAAAGTTTCGCCAACCGCTCCTTTTGTTCCGGCGTAGCTGGGGCATCAACCCGGTCATAGGCAGACTCACCGAACTCGTGCCTGAATTCACGATAGATGGCGGCGGGATCGTGGCCCGTCCGAGCAGTGCTCTCTGCTGCGAGCAAACAGGGAATGAATCCGTCCTTGTCCGTCGTCCAGACGCTGCCATCCAGACGAAGGAAAACCGAACCGGCGCTTTCCTCGCCACCAAACCCCAGCGAACCATCGAGCAAGCCATCCACGAACCACTTGAAACCAACCGGCACCTCGAAGAGTTTCCGGCCCAGTTTGGCGGTGATCCGGTCAATCATCTGGCTGCTCACGATGGTTTTTCCGACCGCCGCCGATTTGGACCACTTCGGCCGGTTCTGAAACAGATGGAAAATCGCCGCGCAAAGGTCGTGATTAGGCGGCAGCAATCCTTCGCTTTTGGTGACAATCCCGTGCCGGTCGTGGTCGGTGTCGCAGGCAAACGAGAGATCAAAATGCTCCTTCATTCCGATCAGCCGTTGCATCGCATAGGGCGAGGATGGGTCCATGCGAATCTGGCCATCCCAATCCACCGTCATGAACCGAAAGGTGGGATCAACCGTTTCGTCCACTACCGTCAGGTTCAGACCATGTCGCTCCGCGATCCGCGCCCAGTAATGGACGCCGGCACCGCCCAGCGGATCAACACCCAGATGGATCTTCGCGCTGCGAATGACGCCCAAATCAATCACATTACCGAGGTCGTTGACGTAGGCCGCAAGATAGTCGTGCCGATGCGTCGTCGCGGCGCGCAGAGCCTGCTCGTGGGCAATTCGTTTCACCCCTTTCAGCTGGGTTTCGAGCAGCGTATTCGCCTTCGCCTCAATCCAACCGGTGACGATCTTGTCCGCCGGCCCGCCATTCGGTGGGTTATATTTGAAGCCACCGTCATGCGGTGGATTGTGTGAGGGCGTGATGACAATCCCGTCGGCCAGTTCCTTTTTGCGCCCGCGATTGTAGGTCAGAATGGCATGAGAAATCACCGGAGTCGGCGTGTATTCATCCCCTTCGGCAAGCATCACCTCAACTCCATTAGCCGCCAGCACCTCCAGTGCGGTGGCGCAGGCCGGAACGGAAAGCGCGTGCGTGTCGATGCCGAGATACAGCGGGCCGGAGATATTTTGCTGCTTGCGGTAAAGGCAAATCGCCTGGGTGATCGCGAGGATGTGCCATTCGTTGAAGGCCAGCTTGAACGACGAGCCGCGATGACCGGAGGTGCCAAACGCCACGCGTTGGGCCGGCACCGAAGGGTCGGGCACTTCGGTATAGTAGGCCGTGATGAGCCGCGGCACATCGACCAGTATTCTGGGTGGTGCTGGTTTTCCGGCCAGGGGGCTTATTTTCATGACGTTTTCTTTAGTGGTTTGCTTTCAAGTTTCGTCACTTTCGCCAGCCGGCGACAATGACGCTCCGCGCCGCTGAATTGCGCGCCGAGAAAAGTTTGCAGCAGTTCCCAGGCAAGGGCGTGACCGACCACGAGGCCGCCAAAACAGATCAGGTTCAAATCGTCGTCCTCGACGCCTTGATGCGCCGAGAAGTTTTCGTGAATCAAGCAGGCCTGAACGCCCGCCACTTTGTTCGCGCAGACGGAGGCTCCAACCCCGCTGCCACAGATGCCCACGCCGCGATCCACCGTCCCGGCGGAAACCGCGCGTGCCAGCGGCACGATAAAATCCGGATAGTCATCGTCCTCGTTCGGTCGGCCGTCACCGAAGTCAACCGCTTCATGACCGGCTTCGCGCAATTTCCCGGCCAGGTATTCCTTCAACTCGTAACCGCCGTGGTCGGCGGCGATGCCGATGCGTTGAAGCTTTCCTGGTAATTCTGTCAGTGGGTCATCACTGGTGCGTTTATTGATGGTGCGCTCCTGTCTCCGGTTTGGTGCGGTTGAGGATTTCTTTGGCATATGCGACAAGGATTTGATCAGGATCGGGTCGGATCAAGCATTCTGCCGAGGAAGAGGATGCTGACGAAATGGGTGTCGCGAATCAGGAAGACGAAGGGGTGATCAGCGCGGAAAGTCGGAATGGGCAGCGGTCGGAACATGGCCATGCTCCTCACGACCACGCCGGTTGCCGCAGCGGCCTCGGTGCCCTCTTCGTTGACACTAACAAAAGCCTTGTGAACCACCGCGGATATGAAGAGATCCACGACGGAATGAATGGTGCTTCGTTTCGGCGAAGACTGCGTTCTTCGGATTTCAGCGAATCGCATTCCATGGCATTGAGCGCTTCCCGGTCGAAGTTCGCTTCGTGCAATTCAATGACGTTGTTGTTCATAATTACTTTTTCATTTGCGTGGACACCGAAGTCCCGAATCCAGGACAACACGGCTTGCGCGCTGCCTGGGTCGCGCCTCAGAGGTCGAAATCACCAGCTTTGAGGTGACAACGATGAAGAGTCTCAATCGTTGAGGCCCCAATGCTCCCAATGCTCATAGTCGTCGCGCACTGGCTGCTCCAGGATATGCTGCCGCGTCGGGGTCAAAGAATCCTCCGGTTTCTGCAGGTTGCTCGCAACCATCGAGGATTTGTCCTCCACCAGCGCGTTGCCGTCAAATATGAGGCTCAAGCCATGGTGCCCGGCAAACTGCGACAACTCGGGTGTGGCTCGCGCCAAGCGTGTGTCAGCGCTTCCACCACCACATACGGCCAGAGCGGCCTCCTGGATCTGCCTACGCGTGGCCCACCGCTCCAGCCAGTCCATCAGCCAAGGCAGAAGGGACTGAACCTGGCGCACCGCGAGCATGATCAGATGCGCTTCCACCGCTTCCGCCAGCGCCGCTTCGGCCGCTGGCGGCAGTTTCAGCACATCCACGCGCCACAGCCTGACGCTCCAACAATGCGTGGTTTTGTCCGTCCGATGCGCCGCACGCTCCAGCATCGCCTTCGCCTTCGTCGCGTAATCGAATTCGTCGTAAATGATCACCGCATGCATGGTCGCGTCGAAAGCATTTCCCTCTCTTATTGCAGTCGCGCTCACACGTTTCGTCTCCGGTTTTATCAGCGGCTCATCGCTGGTGCGTTCATTGATGGTGCTCCAATATCTCCGGTTAGGTGCGGTTGAGGATTTCTTTGGCATGAGTTGTGTCATCCATTTGTTGTTTCTTGAGGTCGCCTTCCTTATGTCCGTTGGCACGTTCCTGGCCCAAGCCCATGGTCAGTGCGGTCATCCCGGCCAGTCCCCCAAGTTGCATGCTTTCCACGGCGGTGCTGGGAACGATGACAATGGTCGCATTCTCCTTCAAACCCTCATAAAGCATGTTCATGGCCCGCAAATGAAAGGCAATCGGATTGTGCTCATAGTTTTTGCCTGCTTCGGTAAATTTCTCCGCTATCTGCCGCTCGGCATCACCCAGGATTACCCGGGCCTGGCGCTCTCTTTCCGCCTGAGCCTGCATGGACATCGCATCCTCCAGTCCGGACGGAATCAAGACATCCTTCACCTCCACGGAAATGACATTGATGCCCCA
>JBEKMW010000083.1:0-20986 GCA_049523455.1 Verrucomicrobiota bacterium | reverse complement strand
CAGTTCGCGTCGCCGCCGGTCGCCACGCGTAACGGACTCGCTCGCCCCCGCCCATAGGCGCGCCCCTGATGTCCAAAGAAGAATTACCCAAGAAATCACCCACAAATTGTGCTACAGACCCTCTTTTTTAATGGTCAGTGCGCGGTGTTTGCGGCACCGGCTATGTTCGTGGGAGGGACGACTTCGTCAATCGCCCGTAGCGCGTTGAGGCTACGGGGATAGCCGATGTATGGTAGCAATTGAGTGACGACGTCAATCAAGCGTGTGCGGTCGTTGCCGACCTTGAGATTGCCGGTCACATGACCCTTGACCTGCAACTCGCAGCCGCCAAGCGAGATTAGCATGGCAAACGTCAGTAGCTCCCGCGTTTTGAGATCAATCCCATTGCGAGTGTAATAGTCGCCGAAGCAGTTGGCCGCAAGAAAGTCCTGGATGTGCAACTGGTCTTTGGGTGCCTGCTGCCGCATCTTGTCAATCGCCTCGCCGAAAATAGCCTTCTGCGCTGCGACTCCCTTCTCGAAGCGTGTTTCAGCCGTGGTGGTGGACTGGCCGGCCAAGGGCAGTTCGATTCCCTTTTCTTGGAAGACTGCGTTGGTAGCGTGCAAGAAATCGAAAACCTTCGCCACACCAACATAGGGCACAGATTGATACAGAATCTCTTTTATCACAACCGGCGTCAGGCCGACATTGAGTGCCGCGCCAACCATGACCTTGTATTCGCCGGGCGCCGACGAGGCGATGGTTGACGCCAGGATCAACATCACCCTGGTTGTGGTGTCCAATTTGCTCTGGCGGATGACTTCGTCGAAGGCCCAATTGTCGAACAACTCGATGAATTCTGGGTCCGTCTTTTGCAGTTTGGATTCGTGATTTGGGAAAAGCTCCCCGTGGTTCTTAACGGCGTTTTCGGTGATGTGAATTGTCTTCATTATTTGGTTGGGCGCTCAGGCACAGTATTGTTCGTCGCTGACTTTTTCCATCCAGTCAACCGCCTTGCCGTCGAGCAACTCCGCGATGGCGATGTGTGTCATGGCCGTGGTGGGAGCAGCTCCGTGCCAATGTTTTTCGCCCGGCGGGAACCAGACGATGTCCCCGGGATGAATGGTTTCAATCGGGCCGCCTTCGCGCTGCACGCGTCCGCAGCCCGCGGTCACGATCAGCGTCTGCCCCAGCGGATGCGTGTGCCACGCGGTTCGTGCGCCGGGTTCAAATGTGACGATTGCGCCGCTGACACGGGCGGGATCGCTCCCTTTGAACGGTGAGTCAATGCGCACCGTGCCGGTGAACCAGTCGGCCGGGCCTTTGTTGGATGGTTGTGAGCCAATTCGTTTTATTTCCATAATTTATTCGTTTTTTTGGTGAATTTATTCCTGTGCCATTCGGCTCGTTGCCTCAAGATGTCTTGTGAACACCCAAACTGCTACGAATTTCAAGCCCTGGCGTCATCGCCAGTTTGACGACAAGGTCCGCCACGCTCTTGCGTGAAACCACCTCGGAGGCGTTTTTGAAAGGCTCGCCTTTGCGCGTCGTCCCGTAGGCGATTTCGTCCCGGTCGTCCAACCAGGCCGGCCGTAGAATGGTGTAGTCGAGTCCGGATGCCTCAATGATGCTGGCTGACTTGCGGTAGGGTTCAAGAATGCTGCCATGACGTTCACCCGGAATCTCGTCATAGATTCCCATTGAGCTGATGAAGATCAGGCGTTTGAGGCCGGTCTTCTCCATGGCCTTCACGATACACCGGGCCTGTTGCTCCAACTGGCCGTCAAGGTTGGCATAGACGACATCCTGGCCGACCATGGCCGCCTCCAGTGTTTTTGTGTCCAAAACATCGCCTTCCACCACGCGCACGCGGTCGGCGTGGCCGGATAATTTGAGCCGCCGGGCATTGCGCAGGTAAAGCGTCAGCCGCGCGTCGGTGTGTTTCAAGAAAAGGGCGGTGGCCACACGGGCAATCTGGCCGTGGGCGCCGAGAATCAGGATATTGGTCATGGTGCGATGGATTACTTTTAGTTTCAGCGGCCGGTGGTGGCCAGCACCTGCGGAGTGTAGCGCTCGCCCTCGACATGTATCTCGGCCGCTGCGCGCTTGATTTCGGCAAGGTCTTGCACCGTCAACGTGATGTTCGCCGCACCGAGGTTTTCCTTCAGCCGATGCAGCTTGGTGGTGCCGGGGATCGGCACAATCCATGGCTTCTGCGCGAGCAGCCAGGCGAGCGCAATCTGCGCTGGTGTCGCCTTCTTTTCATCAGCAATGCGTTTGAGCAGGTCAATGAGCGCTTGATTCTTCTCCATCGCTTCCCGTGTGAAACGTGGGAGATTCTTACGAAAATCGTTGTCGCCGAACTTGGTTTCCTTGGTCATCGCGCCCGTCAGGAAGCCTTTGCCCAGCGGGCTGTAGCACACCAAGCCGATGCCGAGTTCCTCGCACACGTCGAGGATGCCGTTCGTCTCCGGCCCGCGCGTCCACAACGAATACTCATTCTGTAACGCCGTGACCGGTTGCACCGCATGAGCGCGGCGGACCGTTTGCGCGCCGGGCTCCGACAGCCCGAAATGTTTCACCTTACCCTCGGCGATGAGAGCCTTGACTGCGCCCGCCACGTCCTCGATTGGCACATTGAGATCGACGCGATGTTGGTAGAACAGGTCGATGACCTCGACGCCGAGCCGCTTCAACGACGCGTCGCAGACCTCACGGATGTGCTGGGGCCGGCTGTCCATGCTGGTATATTTGCCGGTCTTGGGTTCGATCACGAAGCCGAACTTGGTGGCGATCACCACCCGGTCACGCATGGGCTTCAACGCCTCGCCGACAATCTCCTCGTTGGTAAAGGGCCCATAGATCTCGGCAGTGTCGAAGAAGGTGACGCCCAGTTCCACCGCCTGACGGATCAACTTGATGCTCTCCTCCTTGCTGAGGGAGTGGTCGTAGCTGAAGTTCAATCCCATGCAGCCCAGCCCGATGGCTGAGACTTCCAGATGGCTTTTGCCTAATCGACGTTTTTGCATTGTTTATCTCCTATGTTATTAAAGCGTAATAAGCTCGTACTGATCATTGCCCATTTTCATCTCTTTCATGTATGACAGCTGGCGCAAACCCTTCCGGGATTCAATGCGTTCTTTAAGGTCGTGAAGTTCCGCTTCGGGCAGCTTATACACCATGTCAATCGAAGCTTGTTCTACTGCCAGGATGTCAGTGGAAGCCAGGATGCCCAAGTTGCGCGCCTTAACCGGCGCGGCACTTACGCCAGCGCAGTCGCAGTCCGCGGACATATCGCGCAGCACATTTATATAGACGATCCGCTTGCCGAAATGATCTATAGTGGCTTTTGCCGACTCCACCATGTTTTCCTGAAAAGGTTCGCCTTTAAGCCAGCTCTCGTAATCCTCATTGTCCGGGGCGGCGTGGACCATCTTCTTGCCGATGCGGCCGTCCGCGCAACCGATGGCAATATTCTTCATCGAGCCGCCGAATCCACCCATGGCATGCCCTTTGAAGTGTGTGAGCACCACCATCGAGTTGTAATCCAGCATGTGTTTGCCAACCGACATGTTCTGGAAATGCTTCCCGCTTTGAACGGGAATCATCACCGCACCGTCCTCGTCCATAATGTCCACCGGGCAGAAATCCCAGCCGTTGATCTTAATGGTTTCGCGATGATCAGCCGTAGTATATCTCTTGCCCTTATAGAGAGTATTGGTTTCCACCAGATTGCTGTTGGGGATCCGCTGCTGTACGGCTTTCACCATGTCTCGCGGCAGTATATTGGGGCCGTGCGGCTCGCCGGTGTGCAGCTTGATAGCGACCTTGCCTGTTATGCGCTCGTTGATTGTTGAATAAATATTCAGCAATCCATTGGCGCTGATGTCCTTCGTGAAAAACACGGGGGAACCGAGCTTGTCCTGCGGCAGGCGCGCGGCGATCGAACCACTGTCCGAGGATTGGATCGGTTCTGCTCCCAAGAACGAAGGAGCCAACAACGACACTGCGGTCGTTCCCAGTCCCACGGCAAGGAATCTCCGGCGGCCGGGTATTGCGGGGTCAGCCGACATGTCCAGACTACTTGTTCCCAGTTTGCGCTTTTGCATAATTGAATTCTTTCTTTGAGTTAATCCTTCAACTTAAACGGCTCTTCCCGTTTCATACGCCTGTTTCATTGCTTCGCTTCCTTTGATGTCTCCAATGTTCCAGGCACCCGTTCCGTAGATGATTCCCTTTTCCTTTGCTCCACTTAGGCAGGAGGTGAATCCCCTGAATCCTTCTAGGGTTCTTTCCATGGCCGGTTTGCTGCCGCCGGCAGCCGTCACAATGAAATAAAGCTCCTTGTTGCTGACCTCGGTGTAACGGGAACAGGTTCTGTCAATCAGGGTCTTCATCTGGGCGCACATCGTGTAGAAGTAAACGGGCGTGGCCATGACAATGACATCGGCCGCAATCATCTTTTCCAAGATGCCAGCCATGTCGTCCTTTTGTGGGCAGTGTTTGTTCTTCTCAAAGCAGGTGCCGCATCCCGTGCAGTAATTGATTTTTTTGTCCTTCAAAAACATCTTTTCCGCATGGTGCCCGGCTTCCTGTGCTCCCTTCACAAACTGGTCGCACAGCAAATCGGAATTTCCACCCCTCCGTGGACTGGAGGACAGCACTACAACATTCTTGTTCGTTTCTTTCATAAACGGTTCGATGGTTTTGCCAATCCAGCCCGCCCAGGCGAGGCCGTGCGCGCCGGAAGCGATTTGTTCATGCTTTGAGCGAAGCCATATCAATACAGAAGCGATACTTCACATCGGATTTGACCAGTCGCTCGTAGGCTTCGTTGATTTTCTGGATGGGGATGATTTCGACATCGGCGGTGATGTTATGCTTGCCGCAAAAGTCGAGCATCTCCTGGGTCTCGGCGATGCCGCCGATGATGGAACCGGCAAGATTGCGGCGGCCCATCAACAGGCTGAAGGCTGAGACGGCCATTGGTTTCTCCGGCGCGCCGACAATGACGAGCGTGCTGTCGTGGGCGAGCAGGTTCAGGTAGGCATTGACGTCGTGATCCACGGCGATGGTATCAAGGATGAAGTCAAAGCTGCCCGCGTGCTGCTTCATCTCATCGGCGTTGCGGGAGATGACGACCTCGTCGGCACCGAGGCGAAGCGCGTCCTCCTTCTTCTTCGCCGAAGTCGTGAAGACGACAGTGTGCGCCCCCAACGCGTGCGAAATTTTCACGCCCATGTGGCCCAAGCCGCCAAGACCGGCGATGCCAACCTTCTTGCCCTTGGTGACGCCCCAGCGGCGGAGGGGTGAATAGGTCGTGATGCCCGCGCACAAGAGTGGTGCGACGCCGGCAAGATTAAGATTGGTCGGGACACGCAGGACGAAGTATTCGTCCACCACGATGCTGTTGGAGTAGCCGCCGTAGGTGACCGGGGCGGTCTTGTGCTTGTCCGGCGAATTGAAGGTGAGCGTCTGGTTCGGGCACAAGTTTTCGCGGTTGGCCTGGCACTGCGGGCAGGTGTGGTCGGAATCAACCAGACAACCCACCCCGACAAGATC
This sequence comes from Verrucomicrobiota bacterium, assembly GCA_049523455.1. Lineage (GTDB taxonomy): Bacteria > Verrucomicrobiota > Verrucomicrobiia > Limisphaerales > UBA11358 > UBA11358. The sequence goes on along the minus strand of JBEKMW010000083.1, from coordinate 15,445 downwards.
GCCGGGCTTATATTTTCTGACGCCAGAGCCGACTTTGGTGACGCGGCCGACAATCTCGTGGCCCGGCACGATCGGGTAAACCGTGGGCATGATGGTGCTCCACTCGTTGCGCACCTGGTGCAGGTCGGAGTGGCAGATGCCGCAGAACAGGATTTCAATCTGCACGTCACGTTCGGTCGGATCGCGGCGCGCGATGGTGGTGGAAGCCAGCAGCGAGGTCGCACTGGCAGCGGAATATGCTTTCGTGTGATTCATAAATGATGTCTTTTATTTCAAAGTCTGAAACGACTTTACTTTACATGGGCGCGGCTGTCGCACACGTGGTTGCTCCACCTGTTCTGATATTGCTCAAAAATGTGACCAGGCGAAAACCGTGGTGATTCATTCCCCAGATGATATTAGCCGGGTTGTGAGAAGATATACGGTGCATCCCCATGTCCCGAAACGGCACTTCCAAACTGTTTCCCCGCCGAATCCCCGTGCGGCGGCGTCAACGCTGCTGGCGATAATCGCTGGGAGAAAGGCCGGTTTCCCGGCGGAAAAATCGTGCGAAATGGCTGGGATTCGCGTAGCCGACATCAAGGGCAACGTCCACCACACTCCTTTTCGTTTCGCGGAGCAGTCGTCTGGCTTCGTCCATCCGCAAGGTCAGCAGGTAGCGTGACGGCGACATTCCCATGGCACTCTTAAACAGGCGAGTGAAGTAGAACTTGCTCAATCCCGCCAGCGCTGCCAGTTGTTCCAGGCTGAAATCTTCGGCAATGTGCTCTCGCATACAATCCGTTATATGTCGAAGCTTGTAGCCCGGCAGTGATGGACTGCCGCTACGTGGCTCTTTAATCAGTTCGGCATATTTGCGTGCCAGATGGATGGCGATTGCCTGAGCGATGCCTTGCACGAATAGCGGACTTGCCTTCCGAAGCATCAGCTCCTCGTGCAATCGTTCCATCAACGAATTCAAAGCCTTGTCGGTGAACGCGGAAGAATCCCGTAGCCGGGCGTAGGGCGCATCAACGCCGAAAACTTCTTCCAAGGCGCGTTGAAGCAGCGGCAGTTCGAGGAACACCGCCATGGATTCAAAAGGCTCAGAAGTTACCGCTTTCCAACGGCATTCATAGGGAGCGCCTCCCGTCGTGAGAAAGAAAGACCCTTTTTTGACCCGATGAGCGATCCATGGTCGTTTGCCTTCCCGTTCCTGAAACTCAACCTCCCCTGACATGGTCCACGCGAGGAACGGTTCGCTCACAGAGGGTAGCGGCAGCGAGTCCACGACACGTGGCAGGGCGATGGTCCAAGCCTTGATCTCCCGCCATGCTTTGCCGTCGCCAATCCGCAAACATTTTCCACCCACGTAGCGCTCGAAGGCTTCGGCAGAAGTTGTCTCAGGAACCGGCATGAGGAGAGAATCAACGATGTTCCAAAAAAAGGCGAGGCTGTTTACAAAATCCAAACCAAAAGAGCAAATTTACTGCACTTTTACTGCACAGCTTCGTAAGTCGTTGATAATAAATGGAGCGGGTGAAGGGAATCGAACCCTCATCTCAGGCTTGGGAAGCCCGCATTCTACCACTGAACCACACCCGCCTACGCTACGCTTCAGCGCGGCCCGCCCGCCTCCGCTGTGCTCTGGCGCGGCAGGCCCGTGCCACACGCTGTTTTTACCAGACCGCCCAGCGGCTGACAACTGGTTTGTTAATTCAACACCCATCGGTTCCCGTCAGGCGGATCGTTGAACGGAAAGCAACGCTATCGCTGGTTCAAAATTCGGGCGAGCCAATTGCCCGAATGCCGCCCGCCGGGGCTGCGGGTCATGCTCATGGGGCGTTGCCGGATCGGTTCATCAACTGGGTTTTGAAGCCGGCCAACTGGTTGTCGTAGTAATCAACGGATTTGGGGGTGGTGCTCACGGTGGAATCAAAGTTTACGAGCGTGACCAGGGTGCTGTATGTGGCCAGGTCGTGAACCGGCAGCACGGCGCGAATGCCGCCGTCCGGCCCCAGGCGGGAGTAGCAGTCCTGTTCGTGGATTTGCTCCACCACGATGACGCGATAGCCAATCTTGCCCAGAAACATCCGGTAGGAGTTTGTGGTAATGATGGCCGCCTGCATCAAGGGGACGGTGACACCGAGATTGTCGAACACGGCTTTGAGCGGCTTGAATTCGGCGCGGGTCAGGATGCGCTCAAAACGCTGCGTTTCGGTTTCACTGACCGGGGGCCCGTTGGGTGGCAACGCGGCGGCTGGCGGCATTTTAATCATAATGTTCTTTCGGAAATAGAAGATCCGGCTCGCTGGGCGGGAACAAGGCCACTATGCTTCATTCTGGCCGGGATGTCCATGAATCATTTGCGGTTTGTTGACTTGCCTCAATCGGCTCCAGTCAGGCCAATGGCGCCGCACCAAGGGTCAATCCTGATCGAATTCGCGGCCAGTCGCGTGTTGGCGGCATACCGGCGCCAAAGCCAGGCAGCCACTACCGAGTTCCGGGCCTGAATCAACGCGGCTGCTTCCTTGTCCAATGCTTCCGGGAAGTTCGTCAATAATTCACCAGCTCCGATCGGGTTTAGCTGCTCGGAGTTTTCATCCTCGCGTTCTCCGGAAGCGGCATCGCCGTTCTCCGGTTCATCCTCCATGACTTGCCGCGCGAGGGGCGCCAAAACGCTGACGAGAAACAGGAAATTCCTGTCGCCCGACCAATTCAGGCCGGAGCGGATGTCCTCCGGTACATCCGATTGCAATGTGCCGGCGCTGAAACTGAGTCTTTCCGGGCGCACGACCTGATCCACGTTCACCCAATAGCCTTGCTCGAAGTCGTCCACGGCCGTGGCGCCCAATTGCACTTCTGCCAATTTCAGGATTTTAGGCCAGTCCAAGGGCACATTTCCCGCTTCGCTGAACCATTGGTCCACGAATTGGGCGGCCGAGATTTTTCGGATGGTGACTTCAACCGGATTTTCTCCCTCCGGTGTTAAGCGCATCCAGGCTTCAAACTGTCGCTGGGCCTCTTCGGGCGTGCCGCCCAAGACGATGATGGTGGTGGATGCGTCCCAAGTTTGAATTGTGTTGGCGGTGCCAGATCGTCCCGCCGCCGGCCGCACCTGGCAACGCGTTGCTACGGCGGTAAAAAGATAGGCGTTCATGGCTGGATTCGTGATTATTTGCGCCTATTAAGCACCAGCCGTGGAACGGAGGCGAGAAAAATTGGCGAATTGAACCTGTAAATCTGGTCTGGGTTTCTCTATATTGTGCGCGACTATGTTCGAGGGCATAAAGTTTGGCGACGGGTTTCTGTGGGGTACGGCCACGTCGGCGACCCAGGTGGAGGGCCACGTGACCAACGAGTGGACCGATTACGTGGCGGCTGACGGCGGACACTGCCGCGTGGCGTGCAACCATTACCACCGGTACCCGGAGGACATCGGCTGGATGACGCGGCTGGGTGTGAACGCTTACCGGATGGGCATGGAATGGTCGCGCCTGCAATCGGCGCCGTTCGCACCACTGCATCAAAAGGAACTGGAACGTTATGTTCACCTGTTGGATTGCCTCAAAGCGGCCGACATCACGCCCATGGTGGTGCTGCATCACTTTTCCAATCCACGGTGGGTCACGGCGGCGGGCGGCTGGCTGAATCCGGCCACGGTTCCGGCTTTTGCGGATTATGCGGGGCGGCTGGCGCGGGCCTTGCAGGGCCGGGTGCGGCTCTGGAACACGTTTAACGAGCCGGATACCTACGCGTCGCTGACGTATCTATTGGGGGGATTTCCGCCGTTTCACAAATGGCGTCTGCGCTCTTATGGCAGGGTAATCCGGCACATGGCAGAAGCGCATGTGCGGGCGAGCCGCGCCATCCGGGAAGCGGCCAACGGCGGCCCGGCGCCGGAAATAGGGATCGCCAAGAACTGGACTTATTTCGGCGCGTTCCAGGCGTACGCGGTGTGGGACCATTTCCTCGCGGCGATTTCGCATCACACGTTCAACCGGCTGGTTCTGCGTGAGTTCCTGGGGCGCGGGCGGCGCGAGGCCTCAACGTTTCTAGGCTTGAACTATTATGGCCGGGCGCGGCTGAACCATTTTGAGGCGCTGGTGCCCACCAATGGAGTGCCGCAGGCCAGATTGAAGCAGCTCGGCGTGGTTTGCGACGACATGTTCGAGCGGCACCCGGCCGGTTTCGGGGCGCTGCTTAAGCAACTCCAGCGGCTTGGCCTGCCGATTTACATTACCGAGCATGGCACGGCTTCAACCGACCAGGATTTTCGCATCCGCGATCTCACCGAGCACCTGTGCGAGTTGCGGGGCGCGATGGACGCCGGGGTGGACGTGCGCGGCTTTTTCTACTGGTCGTTGCTGGACAATTTCGAGTGGCAATTCGGTTATTCCAAAAAGTTTGGCCTGGTGTCGGTGGATTTCAACGCCGAACGGCTTCCCCGCCGGATGACGCGGATGGGCGAATTCTACCGCGGGATTTGCCAAACCGCACGCGGAGGGGTCCGGGACGTTTGCTGAAGGGCGGCTCCAAGACCGGGCCGCTGCCGTGAAGCATAATTTCAGTTTCAGTGTGATCCGCCGACCTCGTAAACCAGGTAAAGAATGAGGCCGCCGATGACCAGCAACACGGCGATGGCAATAATCCAGAAGATGGGTGCGCCTCTGCGTTTTTTGGAGAATTCCTTGGATGCTGTGTCGAAACCGGGCGGCCGGCCGCCCTTTTCCAACTCGCCCAAACTGACCCCACGCGGGATGACCAGCGTATTATCCACGGTTTTTTTAGGTGGTGACGGCGGCGCCGCCGGTGTGGTTGGAGCGGCAGGCGCAGGCGCCGGCCCACCCGCGCCGGTGTCGAGCCACAATTCCACGTTGCCCAGACGCAGTTTCTGGCCGGGCGGCAAAACGCTCTCGGCAATCTTCTGATTGTTGATGAACGTGCCGTTGGTCGAGTTGAGATCCCTGATCACTACCTCCTTGCCGCGCAGCACCACTTCGCAATGATGGCTGGAAACGGACGGCTCGGAGATTTGGAACATGTTATCCTCCACGCGGCCAATGGTCGTGTGCTCCGCTTTCAGTTCATGCGATTGGCCGGTCAAGCCCTGGTTCAGGATAACAAGTTTGGGCATAGTTAAACGGTGAAACGATTATGACCGCATCCGCGTTCAAGTCAAACGGAAATCTCAGGATATGCAACCTTTTTCATCCGCGCCGCTCAATCAGCCGGCGGAACTCGGCGAACAACGGTGTGGAGTCGTGCGGCCCGGGCGAAGCCTCGGGATGATACTGCACGCAGAACACCGGCTTGTTTTTGTGGCGCATACCCTCGACCGTCTGATCGTTCAAATTGATGCGGTCCACGATAATCTCGCGTGGCAGGGATTTGGGGTCCACGGCAAACCCGTGGTTTTGCGCGGTAATTTCCACCCGATTGGTCGCCAGGTCCTTGACCGGCTGATTGGCGCCGCGATGGCCGAATTTCAGCTTGAAGGTTTTTCCGCCAAACGCCTGGCCGAGCATCTGGTGGCCCAGGCAGATGCCGAAAACCGGGACGCCGCTGTCCACCAGCGTTTTCACCTCGCGCACGATGTAATTGAGCGCCGCCGGGTCGCCGGGGCCGTTGGAGAGAAAAATTCCGGCGGGCTGGTATTTCAGCGCATCCTGCGCCGAAGTGGTGGCCGGCAGCACGTGGGTGGCGAACCCGTGCTGTCGCAGCCGGCGGAGAATGTTGTATTTCATTCCATAGTCAAACGCCACGATCGGGATGTCCGCCGGCGGCAACGGCGCCCGCACTTGCCGGCGCGGCTGCGGTTCGGGACCGAACGCCAGGCGGAACGCCCCGCTCTGCTCGTCCTTTTCATCCCAGCGAAAGGCCTTCTTGTGGGTCACTTCCTTCACGTAATCCACCCCGACGAAAACAAAGGCCTTTGCCCGCTTCACGGCTTCCTCGTCCGGGATGTCTTCCGTGGAAATGAAGCCGTTGAGCGCGCCGCGCACCCGGAGTTTTTTCGTCAATTGTCGGGTGTCCACACCCTGAATGCCGGGAATGCCGTTTTTTTCAAGATATTCGGCCAGCGAAAAATCCGCGCGCCAGTTGCTCACGATGGGCGACAATTCGCGGATGACGAATCCGGCCGCGTGGGGCCGCCACGATTCCACGTCCACCGCGTTGACGCCGTAGTTGCCGATGAGCGGGTAGGTCATGGTGACAATCTGGCCTTTATAGGATGGGTCGGTGAGGATTTCCTGGTAACCGGTCATTGCCGTGTTGAAGCAAACCTCCCCGCAGGCCGAGGCGCGCGCGCCGAAGCCTTGTCCGTGGAAAATCGAGCCATCTTCCAGGGCCAGAATCGCTTTCATGAACGTCAAAACGGCGTGATGCTATCCGCGAACGCGCGCGAATCAAATACCAATTGCCTTCTAATCATCGTCATCCCCTTTGGCCACCCCGGCTGGAAAGGGTGTTTGCGGGCCTTTCGCCGCGCGCCAGAGGATGCGATTGAATACGTCTTCGGGACACTGGTCCTCTTTCGCCAGCGGCAACTTCGCGGATACCACCGCGTCCCGGCGCAATTGCGGGTTGGAGACCGCATCCGGCGACGGATTCATTTCGTTGAGCGGCACGTTGTTGGTCACGGAATCGAAAGGGGTAAAATCCGGCGCAGTGGCAAAGCAATCGAACATGGGCGTGGCCGTGGCATCCATTTGATTCATGGGCGGCAGGCCCAGCATCAGTTCGATGGTGCGCAAGAGGCTGGTCTGGTTGTATTGGGTGTGGATGGTCTGGCCGCGTTTCGTCCAGGCGCTGGCTACATAGGCGGTGGTGCGGTAGCCGCTCACGTGATCCCAACCATTTTGGGGATCGTCCTCGATGGCGAAGATGCAAGTGTTCGTCCAAAACCGGCTGTGGCTCACGGCGTCCACGATCTGACCCAGGGCGAGGTCGTTGTCCGCGACCTGCGCATTGGGCGTGGGCGAACCATATTTGGTGCCGCTGGTATGATCGTTGGGCAGCCAGACGATGACCAGATTCGGCAGGCTGTCTGCGGCTTCAAATTGCTTCAGGTCCTTGATGAATTGCGCGGCACGCCACACGTCAGGCACATTCAAATCCCAGCCGAGCGTGTTGGTGATTACAAAGGGCCGCAATGCATCAATATCCGGTTCGCACTCATACACGATCGCGTTGGTGCCGCCCAGGAAATCGCCGTAGCAGTCAAGAAACGCGGGCTTCTTATTGCGTGTCGAGTCCTGCCACCGAACGTGGGAGGTGGTGAATTCGCCAAAGTCGCAGACGGTTTTGCCGTGCGCGAGGGCGTCGTTCCAGATGAAACCCGCGGGGGAATAGGCCAGCGCGTCCTTGCTGTCCAAGCCGCCGCCGCCGGCGGGATAGCTGCGCGGCCAGCCGGCAAATTCGCGTTCAAGGTAATCCGTCGCTATGCCGCTGTCGGTCCAGTTGTGGCCGTCGGCGCTGAGGATGCTGCAGCAATACGTGTTGTCCAGGAGCGCGAATTGGCGGACCAGTTTGTGTTCATTGGGTGTAACGCGTTCGCCAAAGACACACAAGCCGGCGTCGCCATCGCCCGCGGTCACGTCGCCGAGCACCTGGTCGTAGGAACGGTTTTCTTTGATGATGTAAATGACGTGCTGGAAAACCCCCGGTTCGCCGACACGCTTCGGGACGGGCTGCGCCGGCTGGTTCGGGCGTGGCGGCAATTGGGCCTGGGCCAGCAGCGGATAGCGCAAGTTGGCCACCGCGGCGCGGGTATAGTCCGCCAATTTTCTTTTGCCCGGCGCTGGCACCAGCGAAAGCGCGCCGTCATATTGGCGGCTGTTGAACCCCGACCCTGCGCCGGATCGCGCCCGCTGCATCTGGTCGGCAATGTTTTTGATATTGGCGACTTCAAGCATCCGGCGCCGGGCGTCAAAGACCATCGCACCGGGGAACCAGCCGACGGGTATCAGGCCCTCCAGCCTGGATTTGCCCGGCTGGAAATGAAACACCGCCACGGCGTTCTGCGTGCCGTTGCAAACGTAGAGGGTCCGGCCCGATTTATCGAACGCGAGCGCGTCCGGCTGCGCGCCGAAGGGGTCGCCGGGATTTTGTCGGGCGCATATCGTTTCCACAATCTGGTCGCGGCGCGTGTCAATAACGCTCAAGGTGTCGCTGCCGGCATTGGCAACGACCAGCCAGCGGCCATTGGGCGAGAGCGCCAACGCGCCGGCATGAAAGCCCGTTAAAAGTTCGGTATCCGAATTCTGCCCGGCGGACCTAATGCAGGACACCGAGCCTTCGCTGGCGATGGAGCGCGCATCCACGCGTACCAGGGTGCCGCGCCCGGCAGGGCCGGTAAGGCTGTCGGCTTCAGGTCGTCGGCCGCCCCAGTTGCTGACGTAGATTTTTTGGCCGGCCAGCACGACGTCAAAGGGCGCCACGCCGACATTCCACGTCCGCAAAACGGCTCCGGTGGAGGCGTCCAGTTCGAAGAAGCGATTGGAAAGATTGCCGACGACGTAGAGTTTCTTGCCGTCGGGCGATACGGCAATGCCGGCGGGGATTTCGCCCTTGCGCAATGGCGCGTTGGCCGGTGGCAGCGGTATGGTGGATAGCGGGGAAACGCCATGAGTGGCCGCGACTTGGAAGACCATGATGTCGCCGTTGACATTGGCCAGGTAAATGCGCGAGCCGTCCGGCGAAAACACCAAGCCGGTGAAACTTAATTGGTGCTTCTCAGTTGTGGTCATGTTTTCCAGCGCGGACCTCGCCTCGGGCGACGTGGTGTCAGGCGGAAAGGGAACGTGTTGCAGAATCTTTCCCGTGGCCGGATCCAGTGCTACCAACTCTTGCGTCAACCCGGCGGTGACCAGCAATTGGCCGTCCGGGCTCAATGCCAGCGCCTGCGGTCTCATGCCGGGGAGATCCACAAGAATTCCCGCGGACTTGACGAATTGGTTGACAGGAGTCTCCAAGCCGCCCGCCTGACGGCCGACGGTATTGGTCGTTTCGTCAAAATCAGCAGCGCAAACCCCGTGGATAAAGCAAGTAACGGAGGCAGTTAACCCGAGAAACGCAAATAGTTTCATTGCGCAAATTTGCGCAAATTTGCGCAGCGCTGGCAAGTCACGTTATGGTGAAATATGCCGGAACGCACCTGAGAAGCCTGGAGAAGACTGGAGGAGACTTGGAAGAAGGCGGATTTCAATGAGTTATGGGGAAGGTATTGAAGGAGGGTGAATTACGCCCAACCAATACACTCTCTGGCGGACCCCCATCCTAACCCGGGGCTGGGCAGCAACTTACGCCACGGCGGGATCCAGGCGTTTGTCCGGCACCAGATAGTTGCAGACGTAATCGCGGATGGCGTCTTCGAGGGAGGTGGCGGGCGCGCGGTAACCGGTTGAGCGCAAACGGGTTAGGTCGGCCTGCGTGAAGTATTGGTAGCGGTCGCGAATGGCTTCGGGCATTTCGATGAACTCGATGTTGGGCTTGCGGTCGAGGGCGGCAAAGACCGCCCTGGCCAAGTCCAGCCAGGTTCGGGCCTGCCCGCCGCCAATGTTATACAGGCCGCCCGCCTTGAGCGTGGCCGCCAGATGCAGGGTCATGGCGACGGCGTCCTTGACGTAAAGGAAATCGCGCTTTTGCTCGCCGTCGCGGTAATCGGGCCGGTAACTCTTGAAGAGGCGGATGACCCCGGTGTCCCGGACTTGGCCAAAGCTTTTGAGAACGAGCGAGCGCATGTCGCCTTTGTGGTGCTCGTTGGGCCCGAAGACGTTGAAGTATTTCAACCCGACGATCTGGCCCAAAAACCCCGATCGCCGGGCGTACAGATCGAAGAGGTGTTTGGAGTAGCCGTACATGTTCATGGGGCGCAGCGTGTGGAGCCGGCGGTCGTCGTCGGCCATGCCGGCCGAGCCGTCGCCGTAAGTGGCGGCGGAGGAGGCATAGACGAAACGGGTTTTGCGGCCACGGGCCTTTTGACGGAGCGCCCAGGCGGCGAGGTCTTTGGTATATTCAAAATTGTTGCGGATGAGAAAAGACGCATCGCGCTCGGTGGTGGAGGAACAGGCACCCAGATGCAGGACGAGGTCAAACTTCCCCAGCGCGCCGCTTTGCAGCCGGGGCAGCAAGTCGTCGGCTTCAAGGTAATCGGCAAACTTCAGGGCGGTGAGGTTGCGCCATTTTTCGTCGGTGCCCAAACGGTCGCAGACGAGCACGTCGTCGCATCCGCGGCGGTTCAAGGCCCAGACGAGGGCGCTGCCGATGAAGCCTGCGCCGCCGGTCACGAGCACGCGGGTGCCAGAAAAATCGTCAGGTTTCATATTCTGCCGGGTTGAGCATGACTTATGCAGGGCGGGAATGCAATCCCGCAAATGGCACTGCAGACCACAGACTGCAGACCACAGACTACAGACTACGGGACTACGGGACGGTCGGAAACGCTAAAAAGCTGAAATGCTGACATGCTGAAAAGCCGCAAAACTGAGGCCGGAGGTCGGAGATCAAAGCGGAAGGCAGAAATCGGAATTAATTCGTTAAATGGTAATTGGTTAAACGAGGCGGCAAGCGCAAACAACAAGGAAAAGATACAAAGGATTTCATCGGTGAATTACGCGAATTGACGCGAAAGGGGTTTTTACAACAAGGTATCGGACTCATCATCGTCGAATTTGGTCGAGAACCGTATGGGATCGGCCTTGGCCATCGGCCCGGTAGCCCGGATGACTTCGCCGAAGGGGCCTTCGATGCAAGTCGGCGAGTTTGCTGGAACAGGTTGAATTGCAGTATGATGCGAAGGGATTTGGCGGCAGCAGGTTTTTCGGAAGAGGCGAGCTCGCCAGACGGGACCGGAAGGGGACGCCAGCCGCCCGTTCCGACGATTGGAAGGACAGGGAAGCAACGATGTTGGCCGTGCCTCACTCACGCTGAACAGAATATCCCTTAGCGCCGCTTTTTGGCAACGCCTTTTTCAACGGGCGTTAGGACCTGCCGCGGCCCGCTTGGGTTACGCATCCTGGAGGACTTGGGGCTTTTTGCGAACCAAGTCCAGCAGCCGGAGCGCGGCGCCGGTGGGCTGCCGGCGACCCTTCTCCCAACTGATGGCGGTCACACCTTGGGAACATTGAGCAATCCCGCAAACACGGCCTGGCTGACATTGAGTTGCTGACGCAAGGCGGTGATCTCTTTGGGGCGAAGCGGCTTGATGGGCGGAGGCAGCGCGAGTTGGCGGGTGCGCAGCGTGAGCTTCTGCTTGCCCTGCACATGGGCCGCAAGGGCCTCGACGCTCCCGACCAGTTCTTCCGCATTGAACTCAATTTCTTTTCTTTTCATGACTGAAATTCACGTTTGATGACGGCCACCGCATCCCGCAGCCGCCGCAATTGTTCCGGGGAGAGATCCTCCCGCTGCGCCTTCGTGTACACATAGAAGATCCGGGTTCACGGTGTACCCGAGGAAACTCGGACCAATTTGCCCACCGCCCTCGTCGGCGGCATCAAATTCTTGCTTGCCAAGCGATTTCTATGTATTTATAGTCATTTCTAGAAGTAATTCAATAGAAATGGCTATAATTAAATAGAGATTCACCGGCAAATTCACCTGCAAAATGGATGCCATCAAAAACCCGTTTTCACCCGGCGCGGGTTCGCCGCCGCCCGAACTGGTGGGTCGCGGAGGAATTCTCGAACAAGCGCGCGTTTTGCTTGGTCGCATCAAGGAAAAACGCCCAGAAAAGAGCATCCTGCTCACCGGTCTGCGTGGCGTTGGCAAGACGGTGCTCCTGAATGAGATTGACCGACTTGCCGCCAAAACCGGCTACTGCACTGTGTCGCTGGAAGCCCACGAAGACAAATCGCTGGCGGCATTGCTCGTGCCGCCCCTGCGCAAATTGCTCTTTGAGTTGGATCGGGTTGCTGGCGCAGGTGATAAAGCTAAGCGTGGGCTGGCCGTGCTCAGGGGATTTATGAACGGGGTCAAGGTGAAGATGGGCGAAATTGAAATCGGTTTGGACATTGCCCGGACGTTGTGGCGGACATCCGCCGGTCATCCGCTGGATTTTCCACCGGCCTTCCGGCGGACAAATAAAACCTTACCCGGTTAAGGGGTAAGGCTTCCGTGCTACCCAAATTCGTTGCCGTTGTTTTATTGATTCCCGTCTGATTTATCTTTACGCATTTCTTTGACCCACCCAAGAAGCATTTTAGTGAGACCTGACGAACCCAATATAATTAGTCCAACGACTGTGTAACGTGTCCAAGTTTCTCTTGGTTCGTCCTTAGTGTCGGCAAGGAACATGATTCTTTCACCACAATATAAAAGCATCAAATAGATTACAAGAAACCACACAACCCCATAGACCACTTTGTATTTCCTTTTCCTCGGCTGATACAAAAGCATTTTCCTTATGCGGCTCATATACATTGTCCCTTGCATTCGTTCACTTGCCAGCGCAGCCAAGCCAGATTCCGATGGCATTTGCTCCTAACATTGTTCCGACACAAGCAGGGACACCTACAACAACCAAAACGCCGCCTGACACCGCAGTGCATCCACCTAAACATGCAACTAATTCACCCAATTGTAACTCAGTGATGGGTTCTCCCAAGTCTTTCAGTGTTTGCTTGAAACAACTCCATCGGCTAAGTCCAAATGGATCATTGTAATCAATCGCATCGTTTTTGACGAATTCATAGAGGTTCGAGCTGCCAGCTATTACATTTGCCTTCCCATGTCTCAATAATTCAAACCCCGGCTCTCCCAACGGGTCACGATTTGGCCAGGTCCCAGTTGACGGCTTGTAGTAACGGTATCCGTAATAAAGCAGGTCAGATTCATCATCGTCATATTTGGTGGAGAACCGGAATGGATTGTTCCTGGCCATCGGCCCGGTTGAGCGGATGACCTCCCCGAAGGGGCCTTCGATGCAAGTCTGCGAACTTTTGGGAAGAGGCTGAATGTGAGGCAGATATGAGTGGGGCCGGGAGCGGCAGGCTTTTCGGAAGCAAGGCGCTGGGCGCTTACGCCCCGGCCGGGAATGCGTTGTTTCCTGCTCCGATCTCATGTTTGCAATTGTACCCGGCCTTTCCAGAATTGCCAGCTCAAAAACCTCCCACAACATCCCCGGTTAATCGGGACAGCCCTGCCCATGCGCGCAAGAGCGGGGTTTGGCAGTCTCGTCGCGTCGAAGCGCAGCGTAGGCGGACCAGTTTGATGCACGCAAGCTTTCTCATCGTTCGTCTCGTCCGCCATAGCTTCTTAGCGACGGCGGAAGCCAACCTGCCCTGCCATAGCCTTGACGACGGCGGAGAAGCCATTCCAGCGTTTAAGTTTCATTGGCACCATGGGTGCTATGGTTGGCGTCGGACGTTCAATTCGGGTGCTTTGGTTGGCTCGCGAAGTTCAATTGCGATCGAGTGATCGAGGGGGCACGTTTGGCGGTTTGTGCGAAACGCCGTGAATCTCCGGTGCAAAAACGGCAACCATGAACACCACGATGAGCACAAGCGTGGCAATGGCTGCCCACGCCCACAGATAGGCCGTCCGACAGGCTGGGCGCCTTAGCATCAACATCACCCAACCCGCCGTGATCGAGGCAGTTAAGAAGGCGCACGACAGCCACCCTCCTGTCGCTTCCATGGCGGCCTCCTGTGCAGGCGAGATTCTGTAGGGGAGGGAGTACTTCCAAGCCAAAATCACGATCGCGGTGACCTCCGCGCATGTTTGGAGGATTAACAGCGCCATAGCCAGGGCGCGTGAGTTAAGACTGTTCATGGCGCCTTGTATCCTAATCGCCAGCGATCGGACCAATGCTAATATTAGGACCGAAACCCGTCGGGGTGGTGTCGTATGACCAGTCATATCCCCAGTTGACCGTCTTGTATATGCTACCAGCATCCGGTCCCTGAATGCATTTTACACTGGATCGAGCGCGAAACGTTACAGGCGATAGAACCCAAAGACTTGCCATGGTCCCTCCAGTATCTGGCTGGTCCCACATTTCCGCATAATGGTTCGGACCCGGTGTCCACGCTAGCGAATACGGCTCGTAATCATTCTCGTCCCAATCGGTGTGCCAGCCGATGCCAATACCTGCAACGGTGCGGCGGATGTCTTGTATCCAAACAGCCGTGTAGCACTGCTTGCAACCGCCGGGCTCGTTCCACGAGGCAGGCGGAGTCCAGCGGAGATCCATATACCAACCTCTAAGGTGATTCCAAAACCCCGTATCTATGACAACTGGGTAAGAATTAACGACTGTGATGTAACCGACGTCAAGACCTAAAACATCGAATCGGTTGATTGTGTCATTACAAGCGTCAGCATAGAGATCCTTCCCACCGATTTCTCCGCGTGGATCGGGGCTAATCCACCTCCCCGTGTTCGCATTATAATATCGGTAGCCGTAGTAAATTAGATCGCTTTCATTGTCATCATACTTGGTGGAAAAGCAGAATGGATTATTCTTGGCCATCGGCCCGGTTGCCCGGATGACTTCCCCGAAGGGGCCTTCGATGCAAGTCTGCGAACTTTTGGGAAGAGGCTGAATTTGAGGCAGATGCGAGTTGGGCCGGGAACGGCAGGCTTTTCGGAAACCAGGCGCTGGGCGCTTACGCCTCGGCCGGGAATGCGTTGTTTCCTGCTCCGATCTCATGTTCGCAATTGTACCCGGCCTTTCCAGAATTGCCAGCTCAAAGAGGCGGCCTGCTCGCGAAGACTTTCCGCGTTGGCGGTCTCGTCGCGTCGAATCGCAGCGTAGGCGGATCAGTTTGATGTGGGTGAGCTTTCTCATCGTTCGTCTTGTCCGCCATAGCTTCAAAGCGACGGCGGAAGCCGACCTGTCCTGCCACAGCCTTGGCGACGGCGGAGAAGCTATTCCAACGTTTAAATTTCATTGGCACCATGCGTGCTATGGGTTGGCGTGCAGGGTTCAATTTTCTCCATTAATGATGGCAAACGTCTCCTTAAGCTTCGACAATTCCTCCTCGCTGAATTGCGTAACTGCGCCCTCTTCGCTCCTTTTAAAGGCTTCAACTGGCTGCTCTTTTGCATCGAACAATATCATCGTCTCAAAACAACCCTTGCGGTCCTCGTCTCCCTCTTCAATAACCATTTTACCCTGATGGTAATAGCTGCAGGCATTGCGGCTCCTGTCTGCTGTATAGAAGCTTGATGCGTAGATCATTTCGCCGCCTCGAAAGAGCTTCGTGAAGATGGCGTCAATTCTACCACCCTTATGAGCGCTGACTTCGCGCTTTATCGATACTAAGACTTTGTCTCGGTAGATCTCTGTTGTACGCACATACTTACCATATTTGGCCGTTTCCGAGACTTTGATTTCAGGCCTCGTCAGCAAAATCTGTGGGTAGATTCTTCCGGCTCCGGGAGCCGTCCTAACGTGTGATACAGGGCAATTTCCATCGCGTCATAGGTGCGGAAGCCGTAGGATCGTCTGGTCACCACT
>JBEKMW010000082.1:0-21680 GCA_049523455.1 Verrucomicrobiota bacterium | reverse complement strand
AGTTGGCCCCTTTGCCGCCCAACAACGGCTTCATCGAACCGTCGCCGTCCGCCTTCTTGTTCCCAAATAAATACACGTGTTTCGCTGTCTTGGATCCTTTAGCCATAAATCGTCTTTCGTTAATTTCCGTATTTTGTCGTTATTTCCGCCGCAAGCCGTTGATTTCCGTTGATTTCCGGTATTCCGGTGTTCCGGTTATCTCCGGCAATCTCCGGTGATTTTCAGTGAAATTCGCCTTGAAACGAGCGGCCAGTTTACCAAAGCCCACATCGCTGTCAACGAATGGTTTGCCTACAAATTCTGACTCCTCATTGCGGTGGAAATCTTCATAGTCGGGTCATGGAATCTGACCCGCAGCCAGATGAAAGGCTTTTCCAGAAAAAGAAAACTGTTCTTCAATGGACAGCGACCAGCAATGTAAGCTCAGGATGTCATTGGCCGGCCCCATGGATTGGTCCGGCATCCACCCCAGGGCGAAGAAATTCCTGGTAAAGGTCAACAGCCCTCTCCAAGCGTAACCATGCTGAATCGCAATGCCCGTAACCTGGAGGATGGCCAGGACCAGCAGCAGGCAAACATAGACCGGCCAGATCCGCAAAGTTCTCCAGATGTTCGAGGCCGCTGACGATTCCCCACGTTTCGCCAGCTTGGCTCAACGTACCGGCGCGAATTTCACATCCACTGCCGACCCTACCGATAGGACTTGTCCCGTCGGCGTAAGCCGCCCGGTAGCCGCATCAATGCCAAAGGACGTCACGGTTCCCGTCCTTTGATTGCCAACAATCAACCAGTGGCCGCTTGGGTCAATGCCCATGCCACGCGGCATCTTGCCGCCGCAGGGCAGAGTTTCCACCAGCGAAAGGTTCCCGCTCTTTTTATCCACGGCCAAAACCGAAACGACGTCTGGCCCGCGAACCGTGGCATAAACGAACCGCCCATCGGGGCGCACGCCGATCTCCGCCGCGGTGTAGCTGGCGGCGACCGGCATATCCGGCGGCAGGAGCAAAACGGTCTGGCGGGCATCGAGTTTTCCATTCGCTCCGTCCCACGCAAAGGCGGTGGCGGTGCACGCCATTTCGCTGAGGACATAAACGGATTTCCCATCCGGGCCGAAGGCGAGGTGGCGTGGACCAGAACCGGGCGCCAGGGTGCCAAAGGCCGGCTCGTTGGGGGTCAGCGTGCCGTCGGCGGGGTTGACTTTATAGATCATCACCTTGTCCATGCCCAGGTCGCATGCCAGGGCGAACCGCCCGCCCGGCGCGGCCACGAAACTATGCGCGTGCGCGCTGCTTTGGCGGTTGCGGTTTACGCTGCTGCCATGGTGCGCGATCAACGTGCCATCGGCGAGGGTTCCGTCAGGATTCACGTGGAACGACTTCACGCTGCCTGCGCTGTAGTTGGCCACCAACAGGACCCGCCCAGCCGCATCCAAACCCACGTAGCACGGATCCGCGCCACTGGAAGATTTCTCATCCAGCAGTTTGAGCATGCCGGTGCGATCATCAAGCGCGAAGGCGCTTACCGCGCCGCCGGCCGTGCCCTGAAAGCTGGCCTCCTCCGTCACCGCGTAAAGGAAGCGGCCATTGGGTGAAATGCCCAGATAACTGGGGTCGGTAATGGTGGCCGCCAGTTCGGGGGCGGACAGTTTCCCGCTGTCGAGGTCGAGACGTGAAACGTATATGCCCTTGCTGGAGGTGTCCGTGTACGTGCCGAAATAAACCATACAATCCTTGGCCAAAGCCGCCGGCATCCCTGTGAGCGCGCCGACGACCATGGCAACGCCAATGGCTTTCGAGGTCTTCATTGGTTTGCAGATTTGCCTGAACGAACGCGGAAGTAAAGCTTTCACTTCGACTCGTTCCGCAGTCCAGCCACGCCTCAAATTTGATCCGTTGGCCAGTGTGCATCTGACAAGTTGCCCCGGCGCGCGGCCTTTCAGGCCGCTTCGGCGTACGAACGCAGTTGAATCAAACGGTTGATTTATCAGCGGGCGGTGCCAAAACGGCGCAAACCGCGTACCTCGATGCTTCGCGTTTGTGGGACCGCCCCAAATGCACCCCTGGCCATCCAGTCGCAGCCCACCCTTGCACCGGCCGATAAGCTGGTTTAGACTCCCTAACCTGATAATTAAACTATGCCGATGCCAGCCGCCAAAGCAATTCAACTGAGCGACTACAGTCTCGTTGGCAAAGACACAGCCGCGGCCATCGAAAAGGGGCTGGCGGAAGCCACGTGGTACACCTCGCCCGTGCCGAAGGAGAAAATGCGCGAACTGCTGGTGCGGCGCGACTGGCCGGCCATCCGCGATACGGTCATCTGGTTCGCCTTGATCCTCGGTTCGGGCTGGGCCGGCTACC
Organism: Verrucomicrobiota bacterium; assembly: GCA_049523455.1. Classification (GTDB taxonomy): domain Bacteria; phylum Verrucomicrobiota; class Verrucomicrobiia; order Limisphaerales; family UBA11358; genus UBA11358. Next base: position 19,323 of record JBEKMW010000082.1, on the reverse strand, counting down.
GGCTGTGGCAGGCGGGAAGCTGGTGGGCGGTGCTGCCGTTTATGATCTACGGCGTGCTTTACGCCTCCACTTCGGATTCGCGCTGGCATGAATCCGGCCATGGCACCGCGTTCAAGACCGATTGGCTGAACAACGCGCTCTACGAAATTGCCTCGTTCATGGTCATGCGGGAGTCCACCGTCTGGCGATGGAGCCACACCCGGCATCATAGCGATACCATCATCGTGGGACGCGATCCGGAAATTGCGGTGCCGCGTCCGCCGGACATTCCGGAGTTCATCATGAATTTCTTCGGACTCAAGGGCATTCCCCGGTATTTTCGAAGTGTCTTCATCCACTGCCTGGGCAAGCTCACGCCGGAGCAGAAAACGTTCATCCCGGAGTCGGAATATGGAAAGGTCATTTTCCGCGCTCGTATCTATCTGGCGATTTATGCGGGCGTGATTGGCCTGGCAATTTACGACCGCAGTCTCCTGCCACTCATGTTTATCGGCCTGCCCACGCTTTACGGTTCCTGGCTTATGCCCATTTACGGCTACACGCAACACGCGGGACTGGCGGAAAATGTTCTCGACCATCGGCTCAATTGCCGGACGGTCAACATGAATTTCATCCACCGCTATCTCTATTGGAACATGAATTTTCACCTGGAGCACCACATGTTCCCGCTCGTGCCCTACCACCAGCTCCCGAAGCTGCATGAAATGGTGAAGCCCGACTCTCCGCCGCCTTACACCAGCATTTGGAACGCGTGGTGCGAAATTGTCCCCGCCGTGCTGCGCCAGGTGAAAGACCCGGCGTATCACGTCAAACGCAAGCTGCCCACGCCGACGATCCGGGCCGACGCGCCGCCCACCTCGCACATTTTCCGGGCCAAAGGCCACGCGTTGAACGGCTGGGTTGAAGTCTGCGCCAGCGAGTTTCTGAGGAAGGAAGACGTTATCCGTTTCGATCACGAGCAGAAGACTTACGCCATCTACCGCACGACCGCCGGAATGCTTTACGCGACCGACGGCATTTGCACGCACGGCAACACGCATCTCGCCGATGGCCTGGTCAAAGGCACGCTGATTGAATGCCCGAAACACAACGGACGGTTTGACATCACCGACGGTTCGCCGCAGCGTCCGCCGGCCTGTGTGGCGCTCCAGACCTACCAGGCCCGTGAACACGATGGGAAAATATTCCTCGACCTCACCTCCGCCGGCGGCCTGGGTCTGGCGCGGCGGACCATTACCTACCAATTCCGCGTGGTGAGCAACGAGAACGTGGCCACCTTCATCAAGGAACTGATTTTGGAGCCCGAGCCGGGCTCGCCCCTGCCCGCTTACCAACCGGGCGACTACCTGCAGTTGGACATTCCGGCCTACGGCGAAATCTCCTTCCACGAAATCGCCGTGAAACAACCGTTCGCCGAAGTCTGGCAGGCGCAGCACATTTTTGATTTTCGCTCTGAAAATTCCACGCCGATCCGCCGCAACTACTCGCTCGCCACGAATCCGGCCACGGACCATCAACTGCGCTTCAACGTCCGCATCGCCACGCCGCCGCGCGGACAGGACTGCCTGGCCGGCGCCGGTTCGGCCTATGTCCACCGCCTCAAGCCCGGTGACCGCGTGACGGCCATCGGGCCGTTCGGCAGTTTTCACATCAAGCCGGGCAACGCCGAAATGGTATATGTCGGCGGTGGGTCGGGCATGGCGCCGTTGCGTTCCCATCTGGCGCACCTGTTTGAAACCATCACGACGAATCGTCGTGTGAGTTTTTGGTACGGCGCCCGCTCCCGGCAGGAACTTTTTTATCAGGATTATTTCGCGACGCTGGCGGGCCAATTCCCCAACTTCACCTTTCATCCCGCGTTGTCCGAGCCGCAAGCGCAGGATCACTGGACGGGGCTGGCGGGTTTCATCCATGAAGTCCTCGAAGAAAAATATTTGCGTCAACACACCGACCCCGCCAACATCGAATATTACTTGTGTGGTCCGCCCGCGATGATCCAGGCGACCCGGAAAGTGCTGAAAGAATTGAACGTGCCCGAGAGCCAGATTGCCTTTGACGAGTTTTGACGTTTCGCACACCCGAGCTGTGACGCAACCCGACAAAATCAAAGCGCGCCCTTTTGGAAATTTGCCGACCGGTGAAGCGGTTCAGGAATACACGCTCACCAACACCCGCAGCCTCACGCTGAAGGTGCTCACCTACGGCGGTATCATCAACGAACTGCATGTGCCCGACCGGCGTGGGGTCACCGCCGACGTGGTGCTGGGCTTCAACAGTCTGGCCGGCTATCTGGCGCCGCATCCGTATTTTGGCGCGATTGTCGGCCGCGTCGCCGGGCGCATCACCCAAGGACGATTCAGCCTCGACGGGCGCGATTATCATCTGACGATTAACCACCCGCCCCACCATTTGCACGGCGGAGCGGTTGGTTTCGACAAACGCCTCTGGCAGGCCCAAGTGGTGACCACCGCGGAAAATGTTCCCGGCCTGCGGCTCGCCTATCGCAGCCCGCACGAGGAAGAAGGCTATCCGGGCAACGTGGACGTTGCCGTCACCTATTCGCTCAACGAGGCCAATGAAGTGGTCATCCACTACGAAGCCGTCACCGACCAGGCAACGCCCTTCAGCCTCACCAATCATTCCTTCTTCAACCTCGCGGGCGAAGGGAACGTGACCATCGAAAATCATATTCTCCAGGTCGGGTCGGTGGAAATCGCGCAGACCGACGAACAACTGACGTTGCTCGGCAAGCGGGTGCCCGTGGCCGGACATGCCAGCGATTTCAACCGCCCCAAGCGATTGGGCGACGCCCTTCCGCTCCTTTCGCAAAATCACGGCGACCTGTATCTGCTCCCCCATACCGCCCGTAAATTGCTCAAGTGGGCCGCGCGCGTGGACGAGCCGGCCAGCGGCCGGATCATGGAAGTGTTCACCACCGAGGAGTGCCTGCAAGTTTACAGCGGCGCGTACTTGGACGGCTCGCTGGTGGGCAAGTCGGGCCGCCCGTACGGAAAATTCGGCGGGCTCGCGCTCGAATGCGAAGTCTACCCGGACGGCGCGAACCACCCGGAAATGGGCAACCTCATCCTGCGCCCCGGGGAAACGTACCAACAAACCACCATTTATCGTTTCACTCACACATGAAATTGCAACTGGTCCGCCATCTTTGGGGGGTTGATCAAACCCGCAACCTGGAAGATTATCTGCCGCGCTGGCGGGCGGTCGGCTACGAAGCCCTGGAGACGCCCTTGCGGTCCCTGCCGGACCGGACGGCGTTCGGGAAATTTCTGAAGCAACACCAATTGGGGTGGATACCGCAGGTTTTCACGCATGATTTCACACCCGGCGGCAGCGTTCGCCGGCATCTGGATTCGCTGGCCGGCCAGCTCAAGGAGTGCCTCGAATTTCAGCCGCTGTTCTTCAATGCCCACAGCGGCTCGGATACGTGGAGCCTGGCCGAGGCGGAAGATTTCTACGGCGGCGCGTTGGAAATCGAAAAGCAAACCGGTTTGGCGATTTCCCATGAAACGCACCGCCTGCGTTATTTTGGAAATCCGTGGACGACCCGGCCGATCCTGGAGCGATTCCCCGACTTGAAACTCACGTGTGACCTGAGCCACTGGGTCTGCGTGGCCGAGCGCTTGCTGGAAGATTGCGGCGAAATCATCCAATTGGCCGCACAACATTGTCATCACGTTCATGCGCGGGTTGGTTTTGAAGAAGGACCCCAAGTGCCGGACCCGCGGGCGCCGGAATGGTCCCGTCACCTCGCAGCCCACGAAGACTGGTGGAGCCGGATTTGGACGGCCCAGGAAAAACGGGGCATGCAAACTTCCACCCTGACGCCTGAATTTGGTCCGCCGCCGTACCTCCACTCGCTGCCCTTTACCCAGGCTCCGGTCGCCGACTTGGCAGACATCTGCGATTGGATGGCCCGCCGGGAGGCTGAACGCTTTGCGGCAAGAAAGCCCGTTTCCGGCCCACCTTAAACAGTGCGGAGTGCGGAGGTTTAGCCGAGGCCGCCTGAAGGCGGAACTCCAAACCAGAAGCACCGGTGTTCACGGGTTTGGGTTCGTTTTTCCATCCGTCAGGTGTCCAAACACAGGGGATCGGGTCGGATTTGTTGGTGAAATTGAATTTCGCGTTTGGGTTCGTTTGGTAATTTTCATGTCTCTTTGCGATCTTTGGGTTCTCTGCGGTAAAAAAATACTTCGGTTCCTTCGTTTGCCTCTGTTCTTTTGTGTTCATCTGTGTTCATCTGTGTTCATCTGCGTTAATCTGCGTTTAAATCTGCACGATTTTTGCTCCGGCGCCTTCGCCAATGCTTCGACGTGGGTGTCCGTCCGCCGGAATTGGTTTGTTTCTGTGACTGGTCGCGGTCATCTGCCGCGAGTAAATCACAAGTCAGCCGTTCGGAATAGGCGACGGTCGCTCTTTAGCTACGATTTTTCGGAAATGCGGAAAGCGGGAAAGCGGAAAGCGGGAATGTTCAGACAGGATTTACAGGATTTACAAGATTGGGGAGCTTCCATCCTGTCCATCCTGTTAATCCTGTCAAAAACGTCTTCATGGCAGAAATGCCGATTGAGGTTTGGGACCGCGAAATACGTGACGATTAAATCGTTAAATGGTAATTGGTTACATAAGGCGGGCATGGTGCCTTGCGAGTTCGTCTAGCCCATCCGTGGTTGAAATCTCATGCCCCCGGCCTTTGCGCCCCTTCGGCGGCGCCGCCCGGTCCGCTTTCCCGCTTTCCCGCTTTCCGCTTTGGTTTTTCAATCCCCTGCTGTGCCCGTTAAGCCAGTTGTGCCGACTTTGAGCCGTTTGTGCCGACTTTGAACCAGAAGAGCCGACTTTGAGCCTCTCTCCCTTTTGCGCTTTCCCTTTTCCGCTTGACGCTTCACCCGTAGGAGACGAGGTAACGAGTCTCCATCTTTTTTCAACGCTTCAGCGCCGCCGTAACGAGAGGTGTTTTCGTTCACAAGTGTCTGTTGTTAAACGGATTGCATCATTTATTTGTATGCTTGATTATACGAACGGCCGTTGTACAATCAACGATTAGGCCACTTTGGACGCGATGGACAAAACTGAAGAGCCAAGCCGTAAGAGGTTTTTGATTGGCTTGATTGCTGTGTTGGTTTTGGCCGGACTGGTTGCGGTTGTATGGAGTCGCGCTAGGGGTGCGATGACAGTTCTTGGTTTGTTTTTGGGACTTTTTGCTTTGCTTTTGCACGGCTGTGGAAATTATGGCGATAATGCCGGGACAAGTAAGCCTGTGACGTACAAATAGGCCTTTTCGCGGACCAACGGAGTATTGGTGATGACAGTATATAGGGGACTGGGCCAAGTTCCCGAAGGCGGGTTGGAGACGCCGACGAACACCATGTTCCATACCGATCCCGACCAGCTACCCCAAATATCGTTCCGGGAGAGCCATTGTTGCTGCGATATGGAACTGACCGTGGAATCAACCTCGGAGTCTGCCAGGAAACCGCCGCTGGCATAGGTTCCATCCGAAACGTTCAAAGCGCCCTCGACATGCAGGCGGCGAAGGGCGGTGCCCTGTGACACGGACCACGTCATGGTCGTGCTGCTGTTGGTGGGAACCACGGCCAGATTCTCGGCGGACATCCAGAAATTCTCGGTGGACTGACCACCGAAGTTGAAACATTGCAGCGCTCCGTGGATAATGACATCATCCGGTGATTGCCCCAATCCAAGCACCTGCATGTAGTAGCCCATATTGATGGCCACGTTATACGTTCCAGGTTCAAAAAGAATGGCATACCGGTTGGTGTCGAATTGGCTCGAGTTCACATTGTTTTGCTGCGCAAAAAGAGTGTTGAGCGTGCTCTGAATCGTTGCGGTCGGCGTGGAGGGACTGAATAGGTACACGTTGGGGCCGAAGTTGGGACCAGCCGGATTGGTAACAGTTGTGTTGGTTGAGACATATACAAGCTGAAGGGCATTGAAGTCGCCCTCGATGTTTCCCGGGACAGTGACATTGACGTTGGAAGTCCAGGTAAACGTGATCGTCCCCAAGTCGCCGACGACAATATTGCTGAAGATTACATAGTCAGCACCCTGAATGAAGGAAGTCAAGCTCGCCGGTGTGTTACTGGTGGTGAGGGTAACGGGAGCCATCACCGGAGTAGATACGGTAAAGGTTGTTCCCCGCGTGCCGGTATTATTTATGCCATAAAGATATAGATTATAGGTGCCAGCAGGAACATTATTGAGCATATCTGTACGGAGAGCAGCATTGTTGTATTCATAGGGTTGCTGCAATGCCGCAGGAATGCCTTGCGTTCCCTGTGTGCCATAGGTGCCACCCATCTGCGACGTCAGCGTAATGGGACTGGCGGTGACCCCATCAGATAAGAGGTTTGTAGTGCCGGTAGTGCCGTTACCCACAACCGGGTTCCAATGATTATGGCCCGGATCAGAATAGGCGCCTTGGCCGGAATAATTTACAGCACCAGCAACACCGCCGGGCACATCGAAGTTGACAACTTGAGCCCGGGTCGCCGTGCCGTTTAGTCCAATGGCCATTGCCGCCAAGATTAAAAATTCCAGGTTGGTTTTCATTCGACATTTCCCATTTGGTTTCCTGCCCAGGACCAGCGTTGGCGCTCTTCGTGATTCTCTTCCTTTTTCACAGCTTTGGAAGTTTTTTCCAATCCGCCCCCGGTTTTCTCTGGCTTGACATGGAACGGAGGGATCAGGGGTCACGGCGGTAAAAAAACTGGGAGAACTCCAATTGTAATAAAATAGTTGACAAAGCACAGTGTCGGTAGTATGAAACACGAATCGAATGTGCCACTGGATATGGAATAGTATGGTATTTTGATTTTGCTTTGATTAGTCATTTTACAGTGCAATGAATGCAGCGCGCAATTTCAGCGGAATCTTGATTTTGGCGTCAGCTAAGCAACTATTTATGATATACCGATTAATTTCCACTATCGTGCCTGGCCTTTTCGTGACTGCAACCGTGTTGGCTGGAACATCCGCAGCGGGTCGAGGCCAGACCCACGATTTTACGGCGAGGCCGGTGAACGTTTACGTCACTGCCAAAGACACCGGGCAGCTCCTCGCCAAGGTTGGTGATCTTCACTTTGCAGACCTGGCGCAACCCACCGAAAAGCAGCAGTGCGTTTTTGTGGATCCTTCAAAAACCTTCCAAACCGTGCTGGGCATCGGCGGTGCCCTGACCGATGCTTCGGCGGAAACTTTCTACAAGCTTCCGGAAGACAGACAGCGGGAGATTTTGCGGGCGTATTATGATCCGCAAGAGGGCATCGGTTACACGCTGGGGCGGACGCACATCAACAGTTGCGACTTTTCGAGCGAGAGTTACACCTACGTGAGGGACGGCGACAAACAATTGGACAGTTTCGACATTTCGCACGATTTGAAGTATCGCATTCCTTTCATCAAACAGGTGCTGGCTGCCGCCGGCAAAACCAATTTCATACTGTTTGCCAGTCCCTGGAGTCCGCCCGCCTGGATGAAGGACAACGGCGACATGCTTCATGGAGGCATATTGAAGCCCGAATACTATGCGTCGTGGGCGCGCTATTACGTAAAGTTTATCCATGCCTATGAAAAGCAGGGGGTTCCCATTTGGGGACTGACGGTGCAGAACGAACCCCTGGCGGTTCAGCCTTGGGAATCCTGCATTTACACCGCCGAGGCAGAGCGCGATTTTGTAAAACATTATCTCGGCCCGACTTTGCGAAATGCCGGCTTGAAGGACACAAAAATCATCATTTGGGATCACAACCGCAGTTTGATGTATCACCGCGCGTCGGTGGTTTTGGATGATCCGGCGGCCGCCCAATATGTCTGGGGTGTCGGCTATCATTGGTATGTGGGTGACAATTTTGAAAACGTCAAACGCGTCAAGGAAGCTTATCCACGGACACACCTTCTGTTTACCGAGGGGTGCAACGGGCCTTTTGACGCCGGCAAAATCAACGACTGGCCGTGGGGCGAACTCTATGCCAGGTCCATGATCAATGATTTTAACAACGACGCCGAAGGCTGGACGGATTGGAACGTGTTGCTGGATGAAAGCGGCGGCCCGAATCATGTGCACAATTATTGTTTTGCGCCGATTCACGCGGATACCCGGACGGGGGAACTGCATTATATGAATTCCTACTACTACATCGGCCATTTTTCAAAGTTTATCCGGCCGGGCGCGCAACGGATTATCAGTTCCTCCACCGCTGACGACTTGTTGACGACCGCCTTTTTGAACAAGGATGGCAGGATCGCGGTGATTGTTATGAATCCTTCGGATGCGGAACAGCCCTTTTATCTCTGGATAGGAGGCAAAGCAGCGCAAACCAGCAGCCCCGCACACTCGATAATGACTTTTGTGATCTCATCCACATTTCAATCAAGGCCCGCTTGAGAATTTTGCGCAGCCACAAATCGTCACAATGAAAAGGCACCAACCTAAAATCACGCTCCTCGGGGCGAAACATCTGCGTTCCTTGACTGGAATGGCGTCGGCCATATTGTGGTTGCTGGGATGTGGGACGCTTACCGCCTACGCCGGCTGGAAGCTGGTTTGGAGTGACGCATTCAATGGCGCTTCGATTGACACGAATCATTGGAAGTTCGAAACCGGAAATCATCAGGGCTGGGGAAATCACGAATTGGAATATTACACCGGGAGGCCTGAAAATGCCTACGTCAGCAACGGACTCCTCCATATTGTGGCGCGAAGGGAATCCACGAACGGATATTCATATACCTCGGCCCGCATGAAGACCGACGGATTCTTTTCGCAGAAATACGGGCGCTTTGAATTCCGCGCCAGATTTCCCGCGGGCCGGGGTTATTGGCCGGCCCTATGGCTGATGCCTGAAGATTCGCCTTATGGCGGTTGGCCTGCTTGCGGAGAAATTGATATTGTTGAGAACAAGGGGAATTACCCGGCGGTTGTGCAGGGGACCATTCACTATGCCGGCCCGCGGGGTGAATATCTTCATTCCTCGGAACTTTACACATTCCCCCAGAACGACGGAGCCATCAACTTTCACACGTATGATCTGGATTGGACGACAAATTCAATCCAGTGGCTGGTGGACGGCAAGCTTTACGAAACCCAGACCAACTGGTCCACCGTGAAGGCTCCCTATCCTGCCCCGTTTAATCAACCGTTTTATATCATCATGAATCTGGCGGTCGGCGGCGTCTATGGCGGCAATCCTGATACGAACACGGTTTTCCCCGGCGAAATGCAGGTGGATTACGTGCGGGTTTACGAGCAGACCGATCCGTGAAATCCTCATCAATGAACATTACGAAAACGTCCATTGCTCTCCCCTCGTTGGGTCAAATCAAGTGGCTGGCTGTTTCTACAGCCATCGCGGCCGCTTTGTCGCTCCATGCGCCGGCCCAGACCAATCTTCTGGCCAATCCCGGTTTCGAATCCGGCAACTTGAGCGGCTGGAGCACCTTTGGCGCAAACAACTACGTCGAAAGCGGCGCGGCTTACAGCGGCACCTACTATTATAAGGTTTATGGAAATTATCCATCACCAGCTTCTCAAAACTACACCGGCATTTACCAAATAATGAATTCAGCTCCCGGTGCCATCTATTCCGCGAACGGTTGGGCTTACTCGCTGTCCAGCGACAACATTAAGGGAGAGGACCAGGTCTGGATCGAAGTGAGTTTCCGGGATTCGTCGTATAATGCGTTGGCTCTTTATCGTTCCCCGGTGGTGACCAGCAACAACATCGCCAGTTTCGGCGGCTATGGCACCTGGTTCAATTTACGGGTTGACAACCAGTGTTCCTATACCAACTCGACGGCATTGGTCCTGTTGCCGGGAACCGTGACCGGCACGGTGTCCAGCCTCGTGGCGCCGCCCGGCACGGCCTGTGTATTTTATCAGGTTGTATTTGCCCAGGGACCGGACAACGCGAATGGTTCCATGTACTTCGACGACCTCAATTTGACCCAGACAGGCGGCACGACCGTGACGCCGCCGGGCACGCAATGGAACATCGTCTGGGACGACGAATTCAACGGCACTTCCATCAACACAAACATTTGGACGTTTGAGACCGGCAACAACAACGGCTGGGGCAATGAGGAACTTGAATATTACACGGCCAGCTCTGAGAATGCTTACGAAAGCAACGGTTTGCTCCACATTGTCGCCCTGCAGCAGTCTATGGGCGGCTTCAATTACACGTCGGCCCGCATGAAGACCCAGAATAATTTCACGACCACCTACGGGCGCATCGTCTGGCGTGCCGCCCTTCCGGCGGGCACCGGCATGTGGCCGGCTCTCTGGATGCTCGGAGCGAATTATCCGACCATCGGCTGGCCGGATTGTGGTGAAATTGATGTCGTGGAAGAGAACGGTTCCACTCCGAACCAAATCCAAAGCAGCCTGCACTCAACCAGCGACGAGACCGGCTACTACGATTTTGCCAGCGGCTATTCCGCCACAAACTTTCACACATACATGCTGGATTGGGAGCCGTATTCCACCATCAATTTCTATGTGGATGGCAACCTCTTCGAGATCCAGACCGGCTGGTATGATCCTGCCGGGCAGTATCCCACGCCTTTTAACGCGCCTTTTTTCCTCATCATGAATTTAGCGGTGGGCGGCACCTACGTCGGGACCCCTACCACCAATCAAATCAATTCCGGCACGGTCTTTCCCGCCCAAATGCTGGTGGATTACGTCCGGGTTTACGAGCAGACCGCCCCGCTCGCGATTTCGGCGTCCACCCAATCGAATGGAAGTTATGCATTGATCTGGCCGACCAATATTGTTTGCCATTTGCAAGCACAGACGAATTCCCTGCTGGGCAGCTGGACTGATGTCGCCGGCACGACAAATCCGTTTGTTGTGTCTCGCGACCCCAATCAGGGTGCCGTCTTTTACCGCCTCGAGTCGCCGTAATCCAACCCCACTGCGGGGTCAACGTATGCGCAGTGAGTAAAGCGAGGTCCGGGCCGCAATGAAAAGCGTGCGGCGATCGGCGCCTCCAAAAATCAACTGAATCGGTCGTTCGGGAACTTCGATGGTGTCAATTAATTCGCCCGCCGGATTATAGACGTAAATCTGGCCGGCGGCGACATACACGTTGCCCTGTGGATCCGCCGCCACACTTTCTCCGCCTCGCTCGGCGAACAGTTGGAAATTTGTCAGGCTTCCATCCGGGTTCACGTCGGCTTTCCACGTCCGCAATTCGGATTCGTCAGTGACATAAAACGGTTTCCCCGGCCCGGCCTGGCCCAGGCCAAAGGAGCGGATTTGCGGACTTGATTTGATCCCCCAACTGATTGCCCCATCAAGAAAATCCTCCCCCACCGGGATCAGCGCGCTTCCGTCAGGCGAAATCAAATCGGCGACGGGATGGGAAAGTGAATCGCGGTTCAAATGCCAATCGCTGATCGGTAGGTATAAATTCTTCCCGGCGGGGTTGGCGAGAGCTTTAGGCTCAAGCGGCATGACCTGGTCATCGGGAATCAGGGCGTAAACCGCGCCGCTGCCCGCGTAGGAAATCACCATGAGATTTCCCGCCCGATCCACGGCCAGGTTGATCGGTTCCAGCGGATAATCGCTGACGATGGAAAGGTACCGCGACGAAGTATCCCACCGATAAATTCTCCGCCAATGCGCATCGACGAAGTAGAAATCGCCCTGCGGCCCGACGGCGCCGCCGGAGATGTTGAAAAATCCGTCGGCGAGCTTTTCCAGGTTCGCGCCGCGGGCGGCAACCAGCAAAGGTTTGACTGGTTTGGGACGCGGCGCCCGGCCGGACAGATCCAGCCAGGCAAACTCATGCTGGCGGATCTCAACGTTGTGGAGCTGGTCGTAAATGGCAGAGTCAAAACTCACCTTGCTGTTGCTGTCGCAATGAAAATTGCGAAAATGGATGTCCCGTGAGTTGGACACCTTCACCGCCCACGGAAAAGGCTGGAAGGAACTGATAACCCGGTAGCTGTGAAAATTGGCAAAGGTGATGTCATGGGACGAATCAATTTCAATCGGCAGCGCGAAGCCGCTTTCGACGCGCTCTTCTTCGGTCTGCAAGGCATAAAAGTGCCAATGGGCGGCGTGGCGCACTTCAACTTCATTGCGAACGTGGTGCTCGCAGGAAATTTGATAGGCGCGGCCCTCGGTTTCGGTATCCGAAACGACCATGCCGGCCTGGGCGTAAGTCGAAGGGGTCCAAATATCAAGGAACGTCCCACCGCCGCAGTCGGTAACCCAGAGGCTGGGATATTGGCTGTCCCAGACGCGACTGGAATCGGGACTGGCGGGATCGTTGCCGGCGTAAGGATTCTCACGGGAGCCGTTCGGCAAAGGCGTGCCGTGGCCGCCAAGGAAACGAACATCGTTTACCATTGAATGGGGGCCCGCCTTCCAGAGAGCCGCGACCGCGCGACGGTTGTTCTCGCTCGTGTAAAGCCCGATGCCAATCACAATATTGCTGCCTCCTTGCGGAGCCTCAAGCAACGCTTTGGGGCTGCCAACGCCCTGATATGCGGGCGTGTCTTCCGGCAAAATTATTTGCGTGGTGCCAGGATGCAGGCCGATTAACACCGTGTCCGGCCGCAGCTTTAATGTGTCACGCACGAGGTAAAAGCCGGAAGGCAGGTAAAGTGCGTGATGGGATGCAATGGCGTTTTGGAACACCTCGGTGTCATCCGTCAACCCATCCCCCTTGGCGCCCAGATCGCGCAAATTCACCCACGTGTCACATGGAGGCAGCCGGGCCAAATCAGAAGCCACGGGCGGCAGCATCGTCGCCAGCGGCGTGGCGTCAAAGTGGGTTTCAATTTCAGGAACAACTCCAATATCGGCACAGTGAAGCCCGTGCGAAAAGGTTTTTACGACGTAAATTTCCGCCGGGGCGGCAAAGCGTTTGCCGCTGTCGCGCAACGCGCCAAAAACCGGCACGTTGCGGCAGGCGATTCCTTCCATGTTAATCTCGTTGCACAGACTTTGCTCGCGCCCAAAAACGAACGCCGGACCGGAAATGTCCTCGATCCCTGCGTCCTTGACCCAAAGTTCGTCCACCCACCCCGGCTCTATTTCGACGGCCGTGGGCACGTGCCGGAAGTGCGGACGGATGAGCGTAAGTCCGGCTTCGTGTTCCAAAATGGCGGCCTCGCGCTGATTTTCAAATGAGCAGTCAATGAGCATGAACGGCCATCCGGGCGAGGGTTTCCCCGTCCACACGGCGTGACTCCCGTCGAAGAAATGAACGTCTTCAACCAAATTCCCGCCCTCGTGGATGCCAGCCAGCGCGGGGCCAAGGTGAAAATCCATGTGGGCGAGGAAACAGTGCTGGGCGTAACGCGCCCGGACCGCGGCCGCTCCGGCGTTGCCGTTTCCAACTTCGATGTCAATGTTGGCCAGCGCCGAGTAAAAAGTGCCGGGATTGGCGTCAGGAACCGGGCCTCCATTTCGCGGACGACTTCCGGCGAAATAAAACATGACCTTTTCGTGCGATGCGTCTCCGAAACCAGGCGTGCTGGCGGGTAAAACAATGACCGGCCGCGTGACGCCATAGCCGATCAACCGGATGCCAGGCCAGATATAAACGGTATCACTGACGTGATATTGACCTGGTGCAAGCAGAACAATGCCTTGGCGGGTGGTTTCCTGAACCTGGCTAATGGCCTGCTGCAAGGCGGCGGTATCGTCGCCGCCGGAAGAGGTGACATAAACCGCCTTGGGATCATCCAGGCGTTGCGCGTAAAATGAAGACGACCGCACCGGCACCACCATGGTGAGTCCCAACAGAATCGGAACAAGAACGCCCAAATGTCCCGACAGTCGTTGATTGATCAATCGCCCTCTTGCGAACGGGCCTGCGGTGTTTCCATGCATTGATCAGCCGTTCCAATCATCCCCAAAAAGAAGCCACTCGATTGCTCGAGTGGCTTTTAACAAACCTTAAATCAATCAATTATTTTCGCCGACGGATGAAGAAGAGCGGCAGCCCCAACAACCCCAGCGCGCTCAAAGCAAGTGAGGTCGGTTCCGGAACCGTCAGGCTCATGTCGTCAAAGTAGAAGTCCGCATTCGCATCGGCGTTAATGTCCAGAATGTACGCGCCCATCGAGGCCGTGGTGGCCGGCGCGGTGGCTGTTACGCTGGCATACGTCCAGACTCCCTGCGGAAGCGGGACTGTACCGGCCGGGGGAGTGCCTGCCGGCGAACCAACATCCACACCAAACGCACCTAACCCAGTCCCTCCGGCATAGTTGTTGGGCGGAGCGCCCGTGAAAAACGAAAGTTGTAATATCGCAAAGTCGTTGTCGCCGGCCGGGAGCACATTTGGCGTATACACCCAGCCTGAAAATGTAAACGTCTCACCCGGACTGGCCGCGAAGTCTTGATACGTTCCAGGCACGCTATAGCCACCACCGTTATCGGGGGTGTACAAACTCCAACTGCCGCTGTGCGCGTAAGTCTGGGAGAAATTCGCCCCGCCAAAGTTCGCCCAACCGGGCACGCCGTTCGGGTTGGGATTTGGGGCTGAGATCTGCATTTCGAACCCGGGATCCGTAAGGAGGTTTTGGGCCTGCGCGGTTGAAGTTGCAAGCATGACTACCCCAGCCATCCCGATAGCGCCTGTGATTACTTTATGGAACATTTTCATAATAGTTTTTATATTTTTTTGGCTGCTCTTGCTTCATCCATCACTGAACTGTCGTCGTTTTTACTACACTGGGTTGATTTTGTCAAGGACTTTTTTAAAGAAAGTGAAGGATTTGACGAGCTGCGGAATTTAGGCGTGACAAAGATTGGTGGATGCGATTATGATTCGCTACCGTTCGGTTGTTAGTACTTGAAAATCAACTCCTTATAGCTTGAGTCGTTCGGAATTTGGCACGCGGTTTCTCTAAGGACTTGATCCAGAGGTTCTTTTGAAAGTGCGTTCACGCTCAAAATTTGCAATATGCTGTACGGTGCTCCGCTCCGATTGCAACTCAAATAAAGGCCGGGCTGCCCCGCTATTCCGACATGGTCAACTGGACGATAAAAAGCGTCAATTTCCGTCAAATTTGGTCATTTTGAGCGATTTTGTAAAATAAATGTTGACACATTACAAAACTGGTAACACAATAATGAGGAATGATATCGTGCCTAGGCGGCTGTAATGCGCCTTTTTGGCCAGTTGAAAAGTTGCCGATGATTATCTAAAATTAACCAACAGACATAATGACGGCATGAAAACTTCTGAAAAGCCTTGTCGAACTCGGTTCAACAAATTCAGTGCGCGATTGGTTGCGGTGGTCTGTGCCGCCGCTGCGGTTTGCCTTGCCTGGAACAGCCAGGCAGCGAATATCCTGGTCAATCCCGGTTATGACGAAAGCCCGTCCTTTACCGGTTGGTCGGCGCACAGCACCGAAACCTGGAGCTACACTCCCAACAGCACACTGGTTCTCAGTCCACCGAATGCCTTGTGGATGCAAGGCTTGTATGAAAACGGCAACGCGCCTGCTACTTATATTTCGTATGTCTATCAGACTTTCTCCGCCGCCCCCGGTTCCAGCTATACTGCGGATGCCTGGTTTTCCCAGTTTGTTCACGCTCCTCCCGGCGAGGGGGGTGACGATGTCAGCGGCGGGTCGGGTTTGTTTGGAAACAATGACTATCCTGCCTACTCTACCAATACTGCCGATGCTGGTTACTACGAGGATGGCTGGGTTGAAGTGCAATTCCTGGATGTATCCAACAACATCCTGGCGGATTACAAGTCAGTTATAATTGATCCTCCGTACGTTCACAATTTGGCGGCTAGTGGAGCTACCACCACCAACGTAACCGCAACGACCACTAATGTCTATTTGAACTGGTTCGATGTGCCGGTGACCAACATATATAACCCCAGCACCATCGTGGTAAATGGCGATCCCGACCCAAGCGCCCCGGCAACCACGTCGCCAGGGCCTACAGGATCTTTGGCCCCGGGTCAGAACATGACGGCCCCGGTCGCAACGGCGCATGTGCAATTTATGCTCGTTCTCTGCCAGCACGTTTATGCTTCGGGAGCGCCCCACTGGGATAATTGCACGTTGAATCAGGTGAGCGGACCGCAGCCATCTATTATTGGCAACATTACGCCGAATGGCGGGCAGTTTTTTAACATTGCCAACACCAATTTCACGTTCACCGTGTCGTCACCAACCGTCGGAATCACCACCGCGACCAATGGAATACAGGTGGTGGAAAATGGCGTTAACAAATCGAGCAGCCTTGCGTTTTCCGGAAACAGCACCGACTGGAACGTGACTTTGCCGGGTTTGACGTCCAACACTGTTTATTCAATGAGCATAACGGTCAGCAACAGCGCCGGCCTGGTTTCCACGGCCAGCGCCAACTTTGATACGTTCTCTCCCGGCAATTTCATTGTCGAAGCGGAAGACTACGACTACGACGGCGGGCACTTCATTCAGGACCCGATCCCCACCAACGCCACGACTCCCTTCAGCTATTTTGGGAGGCCTGGCATATCCAATATTGACTATGCCATCTACGCTGGTGGCGCTCTTCCTGGAAATGGCAACAATCTAATCCCCAATTATCCATATCGCAACACCGATCCGGCCTGGCAGATACCCAGTGACCCTGAATTGCCGCTTTACATTGCGCAAAGCAATTCCGCCATCTACAATGTAAACATAGCCTACAACAACGGGGGCAATTGGTTCAATTACACCCGGGATCCTTATCCCTCCGGCTACTATCTGGTCTATGCCCGCATGTCCGATGGAGGGACTGGCGGTTCTGAATACCTCAATATGTTGACGAGCGGGTATGGCACGGCGACCCAAACGACCACCAATCTCGGAGTGTTTCTCTTGCCGAGCAGCTCTTTCAACACCAACTGGATGGCCAATTGGAGCGCGTACTATTGGGTGCCGCTGACGGACATTAACGGCAATCTGATCCCCGTGAATATACCGGCGGGCCTGCAGACGCTGCAATTGGTTAGCGGCCTCGGTTGCAACCTGATTGATTTCATGTTCGTTCCCTTGCCCCCCTTGGGATTACCGCCGTACATTGGGAATTTCAACCAGCCGATTCTGGTGGCGAACGCAAACGTGTTCATGAATATTTCGAGCGTCAGCTTCACCGTCAGTTCCCTGATCAGCAGCATTCCGCAAAACAATGTACAAACTATTCTGAATGGCGTCTCGGTCCCCGAAACCTTCACGGGGAATAGCTCGAATTGGACAGTGAGCTTTTCGGTGCCGGCCAATCAACTTCAAAACTTCACCATCAGCGCCGTGGACGCCAATGGCTTGTCCAACAGCATTACAGGAACGTTTGACACGTTCAGCCAGACCAACTTTATGATAGAAGCCGGGGATTTCGATTTCAATGGCGGCCAATGGATTGATAATCCCATTGAGACAGGGCCCAATGTGGCAGCCACCAACAGCTATTTCGGCTATCCGGGCGGCAATCCGGCCAATTCCGCCGAGTTCGGCGTGGATTATAGCACGACCAATGTTACCACCGCTGAGACGTACGTTTACCGGTATGATGGCAATACCCCTGGGACGGTTTCGGTGGTTCCCGACGCCGCCGGCACGGAAGTGACCTCCGACATCCTGCGTGACAAGTTTATTAATGAGGGTTCGGGTGCACAACCACCCTATGAGTACGTTCCCAGTGAAGCGGTTCCAACGACCAACACAGACTATGACGTGGGCTGGTGGCCGCCCGCGACGTGGCTTAATTATACCCGCACTTTCCCGACGAATACGTATCTGGTCTATGGCCGGCTGGCCGGGGGTAACGGCGCCTACGGGGTTAATCAATCCATTGGTCCCATGACGGTGAGTTTGGTGACCGCCGGGCGGGGGATGCCGAGCCAGACAACCCAGCTCTTGGGCACCTTCTCGGATCCCAACGCCAACGGGTGGCAATCATGGCACTGGATACCGTTGATGAATAATGGCACCAATGTGGCGGTTTCACTTGGCGGCGTTGAAACGTTAAACGTGACCGCTCCGACGAATGGGCTCTCCACGGGAAACGTAAAC
The DNA here is from genome assembly GCA_049523455.1 of Verrucomicrobiota bacterium. GTDB lineage: Bacteria > Verrucomicrobiota > Verrucomicrobiia > Limisphaerales > UBA11358 > UBA11358. Next base: position 1,266 of record JBEKMW010000082.1, on the reverse strand, counting down.
GGACACTTCTACATGTTGGTGCCCTATAGTGCAGTTGGTGCAGTGGCGCCGTTCCAGGTGAGGGCCACGGTCAGTGGGGGGGTGGTTTCGATCAAATTCTCCACCGTCAACGGGCACAGCTATACGGTACAGTACAGTGGGAGCCTGAGTCCGGCCAATTGGCAGACGTTGAGCAGTGGGATTGCCGGCGATGGGGCGGTTGAAACAGTCACGGACACGACCGCTGCAGCACGACGATTTTACCGTGTGGAAGCCCAGTAAGCAACACGCGCTCCTAAAGAGGGGTGATATGAACGGAAATGAGTCAAAACCCAGGCCGCATTTGGCCTTGATGCGCAGGGCGAAGGTGGCATGAAACGTAATCGTGCAACAGGCTTCACGTTGATCGAGTTGTTGGTGGTCATCGCGATCATTGCCATCTTGGCGGCACTGCTTTTGCCGGTGCTGGTCAGGGCCAAGCAGAGGGGCCAAGCCATGCAATGTCTGGCGAACCAGAAGCAGTTGATCACGGCCTGGATAATGTATGCGGGCGACAATCAGGATAATCTGGTGCCCAACCGGGGTCTTAACGGCGCCAATGGCGTCAATTACTCAGGAGACCCCCGACTCGAACCCCAACTCCAACCCGGCGGGGCAAACGCCGATTGGTGTCCAGGCAATATACAGAATGCAAGCGACGTTACGCCTGGCAACTACCCTGGAGGCAGCAAGTATAGCTGGTGGATTATGGCGGGCCTGATCTATCCTTATATCAATGACTTCAACGTTTACCACTGCCCGGCCGACCAGACCATCGTTCCCCGTGGCGGCGGGGCATTTACAGCGCCAGCCCTGCGCACCTATTCCATGAATTGCTGGATGATGCCGATGGATGCGCCAGGCAACGCGTTGGGGACTTGGCAAGGGATCGCCGGTTACATTGCTTATACGAAGCAATCGGACATCCTCCACCCCGGGCTGGACGAGACCTGGGTTTTTATCGAGGAAAGTCCCTACAGCATTGACGACGGTTTTTTCGCCGTGGATCCCAGAGAAACCACCGAGTGGTACAATAGTCCGGCCGTGTTGCATGGTAATGGCAGTGTGCTGTCGTATGCCGACGGACATTCGGAGATCAGGCAGTGGACGGACGGTTCAATGATCAACGAAAAACCAGCGACCCCCAGTGGCAATACGGATAATTGGCCGGCCAGTCCCAATTCGGGGGATTTGGGGTGGTTGGTTTTAGCGAGCACGGCTCCGTCGAATTGAAAAAGCCGGCTGTGG
>JBEKMW010000081.1:0-24456 GCA_049523455.1 Verrucomicrobiota bacterium | reverse complement strand
GTGGAATTATTGGTGCCCGCCAGGAAGATTTGGTTGTCGGAGGCGGAGACATAGGCAATGGGATAACTTGCGGACGACAGGCTGGCCAGGCCGGTGAAATTGATGCTGAAGTCACCGGTGTTATCGTCAATGGTGGTCGTTTGCGTGTTGCCACTGATGGTCACGCTCACCAACGTGCCATTGGCCAGGTAGTTGCCGTTGCCACCGGAAACCGTGCCCGTGAGCGTCACGCTCGGTGTCCCTGCGGAAATGGACGGGTTGGCCAAATTCGAGAAGACGGGCGGATAACCCGGAGCGCCGGTAAACTCGAGGTTGGCATAGCCCAGCATTACATTCGTGGGAGTGTCGTAATAGCCGTCCACCACGTTCAGGTTGATCTGGTTTATAAAGGTCCAGTTGGCGACATTGCCGGCGTCATCTGCGGTGATGGGCACGACGATATGCACCCAGCCGTTGTTCGCGCTGCCGGCGCCGGCGCCAATCCCTCCGTGATCGTAGCCCAGGCCCCCGTCGCTGGTGCTCTCGACCGACGGTTGTAACGATTGGATTCCGTTGCCCGAGTCAAACGGGCCTTCGCATTTGAAGTCAAACTCCAGTGCCGTGGCGTTGCTCTCATTCAAATTGTTAAAGACGCCCCTGATGCCGTCCCAACCCGGATAGTTGGTCCAAAAGATGTTCGAGAACAACAGGCAACCGGTCGAAGGACCGTTCGAGGGGGCGTCCGCGTAAAACGACGCATAGCCTCCGCCAAAACCGCCATTGGAAACGGTATTAAACCAGTTGGTGACGTCGTTAGGCGTGTGGAAGACGCCGATCCAATTGGTCAACGGCACCGCCGGGATGACACTCACCTGGGCCGAATCGGGTCCGGTGCCAAAGTTGTTCGTCGCACTCAAGATGTAGTAATAGGTCGTCCAGTTGACCAATCCGGTATCCACGTAATTATTGGTCGTGACGCTGGCGATGGGGGCGTAGCCACTGCCACTGGTGGTCGAGCGCAGGACGTTCCAGTTCGTCGCCCCAACCTGGGGATTCCAGTTCAACGTCGCCATGTTGACGCCCCACGTGGCCACCAAGCCGGTGGGAGCGGTCGGCAAACCGACTGGGACGGCGTTGACCTCGGGCGAATAGGGGCTTTGGCCGCTGGCATTCGCAGCCTGAAATACATAATAGTAGGTCACCCAGTCGGTCACGCTGGCGTCGGTATAATTGGTGTTGGCGATGCCATTATTGGTGGCAATCGGGGCATAGCCAGTGCCGGTGGTGGTGGAGCGCGACACGACGTAACTGGTGGTGGTGCCGCCTCCAGTAGTGTTGGCCCAAGACAAGGCCACCGCGTTGGTGAGCGGCGTCGCCACCACATTCGTGGGGATGGCCGGGACCGTGGCGGGCACATAGGGTGCGAAAGTGACCACGGCGAACGCCTTATCAACGCCGCCGCCGCCGGCGTTGCCGCAAGAAACCGTGGTATTGCCGGCCGCGAGATTTGCGATCCCGCCCATGATCACATCAGCGCCGCTGTAGTTAGGCACGTTCGGGTTGGCTGCCTGACCATAACTGAGCGTGCCACTGGTGGATTGGACGAGATTGTTGCCATTGAAACCGTAATTGATGTTCACAACTCCCCAACTTCCGGCCGGAACGTTCGGCGGGCCCGACAAAACGACCGAGCCATTGGTGCCGTAGGGGGCATTGTTGATAAAGAACAGAGGAAAGGCGCCATTGAAGTTCGTGTCAACCCCGCTGAGGGTATAGACCTGCATGGCCATTGACGTGGGCGTTGTTCCGGAGGTATCGGTGACCGTGATGGTCTGCGTGCCCGGCGGCGGGTTGTAGAGGAAAAAGATGTCAGCGGAAGCGTAGAGGGTTCGGGCGTTGATCTCCCCGTCGCACTGGGTAAGGGGTTGGCCCTGCCAGTTCGAAATGGTGGGCGGCGTGTCATATTGCTCATATTATTTTGGTCGAAGGTCGAGATCACCAGGACGTTGGCGCCGGCGGTGACGGTAAAATTCGCGGTGATCACGTTGGTGCCGACGTTGGCAAAGTAATCAGAATCGGTGATCGCAGTCGTTGAACCGTCATGGAGAGCAATGGCAGCGCGGGCGTAGCCGCACCCTAAAAGCCCGGCGACAGCCAGGCCAAGCATGAGGTTTGGAAACCAACGGATGGGGGAGTGACATTTCATATGCATTAGTTTTTTTAGACCGATTGTGGTTTTAACTATACAATTTACTTTTCGACTGCACTCTACTGCAACCACTTCAACGGGGTTGATCGGCATTTCACCGGGAATGAAGGTCCTATTCTTTCAAGCAAGCGCGGCGTTGTCAAGGCTGCTTTGGTCTAGGCTGATGGCACGCCTTTGGCATAGGGTGTTTTGCCGGATCATGGCAGCCGAAGCAGTGATTTTTCGCAGGAGACGAGGCCTGCCGGGCCGTAGCTCCCAAGCGAAGGCCGGTGACGAGTCTCAAATTTCTCCTGGGATTTTGAGAGACAAGTCAGAGACTCCTCACGTCGTCTCCTGCTTTTTCAACAGGCTGCCAACCAAGATCAGTGCGGCGGCCATCAGTGCGGCGGCCAGGAAAGCTTGGGGAGATTGAACTGATTAAACGACTTGGGAAGATCGGTTTGGTACATGTAATCCCATTCGTAACTGGAACTGAATTCGGTGAGCTGGTACGTTCCTTCAATCCGATACCAATTAACCGACCCATCACAGGTGAGGGTATTGAGACCGTCGGGGAACAAGGGGGCGGTGCCTCGTCGAGCGTGTGGCGTACCGTACTGAAGGACACCAACTTCCCAACTGATTGGCGTGCTGTTGCCACCAAGGTATCCGCAGGCGCAGTCCGACGCCAAATCCCAATCGGGCTTGGAATTGGCCAGCGTGACGGGGCTGTAGGAGGCGCAGGAGACCTTTTCGTTTATCCAATACTGAATGCCGCCATAGTAACAGTAGCCCAGCAGATAAAACGGCACATTCTGGGCAAAACCCGAAAAAGCCGGCAAGCCACCGACCACGCCATAGTCGGGCAGGCTGGGACAACACCACACACTGGTGACGTTGGTGTTGCCCGGATCCATCTGGCCCGATAGCGTGGCCACCTGCGTTGAGCCCGGTCCATTGCAGTTGATACCCCTTTGATTGTACCCGTCGGTGGGAACTTGACCATTGTTGGGACGCGCCGACACCACCGTGTCGTTGTTATCGCCGGCGTAGGCGATCATGCCGACCCCGATCTCATGCAAGTTGTTGGCGCAGGCGCCCACCTGGGCTCTGGCTTTGGCGGACTGCAAGGCCGGCAATAATATGGCCGCCAGGATGGCAATGACGGCGATAACGACCAGCAGTTCGATGAGCGTGAAGCCACAGACGCGGCGGCATTCCTTCGCGGATTTCATATTGCAACGAAATAACAGAAAAGCTCATGGTTGTCACTAAAAAATCAGCAACCACCGGCTGGATGCGCGCCAGGCGCTTGGGGTGGGCCTGAAACTGCCGTTCGGCAGACGATTCAACGGATGAAAATTCCATCGCCAGCCAGATGCGTCAGGTTTAGCATGGGCCGGAGATCGCAGTGAATCAACCGAATGGCAGGCCGCCGCGATACCGATGGCCGTGGTTCGTGCTGGCGGCGTTTCTTATTTTTGTGGCACTAGCAGTGTGGTGGATGAGTTTTGAGGTGCGGCAAGTGGAACAGGAGCGCAATGAAAGCGCGCCGTTGCCGGCACAAACCCGTTAGCCCGGATATTTCATAGTTGCTTCAATGCCAGCAAGCGACGGCTGCTTGGTAGCGCAGGTTGGAAACCCGCGATACAGCAGACTGGCAGTCTGCGCTACGAGGCATGCGGGATCGGACTGTGAAATATCCGGGTTAGGTCCGCCAAAGGCGGCCTGAAAAACATCGAGCGGCCCTTTTCGTTGGCGCTGCCAATCATCTGATACGCGCTACGGCTTTAACCTGCTGACGCGGTTGGTTGGCCCGAGGGCGGCCAATGACGGAAGCAGGGAAGCGCCATCAATTCCGCCGGGAGGCGGAATCACGGCAATTTGCGCCGCCGTGGGCAGAAAATCCGCCGCCCCCCAGGGAACGGCGCTGACCGCGCCGGCCGGGAGCGTGCCGGTCCAACGCACGATCATGGGGACGCGCAGCGGGTTGGAGGGCGCGATACTGTGGAAGAAGTTTGGGTCCACACCTCCGTTGGTCCGGGGACCGGCCGCGCTGGTAAAGAACAGGACCACGTCATTGGTCAGTCCGAATTTTGGCAATTGCTCCTCCAGTTGGCTGATAAAGCCATCCAGCCGGGAGATCATGGCCGCCTTGTTTTTTTGGGCCTGCGGCCAGGGTTCGTCGGAATATGGGGCATCGGTCGGCACGGTCCCGTTGCCCGCACCGGGGAGCGGATAATTGAGCACCAGGAAAAAGGGGCGGTAATGGTTGAACTGGTCCGGCTGGTTGTCCTTGATAAAATTCAGCGAGGCTTTGGCCAGCAGGTCCGGAATGTATTCATTTTTGCCCTTGGTGTTCACGTAAATCATTTCTTTGCCCGCCGAAGGCAGCCCGCGGCTGGGGTCCCATTGGATAAATTTGCCGCTCGCCTGGTCATAAGAATAGTGGGGCGGCAAGCTCCAGATATAGTCGGCGTAAAAATTGGCGGCGTCGGCCGGACCCAAATAGCCGGCGAATTCATTAAATCCCTTTTTCCACGGGGCGCCGCTGGAATTTTCATCGCCCAGGTCCCATTCGCCAATAAATCCGGTGCGATAACCGGCTGGTTGCAGGATTTGCGCCACGGTGGCTTCGCCAGGGGCAAGCGGAACGGTGGCGTCGGCACTTTGCCGCAGATGCTCGGCGTCCCGGCCAAGCAGCAGCGCGGCCCAACCCGGTAAATTGGCGGTGTCGGCGGCGTAATAATTGGTGAAGCGGACGCCTTCAGCGGCGAGCCGGTCCAAGCTGGGCGTCTGAAAGTTGGTCTGGCCGTAGCAGCTCAAATCGCCGTAACCCAAGCCGTCGGCCACCACCAAAATGATGCTGGGCCGCCGCGGGAGCGGCTGAGCGCCGGGCGTGGCGTTGGTAAAGAGGGATGGCAAATCGGCGCGTGTGGCGCAGGAGAACGCCAGCCAGATCGCCAGCCAAATCAAAGGACGTTTGAATTTCATCGTGAACCTTTGATTTTGGGAGAGCCGGAGTGTTCAACGCAATTCTTTTTCCGCCAATCCCAGCGTCCGCTTTCCAAACTCCGCCTCCAAGGGAATTTTCAGGGCCACGATGAAGCTGGGAATCGTGGCCAGCAGCACCCAGATAAAGAAATGCGGATAGCCGATCTGTTCCTGCAACCAGCCGCTCCAAAGGTTGGGGAGGTTCATCCCCAGCGCCATGAAACCGGTGCAAATAGCGTAGTGGGCCGTGGCATGAGGGCCGCGGGCGAGGTAAATCATGTAAAGCATGAAGGCGGTGAAGCCAAAGCCGTAGCCGAATTGCTCGAGGGCGACGCCGGCGCCGATGGCCACCAGATTGGCCGGCTGCGCATAAGCGAGCCAGATGAACACGGCATCCGGCAGGTGGATGGCCAGCAACATGGGCCAAAGCCAAAATTTCAATCCGTGGCGCGCCACCACAAACCCGCCCAGCAACCCACCCAATAGCAGTGACGCCACGCCGATGATTCCGTAAATCCGGCCATACTGATTATCCGTCAGCACCAGTCCGCCCGCGGTGCGCGCATCGAGCAAAAACAGCTTGGCCACGTTGAACAACTGCGCTTCGCCGAAGCGGTACAGCACCAGAAACGCCAAAATTGTGAGGATCTGCGGCTTGCGAAAAAACAGGATGAACGTTTCCACGAAGTCGCGGGAAAATGTTCCCGCCGACGCCAGCGGGCCGGGGACGTCACCCGCCGGGCGCGGGAGGATCAAGCCGTGATAAGTTCCCAGCGCCAGGAGAATGCCCCCGGCCAATGCCAGTGTCAGCATCCAGGCCGTCGTGTAACTGCCGGTGTGTTTTTGCATTTGCCCGGCGAAGATGACCAACCCGCCTTGCGCCGCGATGTTCGCCAGGCGGTAAAAGGTGTTGCGCACGCCGCTGAACCATGCCTGTTGGTGTTCCGACATGGCCAGGATGTAGAATCCGTCCGCCGCCACGTCGTGGGTCGCCGAACTAAAGGCCAGCAGGCAGAACCCGGCCAGTGTGAGCCGTAGGAAATGCGGCCAGGGCAGCGCCAGCGCCGTGCCGGCCAACACCGCCCCGGCGAGCAGTTGCAACGTCCAGATCCAAAGCCGCCGCGTCTTCAGGATATCCACCACCGGGCTCCAGAGCGGCTTGAAGATCCACGGCAGCCCCAGGAAAAATAACCATAAGGTGATCGTCCGGTTCGAGACGTTGAAATTTTTGTAGAGCACCACCGACACCGACATGACCAACGCGTAAGGCAATCCCTCCGCGAGGTAGAGCGTCGGGACCCAGGCCCAAGGGGTTCGGGCAGCCATGCTTGCATCGGCCATTGGGCAAAGTAAAACAAGCCGGCGGCCTGCGCGCAAAAATTTTCGGACTTGCGTTTTGGCACGGCGGGCCGTTGAGTCTGGCTGTGCTCGGCGCCTTTCTCAACGCCATCGGCATCCTGCTGGGCGGGTTGCTGGGGCTGGCGCTGTCCCGGCCGCTGCCGCTCCGCGCCCAGTTATTCTTCCGCTCCGCGCTCGCCGTGAGCGCCTTTTTTTTCGGACTGCGCCTGGTCTGGTTCAATCTCAGCGGGACTTTTTTATCCGGGCTCAAACAGGTTTTGCTCGCCCTAGTGGCGGTGGGGTTGGGCTTTTGGCTGGGCAAACTTCTGGGCCTGCAAAAACTGTCCAACCGTCTGGGGCGGCGCGCCGCCCAGGCGATTGCCGCGGCGCAGGCCGGCGTGCCGGTCAATACCGCCGACGGTTTGGGTGCCTGCGTGGTGCTCTTTTGTGCCGCACCGCTGGGCCTGATGGGGGCCGTAGTGGACGGTTTGTCCGGTTACTTTTGGCTGCTGGCGGTAAAGGCAGTCATGGACGCCTTGGCGATGGTGAGCTTCGTAAAACTTTTCCGGTGGCCGGCGGCGTTGGCGGCATTTCCGGTTTTTGCCATTCTGGGCGGCATCGCTTTTGCCTGCCAGTATGACGTCGGGCCCTGGCTTGCCACCCGCCATTTGGTTGCTCCCGTCAACATCGCCGCGGGCTTCACTTGTTGCGCCGTAACGCTGGTGATTCTCGAGGTCCGCAGGGTGGAACTGGCCAATTTTTTGCCGGCCCTCATCGTGGCGCCTGTATTGGCCTGGTGGCTGGGATGACTCGATGGTGTCCTATATTCAGGAGCGCGGCATTTATGCCGCTTCATCGGCCAAAGCATTTCGTGGCGTGAAGCGGGCTGAGAAGCCCGCGCTCCGCTGCAAATTTGGACCCTACCGAGGATTCCGCTCACTTGATCAGCCCGCGCTGGCGCAGCAGCGTTTCCATCGCCTTGTCCATCAGGGAGTCCGCCAGTGGCTTCGTGATTTCATCCAACGCGGCCAGGGCCGCCTGCAATTGCTTCACGTTGCCCGCCCCACTGGGGGCGTCTTCGGTGGCCAACGCCTTTTCGACCGCCTGCGCGGCGGCTTCAATTTCCTGCCGGTAACCGGATTCGATTTCACCGGCACACCCGGCGAGCGCCTGGCGCGTGGCCGCCAGCGTTGCCTGCGCCCGCAACTTGGCCTCGATCCAGCGCCGCGACGCCAGATCGCTGAAGGCGTGCTCGACGGATTCGCCAATCATCTGCTGCACCGCGGCGTCATCCACATTGACGGCGGATTTCAAGTCCACAATCTTTTCCCGGCCGGTTTTGATGTCGCGGGCCAGCACGTGCAGGATACCATTGGCATCAATTTCAAACTGCACGCCCACCCGGGCCATGCCGCGCGGCGCGGGCTCAAATTCGAGCGTGAATTGGCCCAGGCTCCAATTATCCCGGGCGCGCTCGCGTTCGCCCTGCAAGACATGAATGAGCATCGAACGCTGCCGGTCCACGGCGGTCGTGAACATCTCGCCCGCCTTGACCGGAATGGTCGAATTGCGCGGGATCAGGACGTTCATCAAACCGCCAAACGTCTCAAGGCCGAGCGACAGCGGCGTGACATCCAGCAGCAAAACCTGCTGGAATCCGCCGGACAGGATCTCGGCCTGGATGGCTGCGCCCAGCGCCACGGCTTCATCCGGATTTTGCGACGTGTTCAATTGCGGTCTCACGTCCGCGCAACCGAAAAGGTCGCTCACAAATTGGCGCACGAGCGGCATGCGTGTCTGGCCGCCGACGAGAATCACCTGGTCCAAGTCCCGGGCGGTGAGCTTGGCGTCTGCCAACGCGCGGAGGCAATGGGGCCGCGTGCGGGCGATGAGGTCGCGCGTGAGGTCTTCCAATTCGGCGCGCGTGAGCCGGCAGCGGAAGGAAAAGTCCGGAGTGAGGAACGGCAGGGAGATTTCCGTTTCCATTTCCGTGGATAGTTTGATTTTTGCCTGCTCGGCGGCTTCACGAAGGCGGGAGCGAATGACTGCGTGCTGTGTGCTGCGTGTTGCATCAAGGACTGATGGCGGCGAGTCCGGCTGCTTGACGCAACACGCAACACGCAACACATCTCCCCCCGCCGCCGCGATTTTATCGAGCAAAAAATCCACGAGCCGCCGGTCCAAATCGTCGCCACCCAGGCAGGTATTGCCATTGGTGGCGAGCACTTGAAAAACGCCTTCGTTCAGTTCCAAAAGGGAAAGATCAAAGGTGCCGCCGCCCAGGTCATAGACCGCAATTTTCGATTTTCCCTTGAGCCTGTCCAGTCCGTAAGCCAGCGCCGCGGCCGTGGGCTCGTTGACGATGCGTTCAACGGTGAAGCCGGCGAGTTCGCCGGCGCGCTTGGTCGCGTTGCGCTGCGCGTCATTGAAATACGCGGGCACGGTGATGACCGCCCGCGTGACCGGCCCGCCGAAATACGCTTCGGCGTCGCGCTTGAGCTTCTTCAACACCTCGGCGGAGATTTCCTCGGGCGCAAAATTTTGGCCATGCATCGGCACCGTCACCGGGCCGCCGCCCCGGGCGTTCAGCGGATAAGTGACGGACTTTTCGTCCTCGGCGATTTCCGCCGCGCGCCGGCCCATGAAGCGTTTGATGGAATAGACGGTCTCCGCCGGCTGGACGACCCGGATCCGGTTCGCTGGATGGCCGACGACCGGCGCGGTGGTGGCGGAGGGAAAATGCACGACCGAAGGCGTCAGCCGGCGGCCTTCGGCGTCCGCGATGACCAGCGGGATGCCGGCCTCCACCGTGGCGACGAGCGAGTTGGTGGTGCCCAGGTCTATGCCGAGGATTTTGTCCATTTGGCGCCGGAAATTTAACCGCTAATGCCGGCAAACAAAAATGCTAATTTCACAGCCGGCAGCCGGGGGGCGCATGTTGACTGCCCCCGGCGCGCGGCCTTTCAGGCCGCTTCAGCGTCCGAGTGGGAATCAACAGACGATTGGGCTGTGGGCTCTCGAACGATGAAGCGGCGTAAACGCCGCGCTCCGGCGTTGTTGTAATCGGGGGCAATGCCTTTATCCCGGCAGGAAGACAGGGGCAGCCGCCAGCGAAGCGAGCTTGACGGAACACGCTGCAAGCAACAGGCTCTGGTTCGTGAATTGCGTTGTCACCGCCGGGCCGACGTACGAGCCGTTGGACCAGGTGCGCCGGCTCACCAACTTTTCCACGGGCCGGCTCGGCACGGACCTTGCCAATTTCCTCACCGCGCGCGGGCACCAGGTGACGTTGCTCATCGGCGAGATGGCCACGCATGCCGGCGAACGGCGGGCCGAACGGGTCGAGTCATTTTCCACCACCACGGATTTGCGGGCCAAACTGAAAGCGCTGGCGTCCAAACGGGTGGATGCGGTTTTCCACGCGGCGGCGGTAAGCGATTTTACGTTTGGCAAAATCTGGCTGCGCGCCCCGTCCGGCGAATTGGCAGAATGCCAATCGGCCAAGAAACTCTCCACGCGCGAAGGACAATTGCTGGTGGAACTGACGCCCACGGCGAAGATTCTGGCCGAATTGCGCGGCTGGTTTCCCCGGGCGCGCCTGGTGGGCTGGAAGTTCGAGGCCGACGGGGGGCGGGCGGACGCGTTGTCGGCCGGCAAACGCCAGATCGCCGAAGCCCACACGGACGCATGCGTGATAAATGGCCCGGCCTATGGCGAAGGATTTGGCGTTCTTTTGTCCAACCACAAGGTGGCGCACATGCCCCGGGCGCCGGCGCTGTTTGTGACCCTCGAAAAAATCGGGCACCGGGAGTTTCCGCTGTAACCGGGCCCGGCCGTGGGATTACCCGCGTCTGGAACCGGGCGAATCAGACCTCAAAATGCTCCAGCCGCCGCAGGCCCCAGTGCAACGGGAGCCAGCCGGTCAAAACCGATAACACGAGAAAGGCCGCCACACTGCCGATGGTCCAACCGGCATGATAATGGGTTCCCATCACGCCCAGCCAAAGCAGCAGCACGGACGCCAGAAGGTAAAGGAAACTCAACACCAGGCACAGCGTGCCGCCGAAACCGCTGACGATTTTCGCCGGGTTGGCGTCCTTGAAATTCGGATAGAGCACCCCCAGGCCGACGGCCAGGCCATTGAGAGCCAGCGCCATCACACAGATGATGCCGCCAAAAAAGACCAGGCCATCCCAGGTCATTTTGAGCAGGTAGCACGAGAGGGTGATGAGACCGAAAGTGACCAACAAGGACATCGCGCTGGCCAGCCAGTATTTGGTTTTGACGACCCGCGCCAATCCCATGGGGGCCAGGCCGACAATCCAGAGCCGCTGGCCTTCGAGCGAAAATTGCGGGAAAACGAAGCGGGTGGTCACCGTAGCCAGATTCAGCGAGCACGCGAACAGGTTCAGGAATGCGATCAGGTCAATCCAGAATTCGCTCGTCAACTGATGGGTGAAATTACGCAGATTGATGATATAGGCGCTGAGGAGGCCAAACAGAATCACCGATTGGCCCCATTGGGTGGTATCGCGCCAGAACATGCGCAGGTCTTTGACGGCCAGGGCGCGGCCATCGGGTCCCAGCCAGAACAAACCCGCCACGATCGTTTCGAGCAGACTGGGAGATCCCGGGCGCCGACGGCGGGAACCCAGCCAGGGAGAGCGGCTGGCGGCGACCCGCCGGCCACGGACCGCGGAGGCGGTATCGTAAAACAAGTCACCGCCGCGGGTGAAGGCGAGGCTGCCGAAAAAGAGCGTATGGCTCAACAGCACCAAGGCGAAGAACACCGCTCCGTCCAACACGCCTTCCGCCCATTGCAACACGGCAGCCGACAGCCAATAACTGGGCAGGAAGGGAAACATGGCGAACCGGGTCTTGCCCAGAAGCTGGTCCAGGGCCTGGATCGTGCGCGTATCCAACAGTTCATCGGTGGCTGGCTGCGCCTTCCACAAGACCGCGGCCAGCGCCAGCAGCACGAGAGCGGCGCCCACCGCCGCCACCTGAAAACTGCGCCGGTCCAGAAACCGGCCCACGGCGATGGCCAGGCCGGCGCCCAGCACGCCGGGCAGCACGATAAACAGGATCACCAGGAACACGGTGAGGGGATAGAAGTGCCAAGGCACGTTACGCACCAAACCAAACGCCGCCAACAGCGGGGCGATCAAAAACAAAAATGCCCACGATGCCAGCAGCGTTGACTCGATGAATTTCCACTGGAAGATCGTCTGCGACGAAACCGGCAGCGTCGCCAAAAACGTCGTCTCGCGATGGCGGAACAAATTGGTATAGCTGATCACCAGATTGCTCAACAACAGCAACGCGAACAAAAACGCGAACAGCACATACATCAGCCGCTCCGTCAGCGCCGCCCCCAGCCCGGGGAACTTGGCGACGAATTTCATGCCGTGATAAAAAAGTTCAAACGAGAGCACCAAATAGCCGCCAATGAACGTGGCGATGATGGCGGTGAAGAGTGGGGACTGCGTGCATAACGACCGCAGCCGCCGCCAGGTTTGGAGCGCGTTGACGCGCAGCAGCATCAGCAGCGGCGCGGGCGCCGATGAACCGTTCAATCCGGGCACGCCGGCAAAGTAGCCGTAATCAATCCGGCGTGCAACCGCCCCGCCGCGCTACGCCCCGATTTGTTTTTGAATGGCGGCGCAGATTTTTTGCGACCATTTTTTGAGCGCGGTGGCAACGCGGCCTTCCACCAGGAGACGCGCTTTGGGTTCCGTGCCGGAGTAGCGCAACAGCAAACGACCGCCCTGCGCCTGCAATTCCTTTTCCGCTTGAGCCACCAGCTTCATGACGCCATCCAATTCATCGAACGGCTTCTTCTCGCGCACTTTTACGTTGGTGACCAGTTGCGGGAAACGCGTCCAGCATTTGGCCAGCTTCGACAACGAAACATCCCGGGCCTTCATGATGCGCAGGATTTGCAGCGCCGCCACCAGTCCGTCACCGGTCGTCCCAAAATCGCGGAAAATGAGATGGCCGCTCTGTTCGCCGCCGAAGTTGAGGCCGTGCTTGAGCATCTCGTCAATGACGTGTTTGTCGCCGACAGGCGTGCGCAGCAGCCTGCCGCCGGCTTTTTGGATGGACGCCTCCAGACCCGCGTTGCTCATCACGGTGGCAACCAGGGTATCCCTGGCGAGGGTCTTTTCGGCAAGCATCCCCAACGCCGCAATGGCCATAATATCATCGCCGTCAATCAACCGGCCCGTTTCGTCGCAGAGCAACACCCGGTCCGCGTCGCCATCGTGCGCGATCCCCAGGCAGGCCTGGTCGGCCACGACCCGGGCGCACAGATTTTCCGGATGCATCGAGCCGCAATCGCGGTTGATGTTCATTCCGTCGGGCTGGTTGCCATACACGATGACTTCGGCGCCCAGCTCGCGCAGCACGCAGGGCGTGGATTTGTAAGCCGCGCCGTGCGCGCAATCCACCACGATGCGCAACCCCTCGAGCGTCAGGTTTTTGGGAAAGCTCGTTTTCGCAAACTCAATATAGCGGCCCAGCGCATCGTCAATGCGCACGGCCTTGCCGATTTCGTCCGCGGTGGGGCGAAGGTTTTCAATTTCACCGCTGAAGACCAGATGCTCGATCCGGCCTTCGATCCGGTCATCCAGCTTGTAGCCGTCGGCTCGGAAGAATTTGATGCCGTTGTCGGCATAAGGATTGTGCGAGGCGGTGATGACGATCCCGGCGTCGGCCCGGAGACTGCGGGTCACGTAAGCGACGCCCGGCGTGGGCAACGGACCAATAAACAGGACGTCCACCCCCATGGAGAGAATGCCCGACGAAATGGCGTTTTCGAGGAGGTAACCGGAGAGCCGGGTGTCCTTGCCGATGACAATCTTGTGGCGGCCACGGCCGCGCGCCTGGCGGTTCACACTCTTGAAAACATGCGCGGCGGCGCGGCCCAGTTTGAGCGCGGTTTCGGCCGTGACCGGTTCTATGTTGGCCGTGCCGCGGACGCCGTCGGTACCGAAGATACGTTTGGGCGAACTCATGGTTTTTTAGGGGGCGGTGCGATCACCTTCACCTCGGACGGTTCGACGTTTAGCAGACTCACGCCCGGAGGCAGGGACACATCCACCGGCCGCAGCAAGTTGGTGAGGTCCGTCCCCGTCAGGTCCACCACCGCGCGAATCTGGCTGCTCTGCAAACCGGCCAGGGCGACCTCCGAACCACTGACGGTGACCGCCACGGTATCGGGCAGGACGCGAAAATCGCGGACGTCGGCCGCCGTGGCAACCACCAGGACCGGCAAATTCTCATAGGTGGCCTGTTTCTCACCGGAGACCAGCACGGCGGCATTTTCGGTTCGGCCCAGACTCTGGTGCACGGCCAGCCAGATGCCCACCGCCAGGATGAGGGAGAACAATTTCCAGCCGAGATCAGTTGTGAACCAGCGGCGCATGGGCATTAAAGTATCAGTTGGCCGGGTGTTTGAGCGTCGGGCGGATCTCGCTTTTGGTGATCACGGGCGGACCGGAGCGGTGGCGTTCCGACATCCGGGAGCGGAGCCAGGCGGCGAAGGTGTGCGATTTCGCCGGCTCCACCAGCAAGGAGGTCAGGAAAGCCCGCAATTCCTCCAGCGATACGCCGCGCACCAGTTGGCCTTTGTAGGCGTAGGATACCATGCCCGTTTCCTCGGATACCACGATAATGATCGCGTCCGTTTCCTCGCTCATACCGATGGCCGCCCGGTGCCGCGTGCCGAGCGACTTGTTCAAATCCTGGCGCTGGGTGAGCGGAAAAATGCAGGCCGCGTAGGCGATGCGGTCGCCCTTGATGATCACGCCACCGTCATGGATGGCGTTGTTCGGGAAGAAAATGGTTTCCAGCATTTCCGGCGTGACCTCGCAATCCACCCGGACACCCGACTCCACCACGTCCTGAAGCTGGATGGATTGCTCGATAGCGATGAGGGCGCCGATTTTTACGTCCGCCAGGCGTTCGCAGGTTTGGATTATCACTTCGATGCTTTCGCGCTGTTCGCTGGCACTGGTGAAGAGGGGCAGGTTGCCCAGCTCGGCCAGCATGCGGCGCAGTTCCGGCTGGAAAATTATCACCACCGCCACGGCGAAGAACGCGGAAAAGGCGCCCAGCAACAGCCGCAGCACCTGCAAATCCAGCACATACGTGGCCAGGGCCATCAGCAGCAAGACCACCACAAATCCAACCACGACCGGCCAGCCCCGCGTGCCCCGCAGGAACCGCGAGGCATAATAGATTGTCACCGTGAGGATGAGGATCTCCAGCACGGGCCGCCACAAACCCTGGATGTTAATCTGTTCGGGCATCGTCTCGTTTCACCGCCAGCAGCGCTTCGGCCATGCGCACGGCCTGCACCGTCTCGGCCACGTCGTGGGTCCGGATCATTTGCACGCCGGCTGCAACCGCCAGCGTCGCACATGCCAGCGACGCTGGCAATCGCGCGTTCACCTCCGCGCCCAGCAATTTCTGGATGAACGATTTGCGGGAGACCCCCAGCAGCAGCGGCCGTGACAACCGGGCAAGCCGGTGCAAATGGGCCAGCAACTGCAAATTGTGCTCGAGCGTCTTTCCGAAGCCGATGCCCGGATCAAACACAACCTGTTCCGCCGCAACACCGTACGCGTTCAGTCGCTCCAGCCGTTCACGGAAAAAATCGCCAACCTCGCGCACCACGTCGGTGTAAACCGGCCGGGCCGGCATCGTGCGGGAGGCGCCCGGCGCGTGCATGGCGACATAACCGGCGCCGAATTCCGCAACCACCCGCCACATTTCATCGGCGACACCGTCGGTGGGGCGATTGGCCCCCACGTCGTTGACCACGCTGGCGCCGGCCTTCAGCGCCGCGCGGGCCACCGCGGGTTTCATGGTATCAATCGAGAGCACTGGCGCCTCCCTGGTCCGGCTCCGCTGGGCCTGGATTTCCTCCGAGAGCCGTTCAATGACGGGAACGACACGGCGCAATTCTTCGGCTTCGGCCACCGGCTTGGCGCCGGGCCGGGTGGATTCGCCGCCGACGTCCAACACCTCCGCGCCTTGGGCGGCCAGCTCAAGCCCGCGGGCCACCGCCGCATCGGGCTCAAACCATTTGCCGCCGTCGGAAAAGGAATCGGGCGTGACATTGACGATGCCCATGACCAGCGCCGGTCGCGGGAAGACAAATTCAAACTGTCGCGCGCGCAATAGCATCGCCGAGTTTATGAATTACCTTGCCGGAATGGAAAGCGCGGGTAAATCGCATATCGCAAATCGTGCCGGGGAGGACTCGCACCCGCCCGGCCTCAAACTTTGATTCGGAAATACGCGATGGTATCGGCCAGTCCCTGTTCCAGCGGCACTTTGGGCGTCCAGCCGAGGATTTTCCTCGCCTTGGCAATGTCCGGCTTGCGTTGCTTGGGATCATCCTGCGGCAGCGGTTGGAAGACTATTTTGCTCTTTGATTTCGTCGCGTGAATGATCTTTTCGGCGAACTGCACCATCGTCAGTTCGGTCGGGTTGCCGATGTTCACCGGCAAATCGTACCGGCTCATCATCAGCCGGTAGATGCCTTCGATCAAATCGGACACGTAACAGAAACTCCGGGTTTGCTTGCCCTCGCCAAAGACCGTGACCGGTTTGTTTTTGAGCGCCTGGCTGATGAACGCCGGCACCACGCGACCGTCGTTGATCCGCATGCGCGGACCGTAGGTATTGAAGATGCGAACGATGCGCGTTTCGATGTGATGCTGCCGGCGGTAGGCCATGGTCAGGGCTTCGGCAAACCGCTTGGCTTCATCGTAGCAGCCCCGCGGACCGATGGAATTGACGTGGCCCCAGTATTCCTCGGGTTGCGGATGGACCAGCGGGTCGCCGTAGATTTCCGAGGTGGAGGCCAGGAGGAACCGCGCGCCTTTTTGCTTGGCCAGGCCCAGCGCCTTGTGCGTACCCAGCGAGCCGACCTTGAGCGTCTGGATGGGGAAGTTCAAATAATCCACCGGGCTGGCGGGCGAGGCGAAGTGCCAGACGTAATGCACCGGCCGATCGAGAAACAGGAACTCGGTCACGTCCTGTTCGATGAATTTGAAATTCGGATTTCCCCCGAGATGCGCGATGTTGTCCACCGCGCCGGTGATGAAGTTGTCTATGCCGATGACCCGGTGCCCGCGCGCCAATAACAGGTCGGCCAGATGCGAACCGAGGAAGCCGGCGGCGCCGGTAACCACGGAGGTGGGTTGCTGTTTGCTCATTGTTGGTGCGCCAAGGTAATGAAGCTGCCCGGCGTTTCAACAAATAAACGCCGGCCGGTTTACTTGGCGCCCGTGCCGCGCAGCACCACCGGAATGGTCCGCAGCAGGATTTTGAAGTCCAGCACCAACGACCAGTTGTCAATGTATTCCAGGTCCAGCCGCACCCAGTCCTTGAAATCGGAAATCTGGTTGCGGCCGCTGATCTGCCAGAGACACGTCAGGCCGGGCTTCACGCTCAACCGGCGGCGGTGGGCCAGGTCGTTGAATCGCTGCACCTCCCCCACCGGCAGCGGGCGCGGCCCCACCAGACTCATTTCACCGCGGAGGATGTTGAAGATTTGCGGCAGTTCATCGAGGCTGTAACGCCGCAGCCACTTGCCGACGGGCGTGATCCGCGGGTCGTTGGTCACCTTGAAGACCGGCCCGCTCATTTCGTTCATGGCCTGCAATTCGTGCTGCAACTGCTCGGCATTGGTGACCATGGTGCGGAACTTGTAAAGCGTGAACGGCGCGCCGTTGAGGCCGGAGCGCTGCTGCCGGAACAAGGCCGGCCCCGGCGACGTGCGCCGGATGATCAGCGTAATCACGAGCATCGGCAGGGCGCCGACGACCAGCAGCGCCGAGGCGCCGAAGAAATCCATGAGCAGCTTGGCGAGGTTCCGCCAGGAGGTCTCGGGCAGCGTACGAAAAACCAGCAGCGGCTGTCCGAGCATCTCGTCCAGGCTGGCGCGGGCGATCTGCGTGCCGAAGAAATCCGCGATCAGCCAGGCTTCCACGCCTTCGAGTTCGCAAAGCTTGATGACGCTTTCGACGCGCTCGAAATACGCCTGCTTGGCGCTCACGATCACGCCGCTGGCCGAATGCTCGTGCAGCAATTCGATCAGGCGCTGCAAGGGCGCCTCGAGAAAATCAAATTCGCCGACCACCGCGATGCCTTCATTGGCGTGTTGTTTCATTTCCTGCCGCAGCCGGCCGATTTCGTTGCCCGCAGCGACCACGATGAAACGCCGCTGGTATTGCGACTGGGCCAGTTTGCTTCGGTAGATGGACCGCAAGATTTCCTCCTTGAGCCACAAAACGACGAAGCTCAGGACCCCAAACCACAGCATGCCGGTGCGGGGCACGTTAAAGTGCAGGACATACGACGCGAGCACCAAGCCGACGGTAATGAGCACGCAGCCTCGCAGCAGCGGCCACAGAATCGCGCTGCGCGGACACAAAATGGGGCGGTTGTAAAAGCCCTGCCATTCCAGGACAAGAGGAGCGCCCGGAATCAAGATGACCAGCAGCCAGCCGAGGTGGGAAAAGAGGTTGGGCGGATAGGGTTCCAGGCGCAACCACTCGATGATCTTCGGATCGGTGCGCAATTCAAACGCCAGCAGGAAACTGGCCGCAAACAGCAGGGCATCCACCCACTGGTGAATCTGCGCCCGCATTTGACGATCACGGCGAAGCATATGGCGGCAAAGTCAAATTCGATTCCGGCGAAGTTTCATCCTAACCAATTCGCCCGCCCGGTTCAATGGTGCCTTCAAGCTCATCGGCTGGTCCTGGCGGTGCCAGGCGGAAATTGAAACTGCGGCACCGACGCCGTAATCAGCCGCGTCATGCGCGCAAAGGCGGCATCTTCCTGGCCCGGGGCGCAGACGGCGAAATACGAAACATACGCCCAGCGTTGCAGCACACCGGTAAACAACAGGTCGCGGAAGAGATATAATTGAAAACGGGCGTCACTGGTGCTCTCCTCATTGTCCGCCACAAACCAGAAGACATAGAGTCCGCGCACATCCACCTTCCCGCCATCGGGCCTTTGCGCCCTCTGGCTGACGGTCCATTTCGCAACCGGCAACTGGTACGGTCGCGGGCCGGCAATCGGCAGCTTCACCTCCTGCTGCTCATCAATGTGCCAGCCTTGTCCCGGCAGGCAGTATGCCGGCTGGTGAATGCTCGTCCGGTCCGCCCCCATCAGGATGATCGTGCCGCTGACGCGAAAACCATCCGGCGACTCGTACAGGCGCCCGGCATAACTGGTGTCCTTGGGAAAATAGCCCACCTCCACTTTCGGTTCCGGCACGTTGGACGACGTAAAGTCCTGCACGTTCGCTGGCAATTCAATTTTCATCTGCGGGCTGCCGGCGATCGGCGTGGCCTGGATGCCCGGCCGGCCGAGTTTCTGATGATCCTTGAGCCCGGTCACCGCCACGGCGGTGCCGCCCACCAAGGCCAGCCCAATGGCCATAAAGAGCCACTTTTGATTTCGTACGCTCATGACTGCTCAACCGGTTCCGGTGGCCAGCGTTTTTCCATCCAACGCCCCACCCACAACAGCCCGATGATGGCCGGCACGTAGGGAATGAGGCTGATCAGGGTGTTTTCATGCACATAATCGCCCGCCGGCCGGCCGCCGATTTCCGCGGCAAAAATTATGCACAGCATTCGCAGCAGGTTTCCCAAAATCGCAAACGGAAAGGCCAGCGCCATGAGGAAAAGTCGCTGCCAGGAGGAACGAAACACAACGAAACCGAAAATGGTCGCCAGAAGAAAAATGGCCATCAGACTGCGGATTCCGCTGCACGCCGCGGCAACCTCATATTGATAAGCTCCGGAAGGGTCCATCAACACGGTTCCCTCGCGTATTACACCAATTCCCAGGATCCCATGGGCCACCAGTTCAGTCAGCCAGGTCACCAGCAGGCGCAACGGGAACGTGATCGCGGTGGCGATGGAGCCCAGCGGCACTGAGAACACAAACAGAAAAAATGGAAATACACTCTTTTGCAACCATCTACGCCCCCACGCCAATCCCGTAAACCCATAGATTCCCGTGAACAGCGCCAGCACCGAAAGGCGCGGTTGCTGCAAAACGTAGCCCACCACGTGCAGCACTATCCCCACCCCCACCACCAGGAATCCCGGCCACCAAAGATTCAGCGGTTGCGCCAGCAAATCCTTGCGCTTCCACCACATCAGGCCAACCACCAGAAACGGGATGAGATTGCCATGCGCATCGTCTGACCCGCCCGTGGATCCGTTATACGCCTCATACATCCATGAAAACAAAGAGGGCGTGTGGATGTAGCCGAGAATCGAATTGCCCAGGAACTGAAACAGCGCCAGCCAGGCCGCCAGCAATGTGAAAAAAAGCGCCTTGTTCGGCAACTGCTGCCAGCAGTCCGCCAAATCTTGCCAGAAGGTCCGGGAAGGATTGTTACTGCGAGTTCCGTTCATTGGCTCGTCGTGCAAATATTCAGATAACAAAAATCCCGGAATTGCTCAATAAAATTCCCAACCCCTCCTCGTCCTCGGTCGCATCTCACTTCTTGGGAGGTCTTCGGCAGGCGTGGGATGAGTCTGCTTTGGCCGGGTGCCGGATGAATGACTAATGGCCTAAGCACGAATGACTAAACAATGACCAAGCCCGAAGGCCAAAGGGCCGGGCATGACCATTAGTGATTCGGTCATTGGGACATTCTTTCGTCATTAGGGCTTAGGCATTCGTCATTTTCCCTTTACTGGATGTTGGATGTTGGATGTTGGTTGTTCGATGTTAAATCCGTGCCATCCTCTCCCTTGCCGTCTCCCAGCGGATACTTTTTCAAGCCGCACAGTTGGCCTAAAATCTTCACCGCAAACCGCGGATTATTTCGGAGATAGCGCCCGGCCAGGCGGCGTGGTTCCTGGCAGAGCCGGTAAAGCCATTCCAAGCCACTCCGCTGCATCCAGCGCGGCGCCTGCCGCACGCGGCCACTGAAGAAGTCAAACGCCGCACCCACGCCGATCATCAGCGGCACGTCCAGTTTCGGCAGATATTCCGCCATGAACTTCTCCTGTTTCGGCGTGCTCAGGCCCACCCACAAAATGTCCGGTCTCGCGGCCTGCACCTGTTCGGCAAAGGCCTTGGCTTCCTCGTCGGTCAGCGGACGGAACGGCGGCGCAAACGTGCCCACCGTTTGCAATCCCGGAAAGCGCGCTTGCAACCGGCTGGCGAGCAGTCCGGCCACCCCTTCGGCGCCGCCGAAGAAAAAATGGCGGCAGGAATTCTTTTCGCTCCAGGCACAGACGTCCAGCATCAGGTCCGGGCCATAGACGCGGCGCATGTCACGCTGGCCCTGCCACCAGCCCACCCAGACCATCGGCATGCCATCGGGCGTGCAGAGCAGCGCCTCGTTCAAAATCCGCCGGAAGCCGGGGTCGCTCTGCGCCTCCATCACCCCATGGACACCGGTCACGCAGATGTAGCCCTTGCGGCGGGTGCGCACGGCCTCGGCCACCACCGCCAGTGCCGAGGGCAGATTGACGGCGCTCACGGCCACTCCCAGAACATTGACGCGGTTCGGCATTTACGTTCCAAGCTTGGCGATTTACAATACCGCGGTTCGCACGGGGCCGTATCGTAAATGGCCAACCGCAAATCACAAATGAAACTTCTGGTTTTTGCGCACGTGCCGCCGCCGCACCATGGCCAAAGCTACATGGTCCAGCTCATGCTCGACGGTTTTGGCGGCAACTGCCGCCGGCGCAAACGAGCGACGCCGAACCGTTTCGGCATCGCTTGCTACCACGTCAACGCCCGGTTCTCCCGGGGACTCGAGGATGTGGGAGCCTTTCAAAGCATCAAGCTGGCCCGGCTTTTCCTTCACTGCCTCGAAGCCATCTGGTGCCGCTTTTATTACGGGGTGGAGAATCTTTACTACGTGCCGGCTCCCGGCAAACGTGTCGCCCTCTATCGCGACTGGCTGGTCATGCTCTTCTGCCGCCCGTTTTTCAAGCGCGTCATCCTCCACTGGCACGCCGCCGGCCTGGCCAAGTGGCTCGAAACCTCCGTGCAAATGCGTACCCGGGCCGCCACCTACCGCCTCTTCAAGCCGGTGGACCTGAGCCTGGTCCTCTCCCGTTACAATTTTGCCGATGCCGAGAAGCTTCTTTCCCGGCGCATCGCCGTGGTCAACAACGGCATTCCGGATCCCTGCCCGGATTTTGAGCAAACCATCCTGCCCCGCCGCCGCGCCCGGTGCGCCGCGCGCGTCAAATTGTTCGCCGGCCGGCCCCTTTTGCCCGAAGAAATCCAGCATGCCGGCGGCGATCCCGAAACCGTGAAGGTTTTATTTCTGGCCCATTGCTCCCGCGACAAGGGGTTGTTCGCGACGGTGGAAGCCATCGGCGCGGCCAATCGCCACCTGGCTGCACGCGGAGTGCCGGTGCGAATGAAACTGACCGTCGCCGGAAGTTTTGTCACCGTTGAAGACCGGGAAACCTTCAACCACTGGTTGCAAAAAGACGATCTCCACCGCGTGGTGGAATATCTCGGATTTGTATCCGGGGCCGACAAGGACCGGGTCCTGCGCGAAGCCGATTTGTTTTGCTTTCCCACCCATTACCTGGGTGAAAACCAGCCGGTCAACCTGATTGAAGCCATGGCCTTTGGCCTGCCGGTGGTCGTCACGCGCTGGCGCTCGCTCCCGGAAATGCTCCCGGACGATTATCCCGGGCTGGTTTCCGGGCAGTCATCCGCCGAAGTTGCCGCGGCCCTGGTACGGTTGGCCACGGAGCACACCGGAGAAATTTCCCGGCGAAACTTTGTCGTTCGCTACACGCTCCAGGCGCACCTCAACGCCCTGGCCGCTGCCCTGCGCCAGGTGGAAACCGAACCGCCGACCGTGCCTGCGGAAGCAGCACTCCCTTTGGGAGCTTCACGGCGCCCCGGCGCCACGGGCGCAAATTCAGGCAGTGTCCATTTAACGCTTTAACGCCCATTTCTGCTTTCTGCTTTCCCGCTTTCCGCTTTGTTCCTGTCTCAAATTCATTGCGCATTCCGCGCCAGCCGTTACCATCAAACCGTTGAAATTCGGCCTCCTCCAACTTAATTCGACCATTGGCGACTTCGCTGCCAACGTCAAAAAACTTCTGGCCGCTTACGAACAGGCCGTGGCCCGCGGCGCCGAATTCGTTCTGGCGCCGGAGCTGTTTCTGTGCGGCTATCCGCCGCGCGACCTCCTGTTGCGCGCCGATTTCATCGAGGCCAACCTCGCCGCCGTGCAGGCCACCGCCCGGCATATCGGAGCCGTGCCGCTTTGCCTGGGATACGTGGATCGGAATTCCGAACGCCCCGGACGCCCCCTCCGCAACTCCGCCGCCGTACTGCAGCATGGCCAAATCGCCTGGCGCACCGCCAAGTGCCTGCTGCCCACCTACGACGTCTTTGACGAGGACCGCTATTTTGAGCCGGCCAAAACCGTGGCGCCGTTCGCCTTCGGCGGCCGCCAACTGGGCATTACGATTTGCGAGGACATCTGGAACGACGAGGATTTCTGGCCCGAGCGATTGTATCGGCGCGACCCCATCAAGGAACTCATCGCCCAGGGCGCCGAAATCATTCTCAATATTTCCGCCTCGCCCTGGCACGACGGCAAGGAAAAAACCCGGCTGGCCATGCTCCAACGGGTGGCGCGCGACGAGCACATTCCACTGGCGCACGTGAACCTCGTCGGCGCCAATGACGAATTGATCTTCGACGGCCACAGCGTTGCGCTCGACGCTGGTGGCCAGGTGCTCGCCCTGGGAAAGGGTTTCGCGGAAGAAATTTTGGTGGCGCCGCTCACACCGGGCCCAAGAGCATCCCAATACCGCCCAATAGCGCCGCCGACGGGAGCGGAAGCGGCCGAAGGCAGCATAAGCCAGGCTCACTTTCCTTCCCGCGAGCAGCAGCTTTTTGCGGCGCTGTCGCTGGGCGTGAGCGATTACGTCCATAAGTGCGGTTTTGGCTCTGCCATTGTCGGCCTGTCCGGGGGCATTGATTCGGCCTTGGTGGCCGTGCTGGCCGCGGATGCGCTGGGGCCGGGAAATGTGCTGGGCGTCTCCCTGCCGGCGCGTTATTCGAGCGCCGGCAGCTTGAGCGACGCCGCCTTGCTCGCCCGCAACCTCGGCATTCGTTACGAAGTGCTGTCCATTGAACCGGTTTTTCAAGCGGTGGAAAAACAACTGGCCATGGTGTTTGCGGGCACCCAACCCAATGAGGCCGAGGAAAACATCCAATCCCGGCTGCGCGGCGTCACCTTGATGGCCCTGTCGAATAAATTCGGCGGGCTGGTATTGACCACGGGCAACAAATCCGAGATGGCCGTGGGCTACTGCACGCTTTATGGCGACATGAGCGGCGCGCTGGCGGTGATCGCCGACCTGTTCAAGACCGACATTTACCAAATCGCGCGCTGGGTGAACCGGGACCGCGAAATCATCCCCGCCGCCTCGATTGCCAAGGCGCCCAGCGCCGAGTTGAGGCCAAACCAGAAAGACCAGGATTCGCTGCCGCCCTATGAGCTGCTCGACGCCATTCTCGATCTGTACATCGTCAAGAACCTGGGCAAGGAGGAAATCATCCACCGCGGGTTCGACGCGGCGGTCGTCGCCGACGTGGTGAACAAGATCAACTTCAGCGAATACAAACGCCGCCAGGCCGCTCCGGGCTTAAAAGTCTCGCCGCGCGCCTTCGGCATGGGCCGCCGCATTCCCATCGCGCAACGGTTCCGCCTGGGAACCCAAAATTCCGGGTGGCCAAATTTAAGTGGCCAAGTTTAAATTGACATCAGGTGGAAACATGGCCAGTGTTGAGGCAAGTATTTTTCAAATGGGCAGTTAAACGGGCGGTCTGCAATGAAATTCATTGTGCTGGCTTATATTGACCCCGGCTTGGGCGCGCTTTTGTGGCAAACTATCGTGGCTGCATTTGTT
>JBEKMW010000080.1:0-22218 GCA_049523455.1 Verrucomicrobiota bacterium | reverse complement strand
GGAAACTGTCGGCAATGGCATTGACCTATTGCCGATGGCTTTGATTTTGGAGGGTTCCCGCGCTTGTTTCCGCCGGCAGGTCTGGCCTTGCCGCTGTGCCAGTGCCATATCCTAAAGGATTATGGCACTCTGGCACTGGCAGCGGCTTCCGCGTGCCAGAATGTATTCTGGCAATTCTGGCACAAGCGGACAAAAGCCTTGTCATTGCTGGAGAAAACAATTCTGGCATTATGGCACTCATGCTGTTTTTTTTGGCGAAATTGGCTTCCACTTGCCGTTCACCTTGGAAAGCATGATTTTCCCTGCCGCTTCAAGTAGCTTTCGGAGCCGGTAGAACGTGCGCTTGCTAATGCCATCGGCATCGGCGGCGGCGAGAAAATCGGCGTTGGTGAGTCCCTTGCCGGGCAACAGTTTAAGCAGGTCATCGGGTGAATTTTCGGGCTTGCGTCCGGCGGCCTGCTTCAGCTTTGCCGGGTCCAGGTCATCAGCGCGCTCGAAAAGCGGAAAATTCCAGCGCACAACGAACGGTTCAACCGGCGGGAAATTTCTCAAAATCGGTTCAACGGTGAAGGCGTCCGGCTGCTCGTGCTTCGTGAAGATTAAAAGCGAGTCAGGATCGCGGGCAAAGACACCGGAGCCGGAAATGCGGTCGAGCGTTTCCTTGCCGCTGGCGAGTCCTTTGGCGAAATGGTTGGCGTAGGCAACCGCCGCGCCGGTTTCGACGGCGAGCCGTTCAATGGCATTGAGCAACTCGGCAATGTCGCGGGCGCTGTTTTCGTCCGCCGTGCCGATCAACTTGTAAAGCGGGTCCAAAACGACAAGGGAAAAATCTTCCGTCTTGGCGCGGGCGATTATCTTGGGAACGAGCTGGCGGAAGTCGGCGGCGTGGCCGCGCAAGTTCCAAAGCTGAATCGCGCCGGGTTTTAATTCAATGTCTTTGGCGCGAGTGACGGCGGCAATCCGCCGCTGCCAGGCGTAAGGCTGAATTTCAAAATTGACGAAAAGCACCTTGCCCGGATGCGTGGAAAATCCGAGCCACGGCACGCCATGCGCCACTGACACCGCTTCATCGAGCAAGGTCCATGTCTTGTAAGCCTTTGATGAGCCGCCAAGCGCCTCTTTGCTGACACGGTGCAAAATTCCGGCAATCAGTTCCGGCGGCGTTTCCTGTGGCATGGCCATGAACGCGGCAGCGTCTATAATTTCCGGCAAGGCGCAGGCTTGGGCCTTGGCGTGGGTCGCCGCCGGCGTCCATTCGGGCGCTGCGTCCACCAGCGCGGCGATTTGCGCGGCGTCCCCGCCGGCGGCGAAAAAGTCGGCGGCATCCTTCACCGGCTTTCCGTCCACGTTCGGCAGTTCAATCACGCGGAGGGATTTTGCGGCGCCCTGAAGTTTGCCCGCCACAAGTTGACCGTGATCCCGTCCGGCGTTGTCTTTGTCGGGGATGATGATGCAATCCGCGCCGCGGAGCGTTTCGGTGTAATTTTCTTGCCACTTGCCGGCGCCGCCGGGGTTGCACGTTGCCGCAAGCCCACGTTCAACCAGCGCCAGCGCGTCCTTTTCGCCTTCTGTGACGAAAACAAATTTGCCACTTCCAACGGCTTTGAGAATTTCAGGCAGGCGAAATAAAACCTTTTTGATGCCTTTGGTGCTCCAGGTCCAGCCGTCGAGCGCGGTCGGGTCGGGTCGGCGCTGGCGAAAGTCTTTTGGATCAAATCGGACAACTTCAAAAAGCAATTTCCCGCTGGCATCGTGGTAAGGATACGTTGCGACAATTCGCTTTTGCTCGCTTCCGTTTTTGGTGAGGAACAAATCGGCTTCCGTGATGCCCACGGCAGCGCAAACTGCTTCCGGGTTGCATCCGCCGTGACAGTGTAACAGCGTGCGCCCGTCCGGGCCTTCTGAAACGCTTAAGCTTGGCGTGCGGTCATCGTGTGCCGGACATTTGGCTTGCCAGCCGGAGCCGGATTTTTTCACGCCTTGCAGCAATCCTAAAAAAGAGGTAGTGTCCATTAGTCCGTTTATTCGCCGCGTGTCCTGCCCGGAGCGCGGCTTTTCGTTTTTCATCCAGCAGGCGGCCTCCAGGCCAAAATCGCGGGATCGTCATTTGGTCGAAACGTGGCAATGTGGCGAACATGGCCGGCGGATGATGGTGGGGAAGTGGCAGGAATAACCGGCGCGGCAGGGCGGGGTTTCTCTCGGAGAACCCGCCGAATCTTCAGCCGCGGATGGTGGCGGTGGTAGCTCATGCGGCGCCGCCAATCGGGGGAAACGTCCGCCCGCGCATGAGTTTCTCAACCGCGGTAACGGAATAGAAGCACGGGCCGCCGCCACGCTTCGCTGCGGGATTGGTCTTAAACCGCGGAACTTTTCCAGCGTCAAGCCAACGCCTAACCGTGTCACGGGTCGGCACCGGCGTCAGGAAAAGCGGAATGACGTTTTTAATTAGCTCGTCCAGGCTGGCGAGCCGCGCATTGCAATTCGGATTGCTCATGCCTCAAACTTTCGAGGCAATGGCGTCCTAACTCAAAGAATCGTTTCCCGTTTGTTTGCGTTGGATTTTGGGGAAAAGTCCTAACGCAATATCTTGCGAAATTTGGCGCGCGCATCTTCAACCGTGCGCGTGGTGGCGTCTTTGGATTTCAATTCCTTTGCCGGTTTCGTCCAAAAATCGCCTGCCGTTTTAAGTTTCAACGATGAACCTATTGCTTGCTCCATCATTAGGCTTTCAAGTGGGCGGCTTGTGGGCGAGTCCGTGAAATAGTTCAAAATCCGTTTGTGGATTTTCGGAAGCGCCTGAATGAGTTCATCGGGTGACTGTGAAAGCAATTTTGCCAAGTGGAGCGCCTTGGAAATTTTCACATGCTCGCCGGTCACTTCCGCATTTTTGGTAAAGCTGATAAGCGGCAGTGTGTAAGTGATTTTGAAAGGTTTGGCTTCAATCACTTCCGTTTTGATGACATCAAACGCCTCTGGCGAAATGAACCAATCAATAAGCAACAACACGTCCACATAAGTCCAGCGCCCCCTGACGCGACACTTGATCAGGATGTTTTTAACGTCCTCGAATAGCAGGCGATTGGGGCCAAGCTGCTCCAACGCTTTCGCGCTCGGCTGTTTCTTCGGCCTGCCCATCAGTGGATTTGAGGATTTCATTTTGCTCCTTTGGTTGGCCGCAACGCGAAAAATCTCTTTGCGTCGGCGCTGCTCACGCGGCTTTGGTAGTGCCGCCGAATGATGGATTCTGAATTTCCGAAATTGTTGGCAACGTCAATGAATGAATCATGCTGCCGACAGGCAAAGGAAATTGCCGTATGGCGCATGATGTCTTTACACCAACTTTTGATGCCAGCCGCGGCGCGGGCATCGCGGAGCTTGGCAACAAACGTTGTCTTGAAAACCGGCTTACCCTTGTAGGCTTTGAGCCAGGCGGCCAGCGCCGGCGAGATCGGGACGATTCTTGAACGCCCGGTTTTGGACGTGCTGCCATTGATGCGAATCTCGCCGTCCTCCAGGTTGATATTGTCCCAAGCCAGCCGGCGCACTTCCCACGGCCGCAAACCGGCGAACAGGGAAATTGCTGTATAAACGGCCAAGCCGTTTTTCTCACAAGCGCGAAGCAATTTTTCGCACTGATCCACGTTCAAAATTTGAGGCTCGCCCTTTTCGGGCAGTTCGATTTTGACTAGCGCCGCCGGGTTGTCTCTGCGCCACTGGCGCGGGCGTTCCATGCACCATGAAAAGAAGCGGGAAATTGACCGCTTCACGCCGTCCTTATTGGTGAGCCCGCCGGGCAGTTGTGTAAGATGCCGTTCAACGTCATCCGCTGATATGTCGGCAAGTTGGATCAAGCCAAGCCCGTCCACAAATCTTTCAACGCGCTGGCGCAAGCCCGCGCGAGACACAGGCCGCAATTGACAAATGCCGTTGCCGGTCGAATCCGGTTTGCCGTCCAGCCACTTCTTAAACGAGTCGAAAGCTTCATCGGCGGTCTTGGATTCGGTTACGTCCAATTGTTTCCCGTGGTCCAGAAAATATCGGATGCCCCTTAGCACGTCGCGTTCATCCTCCACGAGCGCGAAAGCTTTTTCCGCCAAAGATATTTGCGAATCCGTCAGGCGGGTTGCTCGCAACATCATTTCGGATTGCCCGCTGCGGTATTCGGCCTCCAGGGCCGCGCAACGCGCGCTGGCGTCGTCAGGCAAGATGAAATTCTCCCTGACGCGCTCGCCGTTGCGTTTCGAGCCGGACACACGGAACGATTGCGAGCCGCTGGCGTTGGTGAATTGGGTCACTTTGAACCGGGGCTTGATTTTCGCTGCTGTTGTCATTGGTGAGCATTGTAAGCGATTGCCAAGAGTTTGTCAACTGTTTGACAACCGATTTTTTCATGGGCAAAATCAAAGCATTTCCGGCGATTTTGCCACTGCTGGAGAGCGTGAGTGGGCTTATACCTCACCGGGAGTTCGAATCTCCCCCTCTCCGCCAGTTCGACTTCCACTGGGGTTGTGAAAATCCGGTGGATAAAAAAGAATAAGTTTTCCTTGGACGCGGGATTCTGCTACGAAGAATGCGCCCATCAGCACCAACAGGATACAATGCGTCTGGCACCGTTTACGCCTTCGGCAAGGCATTACGGATGAATGCGCCGCGCCAACGTGTCCTGCCTATGCCGTTGGAACCGGGTTCGGTTTGACGTTCCGCAGAATCGCCGCCCAGATACGATGCGTGGCGCGGAGTTGGGTGCCAGTCGGTTATCAAGACGAGGCGGGCTTTCACTTCGGGGTCAAGCCGCCGGAACGGGAGATCCCCTGGCCGCCGTTTTGGTAGGCTGCATCCCGGCTTTACCGGTTTGTGCCGCCTTGCAGCTTTTGCACTTGCGCGGCGAGTTCGTTGTATTTTTGCACGACGTTGTTTCGGTCCTTCACCTCGTCGTTGTATTTCTGTACCAAATCGTTGCGCTCGGCCACCAGATTGGTGATGGCCGCATTTTGCCTGTCAATGCC
Organism: Verrucomicrobiota bacterium; assembly: GCA_049523455.1. Taxonomy (GTDB): domain Bacteria; phylum Verrucomicrobiota; class Verrucomicrobiia; order Limisphaerales; family UBA11358; genus UBA11358. Next base: position 17,212 of record JBEKMW010000080.1, on the reverse strand, counting down.
GGCGTAGGCCTCCTTCAGCTTGGCCTCCAGCGCGTCCACTGCGGCCTTGTATTGCGCGATTTGGTTGGTGTAATCGCCGTTGGCGAACTGTAACTCGGTGATTTGTGCGCTTTGCGAAGCGATAAGCTGCTCATTGGTCGCGGCGGCGGCCTTGAGGTCGGTGAGCCGGGCGTCCATCTGGTTGATCTGGTGATTCAGCGTGGCAAGGGAGTTGGTGTTGCCCTGAATGGCGGCGTCCCGCTGATAGACGATTTGGTTGAGGGTCTGGATTGCGGTGCGCTGGCCGGTTTGTTCATGCCATTGCCAGACGCACAGGCCGCACAGGCCCAGGGCCAGGACGATGAACAGGTTCACCTGGAAGTTTTTCATGGGTTTCAAGGTTGATCGGACGCGGCGGTGACGGCAATGGCCACCCGCTGGACGCCGGCGTGCCTGACCAGATCGAGCACGAACATCACGGAGCCGTGCGTGGCGTCCTGCGCGCCGGTGATATAGACCGGCAGGTTGGTGTTGAGGCTGCAACGATTTGTGAGCATGGCGAACAATGCGGGAAACGCGATGGGCTGGTCGTCGGCCGAAACCTGTCCGTCCCGGTTCACGGTCAGGTTCACGATGTCCGGTTTTTTTGCCGGGTTTGCCAGCGTGGCCGTGGGCAGGTCGGACTTGAGGGTGCGGACAATTTGCAATTGCAGGCTGATCATCATGAACGACGCCAGCAGGAAAAACATGATGTCAATCAGCGGAATGATCTCGAGCCGCGACTTCTTTTCGGGAATGGGAGTGCGGATCTTCATGGGGAAATGACGAAGGAATGACGAATGACGAATGACGAATGGCCAACCAGCCGCCCGGTTACCATTCGGCATTCGTCATTCGTCATTTGAAATCCCTGGGTCATGAGGTTCAGGCTTTACTCGTTACCAGCTGCCTCCCTGTCGCTGGTCATGAAAGCAACCCTTTGGATGCCGACGCCGCGGACCACTTCATACACTTTCACCATGCTGCCGTGCAGCGTGTCGCGATCGCCGCTGATATAGACCGGCAGGTCCGGGTTGGCGGCGAAGCGGTTGCTCAGGACCAGCGCGAGGTCGGCGAGGGAAATCTCCTTTTTCTCGAGCCAGACGGCACCCGCCTTGTCCACGGCCACGTTGACCATATTGGGCCGGTAATCCTGTCGCGACTGCGAGGCCGAGGGCAAGTTGACCTTGACGTTCTCCGACCGGCTCATCTCCAAAGCGACCATCATGAACGACGCCAGCAGGAAGAACATGATGTCAATGAGCGGAATAATGACGATCCTCGAGCGGCGGGCGGGGATGGGAGAGGATATCTTCATGGGGAAGTGACTAATGACTAAGTCCTAATGACTAATGAATGACGAATGACGAATGGGCATTCGCACGCTGAAGCGCCATTCGAAATTCGGCATTCGTCATTATGGATTCTCTAGTCATTCGGATTTAGGCCTTAGTCATTTTTCAGTGGCTGGTTGGCTGGCTGGGGGTTTCGGGCTTGTGCAAATGCACGGCGTCGCTGGGTTTGCCGCCGCCGCCGACCAGCACTTCCACGTTGGTCGCGGCGGTTTCCAGGTCGAATTGCAACTGCGCCACCTTGGCGGAAAAATAATTGAACGGAATCAGCGAGAAGATGGCGATGCCCAATCCGCACGCGGTGGCAATGAGCGCCTCGCCGATGCCGCCGGTGACGCTCACGACGGACAATTCGGCGCTGCCGATATGGATGAAGGCGCGCATCAGGCCGGTGACGGTGCCGAGCAAGCCCAGGAGCGGCGCCAGCGTGACGAGCGTGTCCATGACGGTGAGAAAGCGGCCGGCGCGTTTCAATTCAATGCCTGCCGCCAGTTGCAGCGCGCCCAGCAAGGAACCGTGCGCGTGGCCGACGTGGTTGAGGCCGTGATGGATCACGCGGATGATGGGGTCGTCCGAGCCGGCGGCGATTTGTTTGGCGGCGGCGACGTCGGCATTCTCGAGCGCGGCCAGCAGTTGCTCCATTTTTTTGGGGTCGCGCCGGAGGCTTTCGCGCCACCACCAGAAGGCGCGTTCGCCCACGACGGCGACGGCGACGAGGGCGCAGACGAGAATGGGCCACATGACCGGGCCGCCTTTGAGGAAGAACTGGAGTACGATGTTTGCGAGCATAATATTTGTGTCAGGAATTCGATTAGTTCAATTGCAATTGGTAAGTGATGCTGGTTTCAAAAGAGCGCGTGCCGGCGGTAGTGGGCAGCCGCCAATGACGCTTGACGAAATCCACCGTCGCGCGGTCCAGCACGGGAAATCCAGACGAGGACTTGACATCCACCGAAACGACATTGCCTTCATCGTCGCCGGTCAGCGCGAGCACCACCGTGCCTTGTTCGCCGGTATCAAGCGCGATCTGGGGGTAGGGCGGTTCGGGCCGTTCGCCGCCCGTGCCCGTGTTTTGGAGGGAACTGATATGCACGGGGGCCGGTGGCGGCGCGGAAGCCAGCGGGGCCGGCGCAATCAACGCGCCGGCCGTGGGAACTCCGAAATTGAGATTCGGGGCATTGGGCAGGGCCAGAAGGACCCGCGGTTGATTGTTGGCCTGTGGCATTTGTGCTTTCGGCATGGCGACCTGCGGCGGCAATACGGCCGGTTGGACGATGACCGGCACCGCCTCCCGGATGGGCGGCACCGGCTTGATCGCGATGACGCCGCGCCGGGCGCCAAGGATGCCAATAAGCAGAACGAAGAGGCAAACCGAATTCACCCAGGCCAGCTTCCGCTCCGGCTCGCGCCGGGCGGTCGCCAGGCACATCCGCGCCAACTCATCTTTCAATTCGTAGGCGGGAACCCGGTTTGCTTCCATGTTGTTCATGCCAGCAACAATTTAGAACACGAGGCTCAAGGAGCCAAAGAATCCAAGCCGCTCGCCGTATTGCGGGGCATTGACGCCGACGCCGGTGCCGCTGCGCAGTTGATAAATGTTGTCGGTAACATTTACGACATCAAGCCGCGCCTTCAGTATTTCCTTGCGAAACAACTTGAAGTCCTCTTCCGCTCCGAGGTTCACGGAGAAATACGCCGGCACGGTGGCGCCGTTGGGGATGGGATCGGTGGGGTCCAAGGTTCCGCCGATGGTCCCGCCTCCATCCTGCCGCAATCCGCTGCCGTAAATGGCATCCACATAGAACAAGGCCCTTTCACGATCGGATTGTTTCCAGAGATAGGACTCGCCGAAACTGCCCGAGACACGCTGGTCGTGGTCAAGATAAATCCAATGCGAGTTGACGTAATTCAAGGTGCCATAGTCCGGCCACAGGAATTGCGCCGAGGGGGCGCCTTTGCCCTGCGCCACGGAATAAGCGACGTTGGCATAGGTGGAAAACCCGCCGAGCGTGTAGCTGCCGGTGAATTCCACGCCATAAACCCGGCCTTCGGCGTAGTTGAACGCCGAAAGGATGAGGGTTTGTCCGAACAAGCCGTCATCAAGCTGGTTTACCGCGTTCTTGTAGTATCCGTCCACGCCTACCTGCAGGTTCTTGGTGATTTTTTGCGAAATGCCGGCGTCGAAATAATTGGCCCGCTCGGCTTTGACCGTGGAGTCCTGCTGGACGGTGGACGCATTAGAAGTCCCGTTGAAAACCGCCACGCTGCCCGCCGGCACGTTTTCCAGGGGCGGTGGCGTGAAGTAACGCGAATAGCCGGCGTGCAACGTGGTCGCGTCCGTCGGCTGATAGATAATGTTCACCCGCGGGCTGGGCTGGTTCTCCTTGTCATAAGTGGAGTAATACTCGTCGAACCGCGCGCCATAATTCACGGTGACCTTCGGCAGGATTTTCCATTCGTCCTGCAGATAGACGCCGGCAAACAGCGCGTGCGAAACGCTGTCTTGTACGATGGGAGACTCCAGCATGCCGCCAGCCGCGGGGAAGACCAGCGTGGTGGTGTTGTCGGTCAAATATTCCTCGAGCAACATGCCGCCGCCTCGGATGGTGTGTTTGTCGCCCAGTTCGTAGCTGCCGTCGAACTGCGCCCCGCCCGAGTAAAGCACCCGGTCCACGTCGCTGGCCACGCCGTTCAGGACCAAGTCGCCGTTATCGTCGGGCATAAAATGCACGCCGCTGACCCGGCCATAGCCGGCCAGTTGGTAATTTAAATCGCCCGCCGATTTTTGGTAGGCTGCCACGGCGTAGTAGTTTTGCTCCACCTGATTTTCGTTCAGGTCGGCCGAATTGGTGTTGGCATTGGGAACATTGTTGGCCCAAGGGGTCCCATTGGTAGAGGTGCCGAGCGGCAGGCCCGGCGAGTCGGGAATCTGATAACTGCTGTAGGAGGCGCTGCCCATCACGGTCAGGCGGCTGGTGTCGCTCAGCAGACGTGAGGCATAGACAAACGCTTTGTATTGCTCGGTGTCGTCGTGAATCGCGTTGGCGCTGCCCGTCGTATTTTCAATTCCCAGCTCGTTCTGGTCGTAACTGCCGTCCATGAAGTAATCCCATTTGCCCTGATGGCCGCCATATTGAAAGCTCGGCCGGATCGTGCCAAAGCTGCCGCCATACATGTCCACTACACCGCCGTTCTCATAGGCGCCGGTCTTCGTTTGAATGTCCACCACGCCCGCCGTGCGGAAACCGTATTGTGCGGGCAGTGAGCCGGTGATGAGTTGCATGGATTGCACAAAACGCGGGTCCAGTTCCAGGCCGAACCCGCCGGTGATACCCTCCGGCAGCAACACGCCATCAATGCGATACTGCAAATTGGCGTGTTCACCGCGCACGTGCAAATCGCCGTTCACCGCCGAGTCCTGTGCCACGCCCGGCGAGCGCAAGATGACTTGGTTAAACGGGGCGTTTTCGCCTTGGGCCTGGGCCGTGATTTCAGCGGCGGTGTGCGTATAAGCCGTGGCGCCCAGGTCCGGGAGAATCGCGCTGCGCGCCTCGTTCAACCGGCCAATCACCGTAATGTTGCCCAACTGCGTGACATTCGTCGAACTCCCCGAGGAGACGGCGCTGCCGGCGGCCGGGCTGTTCGTTTGCGCCACCGCCTCGCCGCCGCAAGACAATGCGACGGACGAAATGACCGCCATATAAACTCTGCTTTTTCTCTTTCTCTGCTCAAATTCTCTTTCTCTCTGCTTAAATTGTTTCTGTTTCATAGGTTTCAAGGTGCTGCACCCGCCGCCAGGCGGACGCAGAATTTCAGTTAAGGGAATGACTTTCGGACGGCATGATTCGTCCGAAACCGATCAAGTTAAGAAACGGAGCAGAAAGGGGGCGGAGCGCGCCCAAGGGGAAGATGCTCAATGGCCGGTTGGAAGACGGAAAACTGAATGCGGCGCGCCACCACCACGAAAACGGCTGTGACCACGACCAGGATTTCAACGATCGCCGAGTCCACCTTGCCCTGCGCAAACATGGTGACCGCGCAATCATGGTCGGCGTGGCCCGCGTCCTTGTGGATCAACTCGTGAAGAGCCGGGCAGGCCGCCATGGCGTCCAACAAAATGACCAAGGCCACCAGCAACGCGGCGAATGCCGGTCGGCCAAAACGAATGAGATGGCGTCTTATAAACCTCATCACGCTTTCAAATGGAAGCACAAGATTAGAGCAGCTATCAAGCCAAAACCGGCGGCAAAATTGCCCAGCACCAGCGCCTTGTGGTGCTTGAGGATTTCGCCCAACACCGCGTGAATGGCCAGATAAAGGAAACCGCCACAGGCATTGGCCAGCATCAACGCCAGCGTCAAGGCCAGCCAGCTATGTGGCACGCTTTGCAGGCCGAACCAGCCGATCAAACCGCCGAAGATCGTGGCCGATTCCACCAGCGCGACGAACCACAGCATTTTTGAGCGGCCAACCCCGCCGCCGAGCAGCAACGCTCCCAGCGCCAGACCTTCGGGGAATTTATGGACGCAGATGGCCACCACGATGGACATTTTCACCGGTTCGCTTTCCTCGAGTCCGGCCGCCAGCGCCAGGCCGTCCACCGTGCAGTGGATACCCAGCGCGAACATCATCGCCGTGGCGAACTCGGCCAGGCGATGGGTGGTGGCTTCGTCAAAGTGGCTCGCCGCGCACGCCGGGCAGACGTGATACACATATTTGGTGATGACGGCGAACAGGAGGTAGCCGGAAGCCGCGGCCGGCAGAAACCACCAGCGCAACTCGTCCCAACATTCCGGCGCGATGCCGCAAACGGCCACGCCCAGCAACGTGCCCGCGCCCAAGCTGATGAAGGCGCACAGCCGCTCGTGGGTGCTGGCGAACGTGGCGCTCAAGAGCCCGCCCGCCAGGGCGATGCCGAACGCCAGAAAAATCTGCGCCAAAATGGCCGCCAGGTTTGCGCTCACAGGTAATTGCAAATCATTTGCAATTAAATCACAGCCTTGCGTTCGGCGCAAGTATTTTTTGATCCGTGCGCGCGCCGAAAACCGAAGCTGTTCAGGCGCCTCGCTTTGTAGCCCGGGTTTCCAACCTGCTGTATCGCCGACTTCCAGTCGGCAGACCGTCGGCGAAACCAAAGTCGTTCGGAATTCGCGAGCCTTGCGGATTGGAAATCCGCGATACAGCAGACTGGAAGTCTGCGCTACCCCCAGAGCTCGCGCTTATCGCCGGCGGCGGCAGCGGGAGCAGAGACCGAAGAACTCCAGTTTGTGCGTCACGGCGGTGAAATCGTTGGCGGCGGCGAGGCGCGATTCGATCTCCCGCAGGAAACATTCCTCAATCTCCACGATTGTCCCGCAACGCGTGCATACCAGGTGATGGTGGTGGCCGTCGTCGCCCTCGCGCACCAGTTCATACCGCGCCGCGCCATCGCCAAAATCAAAGCGTTTGACCATGTGCATTTCTTCCAGCAGATGCATGGCGCGGTAAATCGTGGCCAAATCGCACCGTTGGTCGCGCACGGCGACCAGGATTTCCTTGATGGTGAGTGGATGCGACTGCTGGCGCAAAACCTTGAGTATGGTCTGGCGCGGACCGGTCACCTTCCGCGCGTGCCGGCGCAACCGGCCGGTAAGCGCGGTCATTTTCTGCCGCCGGGCCGGCTGCTCGTGGGCGTGGCTTTTCATGGCGCCGATGGTCTCCTATTGCCAATCACTTGCAATTACGTATAACGCCCGGGCACCGGAGAAGCAACTTTTAGTGTCAGCCGCCGTACTGCGGCGGCCGGGGAGGCGGCGCAGAAAGAAGCGGGGCCGGAGCGCCGGTAGTGGGTCAGTCTGGTGGGGCGAGGCTCCTGACGAGCCGGCTCGCGGGGACCCTCGCCCCACCAAAAATTGCAAACTGATCCACTACGAGGGCGCCGGTGGTGTCCTAAATTCAGGAGCGCGGCTCTATGAGCCGCAGCACATCCCCATGCAATCCAAGCCGCTGCGGGTCGCAGACCCGCGCTCCGAAAACAAATCGGGACACTAACAGGGCGCCGCTCAAATTGACATTCCAGCAATTCGGCAACAGAATCCCTGGCCTATGAATAGCCGTGAACGAATACTGGCCCATCTGGCGGGCCGGCCGGTTGACCGGCTGCCGCTCATGCCGATCACGATGCAGTTCGCCGCCAACTTGATGGGCGTGCCTTACCGGCAATACGCCACCGACCATCGTGTTTTGGTGGCCGCGCAACTCAAGGTGGTGGAGCAATTCGATTTCGATTTTGTCTCGGCAATTTCCGACCCGGCGCGCGAGGCGGCGGACTGCGGCGCCCGGATTGTGCTGTTTGACGACCAGCCGCCGGCATTGGAGGAAGACTGCGCCCGGCTGGCGGACAAGCGCGCGCTCGCCGGACTCAAGGTCCCCGATCCCCACGGCGGCGGGCGCATGACCGACCGTCTGCGCGCCCTGGCGTTGTTCAAGGAAAAAGGGGGCGGGGAAAAGTTGATCGAGGGCTGGGTGGAAGGCCCCATGGCCGAGAGCGCCGACCTCCGCGGCATCAACACCATCATGCTCGACTTCTTTGACGACCCGTCGTTCGTCCGCGACCTGTTCGAGTTCGTGGTGGAAATGGAACTGCAGTTTGCCCGCGCGCAATTGGATGCCGGCGCCGACATCATCGGCGTTGGCGATGCCGCGGCGTCGCTGGTGGGGCCACAAATTTACCGTGAGTTCGTCTGGCCTTATGAAGTCCGGTTGGTCAACGGCATCCATGCCGCCGGTGGACTGGTCCGCCTCCACATTTGCGGCAACACCACCCAGATTGTGGGCCGCCTGGGACAACTGGGATGCGATATTGTAGATCTTGATTATCCGACGGACATGTCGGCCGCCCGTGCCCAAATGGGGCCGGACCAGGTGTTGCTGGGCAACGTCGAGCCCGTCAGGGTGCTGCGCAATGGCACGCCGGAACGCGTTGCGGAAGCCGTGGCCGCCTGCCATCGGGCCGCTGGCCCGCGCTATATCGTCGGTGCCGGCTGCGAAGTCACCCGGGACACGCCGGAGGCGAACCTCCGCGCGTTGTGTGACTATGCCACGCACCACCAACCATGAGACAAGTGACACGTGACACAGGACATGTTTAGTTGAGGCAGCCTGAAGGCGGAACTCCAAACAGCCAACGTAGCCGTTTAGCGGGCCGCACACGGATGAGCGAACTTTTCCGGTTTGATTTGGTTTGATCCAGTTTGATCTGGTTTGATCTGGTTTAATTTCGGCGGCAGGAGCGGCTTGGGGCTCCAGGCTCCGGGCGGGTGGCAAACCGGAGAGAGGATGGAGGATAGATGATGGAGGATGGCGGGAACCCCCAAATGCTTCGGCGAAGGCATCCAATTGCAGAGCGGACCAAATAGGGGCGCACTGTTCGTCGCGGATGGCGCTGGGCAGGCGGGCGATTTTTCCGTTGCGTGTCATAAAGCCCAATGAAACACGGTTTGGCGTTTATGAATTCGCGACGGTCACTGATTGGGAACAAAGCAGAAATTGGGAAAGCAGAAAGCGATTCCCCTTCGCCGAAGGCTGCGGAGGACAGGGAATGGGAGGGCGTGAAGCGGAGGGGATTGGATTGGTGGATTACTGGATTGGTGGATTGGTGGAGGGGACGAGGCAAAGGCTGAAGGATGAATTATACGCAACGCACACATCATAATTCACCTCGGAACGCCTGATCCAGAATTGAGCGCAACAACGCATTCAGTTCGGCGGCGGTCTCGGCTTGCAGGCGCTTCAGCGCGTCCACCTCTGCCTGCAATTCGTCCAGCTCGGCCACGATCCGGCGCTGCTCGGCAAGCGGCGGGATGGTTTCGAAATGGATAAAGCTATGGCGACCCCGCTGGCGCTGCCGGCCCGCGTCAACCGAAAATCATGCGAAAAGTGAAATGTTGTGGTTGGACCCCTTTTTCCGGCTGTCAACTGAAGCCGCCCCCCAAGACTAGTATAATTAACTAATTTGATTAGAATTGATTCAATCATATCTCAGTCTGATTTTACGCTGGACAAGTCGCTCCGGTTTTGTTAACAAAGTTTTAGAGCTGTCCATACATACCCGACACATGTTCAACTCCGGGAGGATTCCTGGAAGGGTCAAGTGAAGGGCGGCACCCCGCCCGGGCGTCTTCCCGGCAGAGCCGGGAGGTCTCTTGGACGACTAACTCGGAGGATTGATATGAAAACCGTAAGTCTGCTGTTTCGGCGTTCGTTTCTGCACAGAATTTCCACACCCCAGGCGTTTCATCCTCGCATCTGGTTTCTGCTGGCCTGCGCGGGTGTGCTGGCCCAGCCGGCGCGTGCCGCGACTTGGAGTTGGAGCGGAGGAGGCGGGGCCAACGCCTACTGGAACAACAGTGCCAACTGGGGTTTCGCCGGCACGCCGGGAAACGGCGACACGGTGATTTTCGTGGCGGGGTCGCCCAATGCGCTGAACACCAACAACCTTGCCAGCCTGACGCTGAATCAAATCCGTTTTGTGGGTTCCACCGGCGGCTACGACATTCGCGGGAATGCCTTCACGCTGACCAACAGCATCGTGGCCACGAATATCACGGGGGGCAATACCATTGAAAACAACCTCACGCTGACCACCAGCGACGTGCAGATGGTTGTGAGCAACGGCGCCAGCTTGACCTTGGCCGGCAGCATCAGCGGTTCGGTGGGGGTGAACAAGACCGGTTTGGGCACGTTAACCTATCAAAGCCCGAGCGACAATTACTATACCGGCACCACGCTGGTCAGCGCCGGCACGTTACAGTTCAACGTGGGCAGCGCCACGGCTGTCCTGGGGCCACTGGTGATCGGCGACGGCACCGGTGCGGGCAGTCCAACGGTGATGGATCTACAAGGCACCGAAATGGACGGCATCGGCCCCGTGACCATCAAACTCAATGGCACGCTCAACTTGAATAACATGAACGAACCGCTCGGCTTCAACACGAATCTGACCTTGAGCGGCGGCACGATCCAGACCGGCAGTGGCACACTGACCTTGTCCCCCAACACCACGATTACTTCGACGATTCCAGCAACTAACAGTTGGTCCACCTACATTTCCGGCAATCTCAACACGGGCAGCGGCACGCTGACTCTTCAAGGCGGGGCCGCACTGACGGTGTGGGCGGCCGTGAGCGGCGCCGCCAATATCGTGCAAACCGGCCCCAGCCTTTTCTGGTATGGCGCGAATACCTACACGGGCAATTACACGGTCAATGGGTACGGCTATCTTTTGCTCGGCAATTCGCTGGCCCTCGGCAACACCAACAATACCCTGACGCTCAACGGACAGACATTGGTTTACCTTTTCGGCAATCTCAGCCTCACCAACCGATCCTTGACGATCAACAGCACTAATTCCTCCGCCACGATCTATGTTTTCAGCGGCTACACCAACTCCTGGGGGGCCACCAATTTCACGCTCAGCACCGCCTGCTCGATAGACGTCGAAACCAACAGCGCGCTCAACCTGATTGGCCCAATCACCGGCTCCGGCGGCTTCACCAAGACCGGCGCCGGCACACTGACCCTGTCCGGCTCCGGCGCCAATTCCTACCAGGGCCTGACCACGGTCAATGCCGGGGAACTCGACCTGAACAAGACCAGCGGCGCGGCCATCGCGCCCTATGGACCGGGGTTGGTCATTGGGAACGGAACCAACGGGATCCAAACCGTCCGCTACCTGAACAACCAACAAATTTATTCCGTGGTCACGCCCGTGGTGGTCAATAATGCTGCAACGCTGAACCTCAACGGCTTTTCGGACGTGGTTTCACCGGTCACCTTGAACTCAGGAGTGGTGAACACGGCCGGCGGCCAATTGGGTTTGTATCAGGTATCTGCCTCTGGCGCCAGTTCCATCAACGGAACTGTGCTTCCAGAACCTCTTAACATCTCCAATGGGGCCTCCTTATCTATTAACGCCAATATTCTCCCCTATGGTTCTTACGGCCTCACCACGACCGGCGTGGGTACGGTGTATTTGATGGCCTCAAATTCCTTCACCGGCCCCACCGTGGTGCAGCAAGGCTGTTTGGAAGTGGAGAATTCCTGGGCCTTGGGCACGACCAACTCGCCGGCCGTGGTCAGCAACAACGCCACGTTGGTGCTGGCCGGGGGGATCTATGTTACCAACAAACCGCTGGTTCTCAATGGCCCTGGCCCTGGGGGCGTCGGTGGTTATGGGGCACTGGATGTGGAGTCCGGCATCAACGTTTGGGCCGGGCCGGTGACCAACAATGCCAACAGCACCTTGGACGCTTGGTATTCGGGTTCGGAGTTGCACATCGCCGGCCCCATCAGCGGCTCCGGCGCCTTGGTATGCTTTGGCTCCGGCAGCCCCGGCGGCACCCACTTCTTTGAGGGGGCGGCGGCTAATTCCTACGGCGGACTGACGACCGTCACCAATTGCACGCTGCTGCTGAACAAATCGGAGGATGTTCAGGCGGTGCCGGGCAACCTGGTGGTGTCAGGCGCTTCCAGCGTCGCGCGCTTGGGCAACTACGAGCAACTCGCGGATGCCGATGTGCTGGTCACTAGCGGGGGACTTTTCGATTTCGCCAGTTTCTATGATTACATCAACACGCTGCGCGGCAACGGGACGGTCAACTTTGGCGTCAGTGGTTTTTTGGTCGTCGGTGACAACAACGGCACCAGCGAGTTTGACGGAACCATGACAGGCACGGGTTATGCCGGCGGCTACACGGTGGGCAAGTTCGGCAGCGGCACGTTCACGCTGGGCGGCAACAACAATTTCACCGCCGGCGCGACCGAAGTGTTCACGCCTGGCAAACTCGTGGTTAACGGCTCCGAACCGCTGATTCCGGCCCTCGTGGGCAGCGGCGGGGCCCTGGGCGGGACGGGCGCCGTTGGCGTCGTCACCGCCAACGGGATTGTTTCCCCCGGCGAAAGCCCCGGCATCCTCACTTGCAGCAATGTCAATTTCAGCTCCACCGGGAACTTGACGGTGCTGCTGGCCGGCCCCAATCCGGGCAGCGGCTACAGCCAGTTGAACGTGACCGGCACGGTTTCCCTGGCCAGCGCCACGTTGACGGTGGTGCCCGCCTTCACCGTGCCGCCCGGCATCGGCCAGCAGTTCATCATCATCACCAACAACGGCGGCACTCCGGTGAGCGGCACCTTCAGCGGCCTCGCCAACGGCTCGCAATTGAACGCCGGCGGCTATTATTTCCGCGTCAACTACAACGTGGGCGCTGGCAACGATGTGGTGCTCACCGTCCTGGGGGTGCCCCAGAACACCGTGACCTTGAACGCCGTGGCCACCGGCTGGTATGACAGCACCGGTTATCATAGTTCAGCCAATGCCAATTATGCCGTCGGAGAAGACGATTTGGTTTCTGACACGAACCTTTACCGGAATTTCTTCGTCTTCAATGCGCCGGTGTTCACTGGCTCGATTATCAGCGCCGAACTCATCGTCAATTGTTATAGCAACAGCAGCCTGTACGGCCAGGAAACCTATGTGCTGCGCCAGGTGACCAACAGCGTTGCCGCCGTGGAAGCCGGCGGGTCGGGGTTGACGAACATCTACAATGATTTGGGCGACGGCCCGGTCTATGGCGTCCGGACGGTCTCCGTGAACGAAGGTTACCAGCGGGCGATCATCCCGCTGAACCTGGCGTTTATGAATGACCTGGCGGCGGCGAGCGGCGGCCAGATTGCCTTGGGCGGCACGATTGCCACCTTGGCGCCGACCAACAGCCACCATCAGTTTCTGTTCGCTTATAGCAGCTCTACCGTCCCCGGCGACGTGCAACTGCGGGTGAGTTTTGGCACTTCCCTCATGGTAACCAACGCGACCAGCCGGGGGTGGTATGACAGCACGGGAATGCACACGGCCGTCAACCTGAATTACATTGCTGGCATAGACACGAATTCGAGTCGGTCCGCCTTTCGTAACTACTTCGTCTTTAACCTGCCAGTCTTATTCTTGTCCGGCCAACTGGTCAACGCCGAGTTGTGGGTGAACTCGTACTCGAACGCCAGCCCCTCGGGCTTGAACACTTATCAATTGCACGACGTGACCACGCCCATCGCGACGCTGACCAACAACGCCAGCGGCGCGACCAACACCTATGCCGACTTGGGCACTGGCGCGCTTTACGGCGGGCGGGACGTGTATGTTTCGGAGGCGGGCCTCCGTTTGGGGATTCCGCTCAACCAAACCTTCCTCGGCGCGGCCCAGACCAACAGTGGTGGGCAGATTGCGCTCGGCGGCTCGGTGGCCTCGCTCACGCCGGCATCCAGTGAAGAATTCCTCTTCGCCTTCAGCAGCGGCAGCGTGGCCAGCGATGCCCAACTTTGGCTGGGCTTCCTCGCCTCTCCGGCGAGCAGCCCGTCGTTTGCGGGCGGAACGCCGACTTACCTTGGCAACAACCTATACCAATTCGCGCTGAAGGGCACGACCGGCACGACGAATGAGATCCAGGCCTCCTTCGACTTCCAGAACTGGGATTACATCACCGACGTGGTCATGCCTGGCGCAACAGCGACGTTCTACTACACCAACAACGTTGCGGTGCCCTATCGCTTTTTCCAGGCGCGATTGCTGCCATGAACTGGCATCCCGCTCGCACCTTGCCCAAGTGCGCACGCGCCGCAATCGCTTTGAGTGAAAGCGTCGTCTCCTGCCACAACCACGCGGCCAGTGACATCAGCCTGGGTTTTCACCAAACGCTGTCCGCCGCGACCGGCCAGCCAGCGGTGGAGGTGGCCAACAAAATCATCAGCCAGGACGGATACATTTTGATTGTGGAAGGCGCCGTACCGGCACAAGTGCCGCGGGCCTGCGCTATATCGTCGGTGCCGGCTGCGAAGTCACCCGGGACACGCCGGAGGCGAACCTCCGCGCGTTGTGTGACTATGCCACGCACCACCAACCATGAGACAAGTGACAAGGGCCCCGTGACCTGTTTACGGCCCCGGAGACCCGCGCATCGCTTGGTTCAAATCCATTCAGGATATCCACAATCGGTTGTTGCAAAAAGATCGTCGTCTCGCATTGCAAGTGGATGTAACCGCCACGCCGCGCCACGATAACGGCGCGATTTTTGTCCAGACGGTTTGCGACTACCCGCTGGTTGCCACGTCAGAACTGCTGGAACTGGCCAAAGACCGGGCCTGGCTGGTCAAGTTGACGAACGCGGTCAACCCGCATTGGCACCGGCAAAATACCCGCAAGAAAAACCCTCGGGGGAATGCTTCGCAAAATGGGGATGTCCTGGCTATGGGGAAACCCTTGTCAGCGGGTGATTGCGCAGGACAGGCCTGAGAGTGATTTGCTAGCGGGTCTGGGGTGCCGAGTTTCTTGAGGAGGACAAGCGGTGCGTTTTGGTCGCACGTGTCTGTTGCTGAGGCTATTGCGCGAATTCTTTTCACACTTGATTATACGAACCGCCGTTGTATCAACGTTGACCTCTCAAGCATTAGGCGTAATAAGGTGCTTGACACTATGGACCTACTTTCGTAATGTGTAAATTATCTAGGCGGCCCAAGCTTCTCGGCCAGCAATAACACCGAAACCAGTAACCATATTCGCGTTATGAAAGCACCACAATTCATTAATTCCGTCCTGTTCGCCTCGCTCATTCTTTACAGCTTTGAGGCAAGGGGGGTATTGTACACGTCGATACCCGGAGTGTTCAGCACTGGGGTTGACGCCTCAGCAAGCCCGCTACCCGTGGGAAGCATAGACTCCCACTGGTCAATAGGCGCTTCTCCTACAGGAGCAGGTCCTGCCATGGCGACGGATACCTATTTTATGTGGATCGGGAACACGCCAACATCAACTTGGATCAATAACAGCGGTTCGAGTGCTGATAGCCCGCCCGCCGGTGTATACATTTACACCCTGACCTTTTCGCTTGCTGGTTTTGACCCATCCACTGCACAAATCACTGGGCAATGGGCTTCGGATAATGCTTCGACCATTTATTTGAATGGGTTGAGCACAGGGATTTCGAATACGAATATCGCACCTTGGGGATTTGCTCATTTTAGCAGTTTTACAGTGACCAACGGATTTGTAACAGACGAGAACACGCTCTCCTTCGCGGTGACTCAGGACCCTGGCGGTGATACAGGCAATCCCACAGGGCTTCAGGTGGACATCCTCAGCGCTGTTACTGCGGTTTCGGAACCAGGCCCGTTGGTCTTTGTCGGCATCGCAGGTCTTTGTTGGCTTACCGCTGATTCGTTTGGCAGTAAGCGCATGCGGAGCAAGAGGTCTAATTATGAGGATAGGCTGCGCGACCAGTCGGCAACTTGAACTCAAAAGCGTTCAGACTGCCCGTTGCTCGTAATCTTCCAGTGACGGACTTTTCATCAGGGCGCGTTTGGCGTAGGCGCGATGCACCGCCTTGCTGTTATGGCCTAATGCCTCCTGCGCGAACCGTTCCGGGTAGCCCACTGTCTGGGCTCGTTCCGCCCATGCGTAGCGGTAGCTGTGGAGCGTCACGCCCTTGATGCCAAGCTGCCGGCAACGTGAGGCGAAATTCTGTGGCGCGGGTCCCCTGCCCTATCGCGGGACAGATACGGGAAGAGCGGGCCTTCGCTGGCCGACAGGCCAGGGAAGCCTGGAGGCGAGGGTCGGAATCGAGCGCCTTTGGTGGCGGACGACAGGGTTATTATGCCTTATTTCATTGGGGATTCAAGCAGATTGTGCCACTATTTGAACTCCCGGTTTCCACTTGGTTTGTTAGCCATTTTGTTAGCCATTGCTGACCGTTTTCTTGGTTCAAGCGGGCAGGACATCGGCGGGAAAATAGGAGCGATACTTGGCGCGCGGGTCGCCGGGATGCGCGGCGAAAGGATTGAACCTGCCGCACGGATGCTGCCAGACGCCGCGCCGCTGGTTCCAATGGAAACCCAAAGCCCAAAGCACGGTGGCCAGACCGGGCTTGCGAGCGGGCGAAACGTCCAGCCAAACCCATTTGCCTACAACCTCGGCAACTTCGTATTGCCTCGGCAGCCGTGTCCGCAAATAATTCAAGACCGCTTCCGTGGACAAGCCACGATTGATTTCATGTTTTGAAACCGACGATGGCCGGACATTCGCCGGTGCTGACGCTTCAATCGTTGAATTTGTTGTTTTCATAGCTTTTTTTTGAAACCGCTGTCCGTCACCCTGCCGTTTGCTGCTCGCTTCACTGACGGGGAGACAACGAGCCGCGCGCAGAAGCGCATTCAATATCCAGCGAAAGCTAAAACCGTGACAGTGGCGAAAGGGGCAAAAGGGAGACGCTGGCGCGGTTTTAGATCTCGCTCCCAACTGTCGGCTCGGTGTCGGACCAGTGAGCAGCAAACGGTAGGGTGATGGCGGGCGTAAAAAAGGCGAAGACAAACAACGATCCTTTCCTGCCCATTGCGAGTGTTAATCGTACCTGGAGTCTGCGGAACATTGGCGCGGGCGGGAGTCTTTGGTTTTTCCCGACCGCGTCAACTTTCCGCAGTCTCCGGCTAATTGGGGGGCGTCGTCAGTCCGGTTGAATATCGGAGAGGGGTCGCGCAACGGAGGGGGCCTTAATTTGCGGAGTGAAGCGACTCGCGGAGGGTTTCAACCGGTCTGACGACGCGGGGTTTGGAATGCGGATTGATAGGAAGTGAAAGTCGGTGCCGAACATGGCGGGGGCATTGGAACGCAGGGTTTTGGACGTTGCGAAATGGCTGTTGCCAGCAATTCCGAATTACCCATTCTTCGGGTTGGCCGGCAGGCATTTTTTGCCGCTTTTGAGCTTAAATCCTGAGTTGAAGGCCGATTTCCCCTTTTAGGCTGAAATTTCTTTCTTCGGGGC
>JBEKMW010000079.1:0-23077 GCA_049523455.1 Verrucomicrobiota bacterium | reverse complement strand
CGAAAAACTGTCCGAATAAACCCCGGAACGCTGTCCGAATTGCGTCGGAACAGTGTCCGAATTGGATCGGAACGCTGTCCGAATTAAATCGGAATCCTGTCCGATTTGCCCCGGAATACACAGCAAGTGGCTGGGGCGCTATCCGGCCGCTGATAAACTCTTTGAAGTGGAAGTCCAGTTGAACGAACAGAAACAAGCCAGCGCCTTGAACGTGGCCTGCCTGGTGGATCGCAGCCAGTGGGCGCGCCAGGCGCACGGGGCGTATTTATTGCGCACCAACTGCTCCGAACAGGATCCGGCCAAACTATGGGACTGGTATTTGCAGTTGCAACAGGCTGAAGCCGCGTTCCGTTGCGCCAAGAGCGACCTGAGCTTGCGCCCGATCTTTCATCACAAAGCCGAGCGGGTGGAGGCGCACCTCCTGATCTGTTTCCTGTCGCTGGCATTGTGGCGGGTATTGGAACAATGGATGAAGGGCAAGGGACTGGGTACCTGCGCACGGCAGTTGGTGGCGGAGCTTGCCACCATCAAATCACTGGACGTGGTATTACCGGTCAAAGCTGGGCAAAGCGTCAGTGAATTACGCCTGCGCACCGTGGCGCGGCCCGAGCGGATGGTGGCAGAACTGTTGCAGAGGTTGGGCCTGCACCTGCCCGAACAAAGCCGGAACGTTCAAAATGCCGTGGAAAATGTAGTGCAGAAAACGGGGGCTTAAAACGCGCAAACCCTTGCAAATCAACCAAACCGTTCTTTGAACTGCGGAAGATGGGCTAATGGCTAAAGGTTTCAGGGGGCAGAAACAAAGCAGAATTGGGCACGGCAGCCTGGATTTTTGCCGCAAAGAACGCAGCGCGGCGGAGCCGCAACCAAAGAAGATGGAAGATTGCGGATGGAAGATGGCAAAGGGCGGGAGGGCAGAAACATCGAACATCGAACATCGAACTCCGAACATCGAAAGAAGGCACACAATAGGGAAACAAAGAATAAACAGCGTCGGGAAAATGCACGCGAAACTGCGCGACTCTGACAGATTGCGGGGACGATGAATCAACCGCAAAGAACGCAGAGAGCACAAAGAAGCGGATTTCCTGGTCTCTGCGCTCTTTGCGATCTTTGCGGTTAAATGATTATGGCCATAAAGAATCCAGAGTCCGCAAAGGAGGTGCTTTATTCAATCATTGCGTGAAACAAGCGATGGCGGGTGAAGTAATCAGTCTTGGGTCTGAGTGTCACTCCGGCCGCGAATTGCAATAGCCGCCCGGCATAGGGCTGCAGTCGCAATCCCTCCGGCCCGTTCTCGGTAAATCGTTGCGGCGCAAGCATCACCCGACCGTCCGCACGCACCGACCACAGTCCTTCATCGAACATCCAATGCGCGTTCTTGCAGAGCGCCAGCCCGTTCTCGATGTCGTCATTCTGGTTGTCCAGGAGACAGAGAAGCAGAAGCGGTTTGTGCGGCGCCTTGCCTCGACATTTTCCGCTGCCGGTCGCCGGGTTCAACTTCGTGAGTTTTCCCAGCCACTTGCGACTGAATTCAGCCTGCCGCGTGCTCTGCATGCACCGCATTGAGCCACCTCTTCGGCTTGTTTTCAAGCTTGGCAGATCCATGTGGCGGCGCGGTTGCGCCGGGGACGACGCTTTGGCTCAGAGCGATTGCGGCTGGTGGGGGGTGGGCGCGTCGGAAGAGCTCAAATGCCCGGATGCACGAATGGATGCAACGGAACCAATGCGCGTGAAAAATGAACCATTCTGTGGGTTGACACTTTTTTGACACCTTTTCGAACCATTTATAGAATTTCTATTTTTTCCCCTTCCTCGCGATATTCTTTACAACGACGATTCATCCGTTCTTTGTATTCCTCCAGGTCACCGATTCGCTGATGTTTCTCGATTTTTACCAGTGCTGTGCCGCATTTTGTGCAAAAACCCGCCCCTTCTTGTGGCGGAGCATTACAACCTTGTTCTTGGCATGTGGTTAAGAGCGGCTTTCCGCATGCTTTGCAAAAACGCATCTCCCCCGTTTCCATTCGAAACATGGCTGGCTGAACAGTCAGTATTCCGTTGACGACCTCCCGCCTCCCCAACGGGCAGTCAGGGTTGCCACAGAATGCAAGGACAGAATAAGAAGAAACGATAGAGGGAATTGCAACGCCGAGTTCTCGGCACAACGCATCAAGCTTTTCTTCCGAAAGCGAACCGATCTTTCCCTTTTCGACATGGCAGATTGCAGCTTGACTGCAGCCGAGCCGAGCCGCGAGCTGGGTCTGGGAAAGATGCTTTTCATGCCGCTTTTTGCGGACCTCTGCGGCAAATATTTGGTCGGCCTTCACTTCTTCCAAGCTTCATACGTTTTATAAGTAATGTCAATAAGTAATAAATTGCTTGAAATGCTTAGGCGTTCTGCTTTATAGTGCAAAAGGCAGATGCAATTGCCATTTGACTGAGGGTTCCTGCATGGTAAGGCATTGATTATCAGCCTGATGCACCTGCGGGTAAAGTCGATCGGATGCTCGGATGTATGTATATTTCAGCGCCAACGCTTGATGACCTGCTTCACCGCGTGTTCGGTAGGCTCCTGAAGAGCGGAAACCGCATTCGACCGTCTCGGGGAAAGGCCGCCGAATCCATTGCCGTCTTGATGCAAATCAAAAACCCGCGAGCTCGGCTCAGCAGGAGTGAGACGAAGGGCCGATTGTCCAGTTGCTTGGGTGAACTCCTTTGGTATTTGTCCGGCTCGAAAAACTTGAGGTTCATTGCGTATTACCTGCCACGCTATACGGACGAGTCTGAAGATGGGCGAACGATCTATGGAGGATATGGCCCTCGGCTATTTGCCATGCGAGGTCGGCACGACCAGGTTAGGAATGTTCTCACCATGCTGAGGAAGAAGCGGGATTCCAGGAGGGCCGTTATTCAATTGCTCGATGCGTCCGACCTCGCAAAGAAACACAAGGAGATTCCCTGCACCTGCACGCTTCAGTTTATGATTCGCCGCTGCCGCCTCCACATGTTTACCAACATGAGGTCCAACGACGCGTATCTGGGACTGCCTCATGACGTGTTCGCTTTCACCATGCTCCAAGAAATTTTCGCCCGAACAATTGGGGTCGAACTCGGGGCATACAGCCACGCGGTCGGTAGCCTGCACTTGTATGACAAGCACCGAAAGAATGCTCGGCAATATCTGGAGGAAGGTTGGCAACCAACAAGCCTGCGGATGCCGCCGATGCCAAAAGGCGACCCGTGGAGGTCAATTGCTAAAGTGGTAGAGGCCGAACGAAATATCCGCAATGGGCGGAAATTGTTGGTTCGCGACCTTCGTCTTCAGCCCTATTGGGCCGACTTAGTGCGTATTCTCCAGATTTATGCGCATTCGAGGAGAAGGGAACTCACCAAAATCAAACAGGTAAAATCCGAGATGTCAAACCACATCTACGATGCCTACATATCGAACGTGATCACCAAACTGGAAAGAAACAGACACGAACAATGATGCTATCGACCCTTGTCATGCGGTTAAATGATACGGCGCTCCTTGAAACGAACGTTATTCCTTGGAGTTCTCCGGTTCCGTCATTTGGAGACCTTGCGACCGCTAAAATTGCAACTCTTGGCCTGAACCCGAGCAATAGGGAATTTATGGACGAATCGGGTAAAGAACTGGACGGCCCAGCGCGGCGACTCCACACGCTCGGTTCGTTAGGGCTTTCTCGGTGGTCTGACGCCGACGAGCGCCATTTCGAATTAATCATGTGTTCATGTCGCGAGTATTTTTCCAGAAATCCATACGATGGTTGGTTCAGGAGGCTTGATTTTCTTATTTCCGGCACGAAAGCATCGTATTATGGCAGCACTCCAAAAGCGTGCCATCTCGATCTTATCCCCTATGCAACCACATGCAAATGGACGGAGCTCACCAGCATGCAACGCGCCGATCTATTGGCTGTTGCTGGCGACACTCTTGGCCTCCTATTGAAGGACTCCCCGGTCGAGATCTTGGTTCTCAATGGGAACTCTGTAATTGAGCAATTCCAAGATATCGCTAATGTCCGCTTGGA
Organism: Verrucomicrobiota bacterium; assembly: GCA_049523455.1. GTDB lineage: Bacteria > Verrucomicrobiota > Verrucomicrobiia > Limisphaerales > UBA11358 > UBA11358. Next base: position 19,019 of record JBEKMW010000079.1, on the reverse strand, counting down.
AAAGCAGGCAATGGAAGATTGGTCGCTTCCTCGGAGATCGGGCCTTCCTGTGACTGGATTTGCATACACTGGAGTCGTTCGGAATCTTTCAGGAGTCGAACTTGAACGTGACATTCTGGCACTTGGATTTAACCACAATATCCAAAGCAGCTTTGGCGTCACAAAGCAGGTCATCACGGCCATACGCCAATGGATTGCTGAAACCACCCAGAATGTAATTGCATGAGACCTCGTGACCGTAGCCTCGCTCAGCAACTCGACCAGGGATTATGTTCTTTTCACCGTCAACAACAGGCTTTGGTTGGTATTCAAGCTGCGCAAAACAAACGAACCCTACGGACGACTTCGGTATGGATGGCGTGGGCGAACTGCTGGGCGAGGGCCAATTGCTGCATGTGGGTGAGGGTGATTTTCATGCTAGACCTCCGGTTTTCTTGAGGGCGGTGTGGCGGCGGAGCAGGGAGCGGCTTTGGCGGCGGCCGTTCAGTACGCGGTTGAGATGCTCGCGTGTGACACCCAGAAGGCGCGCCGCCATTGTCTGCGAAATTGGCTTGCGGGATTCTTTTTTGCTTTCTATTCTGCGGTTTCTGTGACGGGTCACACGATGACTTTATCACGTTCGTGATAGTCGTCAACAGAAAAATATCACATTTGTGAAGCTGGGGGAACGCCTTGAAAAATGGCTAAAAGAGCCTGGAAACACGCAAATGGGCATTGCGGAGGCGACGGGCATATCTCAGGGAGCAATAAATAATTATCTGCAAGGGCGGACTCCGAAGGCGGATGAACTTTCCAAGCTGGCTGATTTTTTCCGATGCTCGACCGATGAGCTCATAGGGCGGAAGATCAGCTGGGGCGGGATGGAGCGGGGCGATCCGGTGGTGGAGATGAGCGTGGCCATCAAGGAGGCTGAGACACCGTATGGTCGAAAGGCACCCGATCCGGTTTTAGAGCAGGCCGCACTTGGCAACTTTTTGGATCAGCTCGGGAGGCTGCAGGAGCAAATTAAGTTGACTATGGAGGCTGGCATGAGATTGAAGAAGGGCGATCCGAGCCAATTTACGGAAGTGCTGGCGTCGGCGCAGCAGCGCAAAAAACATCGTGAGGAAAAAATGAAGAATATAATTGGACTGCTATTATTATCGGCGCTGTGCGCGGGCGACGTATTCGGGGGTCTGGCTGACAGCGGCGTGGCGCCGGCGGACAATCCACTAAACCACATTCAACCGATCCAACCGGTTTTAACGGCGATGGATCCGAATCGGGAGTTGAATGGCGTCGTGTATCGAGCGGAAGGGATTGATGAGGCGAATGGATGGGTGGCGTTTGAGGGGGAAGTGATCGAGGTGCAACCGGGCGGAGTTCGTTTGCGGGGAGATTATCACGGTGCGCCGGGGGGCCTTTTTTATGGGCCGGATGCCGAATTTTTCGTGGCGAATTATCCCTATGATGTGGCGGAAGGAGAATCAGTTGGCCCCAGCGAACGAACGCTGACGTTCCCGCTTGCCAAGATTTCCGGGACTTACACGTACCCAACAGCGATCGGAGGATCGCACACAATTCGCAAGCTGGATTACGGAAGGGTTTGGACGCCGCCGCCATTGACGCCGGAACAGATAGCCGAACAGAAGGCGGCGGCCGAGAAACGTAAGGCTGAGGCGGCGAAGAAAGTTGAGGAGGCCAAGGCCCGGGCGCTCAAACAGAATCAGGACGCTGCGGACAAGGGGGATGCTTATGGTTTGTTGCGGATGGGAGAGCGATACCGCGACGGGGATGGGGTGCCAAAAGATTTGGATAAGGCCAGGGATTATCTCACGAAGGCCAGCGCGGCGGGTAGCCCGACGGCAGCGGACGATCTGAAAAGCCTTCCCAAGTGATTAGTCAGAATGGGTCTGGTTTTTCGTTCGAAAGTCATAAGTCATAGCAACCACAATGGGTAGTAAATGCGTCATCGTGACGTATTTGATAAGTGGTTGTGGTTGCAACGTCTGTAGCGTTAACGGACGATGAAGCGGCCTGAAGGCCGCGCGCCAAGGGCAAAGTCAGAATGGGTCTTGGGAGGCTTCCCGAAATTCGTAAGTGGTTGTAACCACAATGTCTATCAAATACGAAGCCGGCTTCGTATTTGACGACTTTTCGGGAAATGGCAGGCAGCCCACTAAACGCCCGCCCTCACCCCAGCCCTCTCCCCCAGGAGAGGGGGAAGCTGCCTGTCGTTTTTTTTGAGCTCGTTTGAGGAGGGGAAAATGGACAGAGGGTTGGGGACTCGCGTAGCTCGTCCTTCCGGGGAGTCAGACTTGGCGCTCGATGGCGCGGAGGCCGGCGAGGCGGATTTTTTCGGCGGCGCGATCGGTGAGCTTGCCATCAACGACGGGGAAGAAGGGGCGGGCGGGGATGGGGGATCCGCGGCCTTCGGTGCGGCCGAATTGATGGGTGGCGGCGTAGATGCATGGGTTGCTGACGGTGGCATTTTTGTCTGTCACGGCCAGATGGAAGCTGCGGGATAAAGTGCCACTCTTTTGCAACTTGCTTGGGGTGCCGTCTTTCTTGGGGACCCAGACTTTGGGGCGGTAGTCGGCGCCGGCGTCGTTGAAGGTGCCCATGGTGATGCTCAGGAAGACGGTGCCCATGGCGCGGAAGACGGGGGCGGGATGGCGCGCGGTGGCGGCGAGCTTGCTCAACGCTGGCGAGACGTCGTTGCGGGTGAGATGGAAGCCGAGGCCGGACATGGGGAAAGGCTAAAGGTTAAAGGCTAAAGGCTGAAGGAAAAAATCGGAAGAAAACGGAAACGGACGGCAGACAGGATTTGCAGGATTAACAGGATTCAGTATTGCTGACTGAGACTAACTGAAAATGCAGCCTCCACTTCGGCGCGGGTGAGAGGGGTCCCTCGATCCAGGGCTTTCTGAAGCAGGGCGGAAAATTCAGGACGGGTGAAGAATGACATGTCTTCAAGCTCATCCAGATTATCAAATCTGGCGGAGTAAGCTTTTTCCAGTTGTCCGAGTTGTGCCCAGGCGGTCATAGGTTCAAGGCGCGGCGCACTTCGTGCGTAACACCACTGAATAGATTAGCAAATTCGGTGTCGTTGTCAACTATTCCCGTCCAGGCGTGCGTAAACACCTCTTTGAGACCGTGATATTGCATGTAGGATTTTTGATGTCCGAACCCATAGCGTCCGCGACTCAGGCCCAGGATCGTGTCTCCGAAGCGCGCGATACGCTTTTGTTGGGCCATTGGCAGCGCGGTAAGCTCGCCTTTATATCCCAGCGCCGCCATGAGCGCGTCGATTTTTTCGGTAAGGCTGCCAGAGAGTTTGGCCTGCCAATCGTCTCCGATTTTTTGCTCTGCCCATTTACCGAAATTCTGCCAGTCCAGCTCGGCGGCGGCCTGGAACTCCGGCGCAGCGCGGCTTTCGGTGATCATGCCGGTCTGGTAATGCAGATGATGCCCGACCTCATGGATCATGGATTCACGGGTGCCGTACCAGTCATCCAATTTCCGCCTTAAAAACATGGTTTTAAGACTGGGTTTATAATGGGCGATATCTTGTCCGGCATTGGCGACGGAGAGATTCTCCAGCAGCGGGGCGATGGCAGGAGGCAGCGAGCGGACGGCGGCGACCATTTGGGGGCTGAACTTTTTGTCCAGGAATTGGTTGGCCAGGCGACCAATCCCTTCAGGAGCGGGACCGGCGATCGGGGGCGGAGAGGGTTTTGCGGCGGAGCCTTTGAGCCAATCCCAGAGGGATTGGTTTTCATTGAGCATCGTGCTTTGCGCGAACTGTTGGAATTGGGACCAGACTTCGGGGTCGTATTTGGATTCGAGGTCTTTTAGCGGGATCCGGAAGTCGCCGGGGGACCAGTGGAAGCCGGAGTTGTCGGGGCCGGCGATGCTGGTGTCGTAGCGGCGGCCGTTGCGGAGGAAGGTGCCGTGGTGGAGCTGGGTGAGAGCGGGGCCGATGAGGACGTTGCGGTCTTCGGGGTTGTCTTGGGCGTCGTCTTTGGCTTGTTCGTCGGCGACGAGGTCTTCATTCATGGGGCGCTTGTAGCAGACGCAGCCGAGGTGGCCCCAGGGGCCGGTGTGGGTGTCCCAAAATTCGTCGTCCTTTGGCAGCACGATGCCATTGAGGGCCAGATGACTTTCGGTGGGGGCTTTGCATTCGCCATGCAGATATTGGAAGTGGGTCGTTCCTTCGTCTTGCATTCCGATTTCGTGGATCGTGGAGCTGAAGGCCTGGAAGCCGTTGGTGCGCAGGACGAGCGTGGCGCGATAGTCGGCGCCGTCGCCGAGGTAGGGATCGAGTTCGTCCACGATGTCGCGCTTGGCTTGGTCCCAGGTTTGGGTGCCGAGCGGGACGGCGGCGACGGCGTCGCGGATGCGTTGCAGGGCGTTCGCGCTCTCGATGCCGGCGACGGTGAAGGCGCGGGCGCGGAGCTCGGGGAGGAGCTGGTTGAAGACGCGCTTGACGACAGGGGGCTTGCCGGCGATCAGGGCGGCGGCGGCGGCGTTGGGGGCCGGGGTGAAGAGGGGTTCGGGCATTGGAGATCTCAGATTTCAGATTTCACATTTCAGAAATCATAGGACGGATAGGGCCGATTATTTTTTCGCAGGCGGGACGGCTGCGCCACTCGCTTGCGCGGCACAGAGCTGCATGGCTTGGTCAATGATTTCGGCGATGCGATCGCCGGACCAGTCGGCGAAGAAGAGCTTGAGCTTTTTTTCGGCGTCGGCGCGGCTGGTGCTGTTCAGGATAATTGTGCGGACGGGGGCGAGGCTGCCGCGGAAGGCGGTGGCCAGGGCGGCACTGTGTTTTTGCACAGTATCTTCGACGGGGGATTTTACTTCGCTGTTTGAGGCGCTGAGCCAGAGGAGCCCGGCGGACAGGTTTTTTGTGCCCCCTTCGGTCTTTTCGTGCTCGCCGTTTAGGTTTTTTCTACCCAGGGAATAAGACGGATTGGACGGATTGGACGCATCAAGCGGAACGGGAGCGGCGGCCTTGGTCCAGACGAGGCCGGTTTTGTCGTTGATGGTGGGGAGGGATTCGTCGGAGGCTTCGTAGCCGGCGGCTTTCATTTGCGCGAGGAAGTCGGCGAACTTTTTGGCGTCGTCCTGGTTCAGGCCGCCCCAGATGAAGTTCACGTTGCCGCGGAGGCCGTTGACCTGGGCGAAGGGTGTGGCGATCTGGTTCTGGACGGTTTCGCTGAGCAGGACCATGTCCATGAGGCGGACGTCGTCGCGGACGCTCTGCTGCATTTGATTTTCGCCGGCGTTGAGGCCGTGGGGCTTCTGGGACTCTTTGAGGCCAGTGATGTGGTAGGAGATGGCTTCGTTGCAGAGACGGAAGAAGGTTTCGTAGCCTTGGGCCATGCCTTGCACCATTGCTTCCTTCAATTCGACGCGGCTGGATTCGTCCACGACCAGGCCGCCGAGTTTTTTGCTGAGGTCGAAGGCCTGGTTGAGCAGGGCGACGGCGATGGGGTCGGTGGCGTCGGTGTAGCCGACGGGCCAGGGGGAGCCGTAGCGGTCCATGCCGCGGGCGAACCATTCGCGGCCGAGGCCGCGGAAGAGCCACCACATGAGAATGGCGCGGGCGGGTCCGCCCCAGTTGTCGCGGAAGTTGCTGAGGAGATGGCCGCGGTGGACGACGTGGCGGGCGGGGTCAAGATAGCTGGCGTTGGAGGTGTCGTAAATAATGCGGCCGGCGCGGTCTATGGGCCAGAGTTTGAGGTAGGGTTCCCAGCGTTCGAGGTCTATGGTGTATTGGTCGGAGGAACGCCCGCCCTCACCCCGGCCCTCTCCCCCAGGAGAGGGAGAAGCAGGGCCGCGCCAGTCGTCTATGCGTGTGCCTGGGGGTTTGGCATCGCGGCCTTCGACGCCGGCGTTGGCGATTTGGATGGCGCTGGCGGTGCCTAAGCCGACGCCGCCCATCAAATAGGCCCAGAGGTAGCATTCGAGTTGATGATTGACCGGCGCGAAACGGCGGAGGGTGAATTGCAGGCGGGGTTCGCCGGGGGCGGGATCGCCGGCGGGTTTGTAGAGGCGCTCGACAATCGAGACGGGCCAGAAGCAATGGCTGTCCATGAGGGCGATCATGCCCTGGTTCCAATTCTCACAATCTTTTTTCGCGCGGCGCATTGCCACTGCCAGGGCGACGTCGTCCTTGTTCGTTTTGTCGGCGGGCATGATGTTGAGGGTCTGGGAGAGGACGGCGAGCTTGCGGGTGTTGAAGCAGGCTTGGATGTGGTCGTCGGATAAAAGGGTGTCTCGGTAGAAGCGGAAGAGTTCCTGGGTCTGGCCGTTTTCGGCGAGACGAATGGCGTCCTGGACGCGGAGGACGTCGGCGTTTTGGGTGATGTTGCTGGGCTCGTAGCGGGGGGAGAGGAAGATGCCCTGGCTCTGCGGGACGGTGGTGGAATCGCCGCCGATGTTTTTGATGAGGCCGCCGGCGCGGACGGTGTTCTTGGTGTCGGGGGCTTCGCCGAAGCTGGCGACGGGCACGCCGAGGATTTTGAGTGTTTTCATTTAGATGGACGTGGTGGACAGGGTGGACGTGGTGGACCAGGCCTGCGGGAATGGGTGGGATCCTGTGAGAAGCGGCCTGAAGGCCGCGCGACAGGGAAAAACCGGTTTAGCCGGGGAGTGTGATTCCAAAATGGCGGGCGCTATAACGCTGGCTAGGGCGTCGCGGAACGCGGCGAAACGCGCTTTGAGGCGAGCCGCGGTCTTGGGGCGGGGGCGGCGGGAAAACGCGCTGTAGGCGATTTTGGCAAAATGACGAATGACGAATGACGAATGGCGGGGCGTCATAGGCTGGAAATGCTTTGATTCATTGGCGGATCGCAGGCGTAGGGGGGCCATTTGGGCCACATCTGGGATTTCAGATCGGAAATTTCAGATTTCAGATTGGGATCGGGGACGATGGTACGGCCAGAGTTGCCGGTGAGGGCGTGGCCGGCGAGCTTGTCGGCGTCGAAGGTGTCGCCGTGCATTCCCTGGGCGTTGGGCTCGCAGACGAACTTGCCGCGGTCTTTCATCACGAGCCGGTAGTCCATGCGCGTGTAGGTGTCGCCGGGAAGGGTCAGATTGTTGTCGTCGAGTTTGGCGACGAGCTGGTCGCCGAGATATTCCTTCCAGTTGGTGGGCTTTTCGAGGCCGGGCTTTTCGACGGTTTCGCTGGCGACGATGAGGATGACGGGAAGTTTGCGGCGGAGGCGCTTGCGGTTGTCTTCGGCGTAATATTTTTCGTTCGTCGCATCCTGGGCGAGGGCTTTGGCGAGGGAACCGCGGTTTGCGATGGTGTCAATGATGCCGTCGAGGCGTTCGTTGGCGATATCAGGGTCCTTGGTTTTCCAGACGGCTCGGAAACGGATGAGCCATTCGGGGCCGTTTTCTTCGGCGACACTGACGACTGAAGGATTGGATTTGCCTTTGGTGGTGGTGGCGACGTCGAAGCCGATGCCGACGCGGCGCTTGGGGTCTATGTGCGCATGGAGCCAGTTGAGGGCGGCGACCATGTCGGCGTCGGTGTCTATCAGGAAATTCTGGCACTGGCTGGCGCCGCGTTCCTGGGCGGTTTTGAGGCGGAGCAAATCGCAGGCGGCGGCGCCGCCGAGCATCCACCAGAGCCAATGGGCGATGCGATGGCCGTCTTTGTTCGGGGCGCGTTCGAAGGCTTGAGCGGGCGTGATTTCGTCGCCGGTCTTGAGGTCGAAGATTTTCTTGCCGGCGAGGTTGGTATCGAAGGCGTCGGCGCGGTGGACGCGGATTTTGGAATCGCTCTCGTACCAGTTGCCGGTTGGGTTGGGCTTGAACTCCAGCCCGGGCGGGGGGGCGAGAAGCTCGAAGGAGTAATGGGTATCGTCGAACTCGGGAGGCGTGGTGGAGAGGATGAGCTTGTAATCGCGGTTGGTGGAGACGATGGGAATGAGTGCGGTGATCAACTCGCGCAGATTGCGGATGAAGGCGATTTCGTCCAGGAGCACGGTACCGCTCCAGGAGCGGGCGGTGGCGATGTTTGGCGCGATGACCTTGCAGCGGGAATATGCGGTGCGGTCGTGATAGACGCGGAACTCCAATTTTTGCTGCTGGAAGAGATCGGCGAAATCGGCGGTGGAAAGTTTTTTGATTTCCTTGTCTTTGGAGGCGTCCACGGTGGCGAATTGGAACTGGTCGCCGACGGTGGCCTGGACGCCGGCGGCGAAGCCCTGGAGGAGCCGGGCGTCGGCCTCGACGATCTCCTGGGCGGTCATGCTGGCGCGGATGCTGGCTTTGAGGGTGATTTCCTGGGCGAGCAAGAGGGAGGCGCTGCCGTAGATGACGGTGCGGTTTTTGAACCGCAGCATTTCGTAGAGGGCGAAGTCAGCGAAGGTGGTGGACTTGCCGGCCTGGCGTTCCCAGAGGAGAGCCCAGAGACGCAACGGGGATTCGATGAACTCGCGAAGAGCTTCTTCCTGGTAGGCGCGGCGTTGCATGGCTCATGCCTTCTTCCAGAGATCGCCGAAGAGATGCTGGCCCATGGCTTCGATCTTCTCGGCGTTGGTGCCGGCGCCGGATTCGATTTGCTTGGCGCGATCGTCGGAGAGGACTTTGAGCGCGGCTTCGGCGGTTTCGCGCTGGAATTTTTCGCGGGCCAGGGCGAGCTCTTCGTCCTTTTGAGTGATCCGGACTTTGTTTTGATCGAGCTTTACGTCCGTCTGTTCGGCTTTGCGCAGTTCGGCGAGCGCGAGGGCAAGTTTCAGGAGCGCGTCGGGGGAGAGCTTGCCTTCTTGCTCCTCCTCGATGGTTTCCAGGGCTTCCATTATTTTTCCGGCGACAATGCTGGCGCCCCCGCCGGCGATGCTACGGCCGTCGGCTTGGGCCAGCGCCGCTGCATACTTGCTCAGCTCCTTGGTGTGCTCGACGCGCTCGCGCTTTTGCAGCCAGGCTTGGAAGTCGGTCTGGCGCCAGGTGGAGAGGTTTTGGTCGGTGACGGGTTCGCCTTCGAACTCGGTGGCGAGGATCTTCACGACGTCGGGCAGGGCGTTCAGCCAGGGGAGGATGACGCGGCCGGGCTGGCCGTCGTGCAGACGTATGCAGACCTGGTCGCGGATGGCGGCGGGGAGGCGGGCGATTTTGCCGCGGCGGGTGGTGATCGTGGGGTTGTTTTTCACGCGCGGTCGGGCCAGCGCCAGGAGTTTTCGGCTTTGCCGGTTTGATCGTAGGCCAAATCTTTGAGCATACAATGCGTGGTGCCGTCCCACAGGTCGGTGCCTTTGGCCTTCATGAAGATTTGGGCCCACAATTTTTGGTCTTGGTCAGGCTCAATGACAATTGCCGGGCGCTGGACCAGCTCGCCATGAACCGGCACGGTGGCGATGATGATGCGGCCGATGGTGGGGATTGCTTTGATTGATTCTCTTTTTACAATGGCCATATTTTTTGCCTTTATTGAGTGTCAGATTTCGCCGCGCTCGAATTTAAGGACGGCCTCGGGCAGGGCGCGGAAATAGTCGGTGGCGCCGAGTTCGTCGGGGAGTTTGGAACACAGCTTTAGCTCGCGCAGCAGAGTAAGGGCGGCGAGGACGTCGTCGAACTCGAATTTGAAGTCCAGGTCTTTTTTGGCCAGGTTCCAGATCTGGCGGACGGTCAGGGCGGCGGGGTGGCGGATGGCCAGGGCCTCGATGATGGCGTGGCGGAGGGTTTCTTTTTGTTCGGATGTCAAATTCACTGGTCGTTCCTTTCCAGCCGGCCTTCGATTCGTCCCAGGGCGCGCGCGACGGACTCGAAGCTCTTTTTGATTTCGTTGATTTCCTTCCATTGATCGGCGCTGGCCGCTTTGTGGGCAAGGGCGAGATCGGACAGTTTGGCATCGGCCCAACCACGCCATTCAGCGCTGATGGATTGCATCACTTTTGGCATGTTGATGTCCACCTCGCGGAAACGATTCTCAAATTTGGCGTGGTGCTCTTTATTCTCGGCGACGTGGGCTTCGAAGACCTTCTTGTCGGCGAATTTATCGGCGAGTTCCTTGGTGATCTCAATGCGGAGCGGCTGGGGGGAGACGGAGACGCGGGAGCGCGAGAAGAAGGCGGCTACGCCGACGGCGGCGCTGGCGATGGCGGCGAAGACACCGATCTGGGTCCAGGTGAGGGCGTCGGCGAAGATTGGTTGCATGTTGAAAGTTGCAGGTTGCAGGTTTTATCCGGCGTTGGGCGGATTTATTTTGGACGGGGTGTTGGCGGCGGCGGTAACCAAGATTGAGGCAATCGGCAGCGGTTCAAGGAACTCATTGAAGCCGGTCCAGGCGCCGGCGAAGAAGAGGCCGGAGAGGAAAATCGCAATGAGCCATTTGAACCCGATGCTTTGTCTAGTCAGACTGGGCAGCCACAAGGCGAGCAATAACAACCCGCCATCAACCAATCCCGGCCACAGATGGCTCGGGTGAATCATTTCGCCGATGTTATTGTACCAGATTGAGTGTCCGGCCTCATGGGTCATATAGACGAACCATTGCATATGGCCGAGCACCAATTGGGTGACAAGGCATTTGAGCTCGATGCAAAGCACCACCGCGAACACAAACCACGACAGTCGCTGACGCCAGCTTTTGTCCATGAATAAGAAAAGAAAGGCGGTCACAGCTACTGTTTCCCTAAAGAGCATCCCGATTAGCATTGTCAGCAGCATCCACCAGAGGCTGCCACGGCTCCACAGCAACGCCGATAGAGTGAAGAAGAACATCGCGCTTACGGTCCAGGGATAGAGTGTGACATCAAACGGATCGGCGAGCACACCGATTAGGCCGGCGAAGACCAGGGCGATGGGCAGAAGTGGTCTAGGTAGAAAAATAATGAGCAAGCCAAAGGTGGCGGCGAGCCAGAAGGTGAAGTAGCCGGCGAAGGCGGTGCGATAGGTGCTGCTTGCCTCCGGCGCGCCCAGAGGAACGACTTTGCCGCCCTCGGTCGTCAGCATCGGACGGACCCAGGTGCCACCATCGTTGCAACACCAGTCCACAAGGCGGCCAGCAAGCCAGAGGCCGGCGATTCGGTTTTTCAGATGGGGGAACATGTCCCGGAAATCGCCGCCCTTTGCGCGTGCCTTGAACATCCATTCCGTGAGGTGATTGTTGATATTACTGCAGGGGACGGTCCAAACCAGGTTGAACCAATAGAAAGAAAGGACGACGGCGATCCAGATTGAGACGAGGCGATTCATGGTGTCGCGGGATTCTGCGGACCTGGTGGTTTGGGGTTGCCGTAGAGGAAGGCGCGCCAGGCGCCGGTCAGGCCGTGGCCGGATGCCAGGGCGTGATAGACGCGGCCGGCGGTCTGCAGGAGGATGATGGCGATGGCGGCGTAGGCGGCGTACTTGGGCGGGAGGAGATCGGTTAGCGTTTGCATTTTTATGGCACGAGTTCGATGGCGCCTGGTTCGAAGGCGTAGGTATCCTCGAAGAGGTCAATGGGCTTGACCGTCCCGGATGGCCAGGTGAGGACGCCGGTGCCTGGGACCAGGTCGGGCTGGCGCAAGGTGCGGACGCCGAGCTTGGAGCAGATCCATTTGTTTGGACGGTCAACGCAGCGGACCAGAGTGCGCTCGAAAGCGCCGAGGGTGAATTGGTTCAGGGCGTGGCCCGCGAGGGTTTCGCTGAGGGCGAGCGCGGCGATGAGCTTGTTGTTGTAGGGCTCGCCGAGATGCAGCTTGGCTTCGCGTACCACGTTGGCGAGAAATTGCGTGCGCGGTTTGCGCACCAATAGAGCGATCTCCGGATTGTGCAGATAGACTTCCAACGTGGCGCAACAGACGCATGGTTCCAGAGCTTCGACGGTGTCGTTCTCGCCGATGATGTTGATGACGTGCGAAATCGGCACGTGGTCAATGTCGTCCCAGCGGGAGAACCAGTCTATGCCGGCGCTGATGAAGTTGTCGCGACGGGAGAGGAAGGCGATCCAGCCGGGGCCGTAGTTGGCCAGGTAGTCGGGCGGTTGCGAGACGATGTTCACGGTCAGTGGCCGTGTGTGGCCATGTAGTGGCAGAGCATCTGGCCGCCGAAGCTGAAGGCGGCGAGGAGCGCGGCAGTGATGGCGGCGGAGATGAGGAAGATGCCTAGAGCAACGAACGGGGACCATGGTTGGCTCGGCGCCTCGCGAAGACGTTGCGTTGCCATGGCCCCCTTGTTCATTTGGAAATCCATTTATATGGGGCGGCGCGGCAGCGCCGCCCTACCTAGAAGGTTACGCCGGCGAAGACGCCGGCCAGCGGGTAGGTGGTGCCCTTGGTGGGCAGTTGAACGGCGAGGCTGATGCCGGCAAAGGTGTTCGGGGTCATCTTTTTCATCACGCGCAGACCGAGCTCGCCGTATCCTTGGTGGGTGACTGCGTCGTAGCCGCCGTCGGCGTAGCCGCCGAAGCGGACGTCGTAATAGTTGTAGTTCAGGCCGGCGCCGCCCTGTCCGCTGACGATCGTGCCGGCGATGCCGGAGTTGCGCATGTCGCCTTCGAGCGAGACGGTGAGGCCTCCGGTGTAGCAGCCCGTCGGCGCGTACACATCGAACGAGCCGGCGAGGTCGTCGGCGATGTTGACGCCGTTCTGGTACTCCATGCCGTTCCAGACCTGGACGCGCTGGAAGGTGAAGTTGGTGTTGATGCCGGTGAAATAATATTCGACGGACACCAGGAAGTTTGTGGGTTGGGCCCGGACGGTGACGCCCATGGCCAGGAACGCCAGCGCGAAGAGCGCCAGCCCGATGCGGAGGAAGTTTCTATTTTTCATTTGATTCATTGAATTTATTTGTTGGTACAAACGCAGGGGCCATTGAAGCACAGGCGGGGCGTCATTTTAAGGTTGCGGCAACCTTAAACGCATTTAATCAACGGTGTAGGATGAACGAAATGACATTTGCCGAAAATCTCCTGACGCTGAAAGTTTCCAACGGGGCGCTGAAGGGCGAGAAGCTGCCGTCGCGTCTCAAGGTGCTGCCGTGGGGAGACAGTGATTCGGTGCTCGGCAAGGTGCGCGTGGGTGATGAGACGGCCAGGCAGCTCTCGGTGAACCAGCGCCAGCTCGGCTACGACCGGGTGGCGATTGATTTCGATCATTGCACGGTTCCGGGAAGCGAGACGAACAAGGCGCTGCTGGGCGCGGGACAGCCGCCGCTGATTTTTGGCTATGGCTCGGTGAAGCCGGTCCCGGGCGAAGGAATTTTTTTGGATGACATCGTCTGGACTCCACTCGGATTGCAACACGCGCGCAACTTCGAGGACCTCTCGCCCGCAATAAACAAGGAAGGGCCGGAGGTGCTTTTCATCCATTCCATCGCGCTGACGCCGAATGGCGCGGTGAAGGACCTGCAATTTTTCAAGGCATCTCTGAACATGGCCGACGTGACTGCACTGAGCGCGGACAAAAAAAAGTGCGACCACATGAACGAGGACGGGACGTTCAAGGGCGGGTTCGACGGGTGCGTGGCGCACATGACGGATTGCGGCGGGCACAGCGAGGAGAGCGCCAAGAAAATCTGCGGATCAATCGCCCAGGCGGTGGCCGGGCACTCAACCACAACCACCACAAAGAACATGCTCAAAGATCAAACACTCACCTTATTGTCGGTGGCGACCCTGTTGGGGCTGCCGGAAACCACGGCTGAAGCGGACGTGCTGGCCAAATTGAAGGAACGCCTGGCGCCGGCGCCGGCGGCCGCTGCGCCGGACCTGACGGCGCTGAACGCGACGATCGGCGGGCTGACGAGCAGCCTGACGGCGATGACGGCGCGTGTGGCTGGCCTGGAGACCAAGCTCGCGGAGAGCGCGGCGGCGGCCACGAAATTGGAACGCGGCAAATTGATCACGCTCTTTTCCGCCGAGGGCAAGGTGCCCAAAAAGGCGGATGGAACCGCGTACACGGCTGAGGAGCTCAACAAGCTGGATGTTTCGCTGCTGCAGCTTCTCCACGCGAATACGCCGGTCACCGTGCCGCTGAGCGCGCGATCGGCGATATCGCAGACGGACGGCGCGCGCGGGCGGCACGTGGAGAAGGACGCGAGCGGGAAGATCATCAAGGTGGACCTGGCGGCCATGTTTGATGAGGAAGCCGCGGCCCGGGGAACGGCGCGGCCAAATATTTGACGAAAGCTGAAACGCTGAAACGCTAAAATCCAACTCTCAACTCCCAACTAAGCAATTATGGCAAAAACATTTTTAACGATGGCCGACCTGGCCGCGCGCCGGGGCGTGGACAAGGAAATCGGGCTGGTCCAACAGGTGGTCAATTATTCTCCGGAGATCACCACGATCATGGGCCGCACCGTGCCGGGCACTTATGTGGAGGCCAAAGTGCAGATCTCCATTCCCAAGGGCGGGGCGTTCCGGCCCATCGGGTCGGGCGCGTTCACGAGCGCGGGCACGTATGAGCGGCGCCGGTTCAATGCGTACCCCTGGGACAGCCAGTTGGGCATTGACGAGCTGGAGATGGTGGCGGCCAACCAGATTGGCGATTCGCTGGGTGATTTGCAGGCCGATGAAGTGGCCGGGGCACTCATGGACAAGGCGATCAAATTCAGCCAGCAGTTCTACGCGGGCACGAACATTGATGCGAACGGGTTTCCGGGGTTGCAGGCGATTCTGCAGATTTACAACGGCACGGCGGCGGGCAACGCGGGTGTGATTGACTCGCGCACAGGGAAGGTTATGGTGAATTACATCGACGCTGGGGGCGCCGGGCCCGCAACCGAATGTGTCTGGTACGTGTGGGCGCATCCGCAGGGCGTGCATTTCCTCTATGGCGGCGACAAGGTGTTGGATATCAATCCATGGGTCTGGCAGTACATGCCGGACAACGTGACGCCGGGCAAACGCCTGCGCATGAGTGTCTCGAACATCTCCGGCTGGATCGGCTTGGCGTGCGCCCAACCGTGGGGCATCGGCGTAATTAAAAATATAAACGCCGCCAGTCCGTGGACTGATGCGCTCAGTCAGAAACTCCATGCGCTCTGGCCGACAGGAATCAAGTTTACCCACTGCTTCGCCACAAAGCGTGCTCGGGCGCTCCTACAAGCTTCCCGTCCCGTAACACTATTCGGGCAGGGGGGAGTGCGACCCGACCAACCCATCATTGCTCCAGCGCCCGTGGTGGACATCGAGGGCGTGCCGATCATTCCGACCGACGGCATCCAACTGCAGGCCAAGTGGTAGGGCTGGCCTGGACGAAACATTCAACATTCAACATTCAACGCTCAACATCGAATGAAAGAAAAAACGCAAAAGAACTTCCGGCCGGCGATCGCGCTGCTGGCATTCATCGCCGTCGTGGCATTGATCGCGGTGTTTACCCTGCCCTGGCGGGCGCAGGCGCAGCCGTTCTACACCAATAACGGGGCGACGGGGAACACGAACTTCACCGGCGCTTACACGCCGAATCAAAACGTAGTGCCGCCGACGCTGCCGTTGATGCGGGTTAACGCGCAGTATAATGCGGGGATCTGCTCGGGCTATTTTGTGCCGGGGGCGCCGCTGACCAACAGCTTCCCGGCCATGAGCTACACCGTGCCGCCGATCGTCACGGCCAACGGCAGCAGCACCACTACCAATGACATCATCGCGGTTACCTTGGTGACTACGACGGGCTTTCAACTCACGGCGATCACCACGAATGGGCTCACGGTGTATTGGCAGGCGGTGGGACACTAGAAAAGGAAAGGCTGAAGGCTGAAGGCTAAAGGCTAAAGTAAAAATCAACCAGACAAAAATATGGCACAAGACATCAATTTGACCCTGCAACAAAATTTGCCGACGGTCGGCAATACGAACAATACGCAGACGCTGGACCTGGGCGTGGATACCGCGGGCTTCAGCGACCAGTGGCGCCAGGGGCGGCTGCGCGCGGTGATTCCGGCGCTGCCGAATGCGACGAATAACGCGGTGAACATCACGCTGACGCTGCAGGACAGCATTGACGGCGGGAACACGTTCCAGAACACGCAGCCGCTGATCCAGGTGGTGCTGGCGGGCGTGGCGACGAATGGGACGCCGGCGTATGGGCCGGGCCAGGTGAACGCGGCGATTGACATGCCGCTGCCTCCGGGCCTGCGCGGGCCGATCCAGGTCCAGCAAAGCGTGCCGGCGACGATCGGCGGCGACTGCTCGGGTGCGGTGATCACCTACGAGTGGGTGGACGAATAAGGATTTCCGCCGTCCGCTTGAGCGGCGGGAAGTTCCAAACCGATAGGCACGCCGAGGCAACGCGGCGTGCCTTTTTGTGAGCTGAATCTTTAACCACGGATAAACACGGATGGACACAGATAAAAACCAAAGCGGAAAGCGGAAGCTCTATATCGCGATCGCGGGGCATTTTTCCCAGAACGATTTGATGTTCGTTCAGAGCATGATGGCGCTGGTGATCAAGCCGCCGATGTCGCTGACGTTCGGCTGGTGCACCGATCCGAGTGTGGAGCGGGCGCGGAATGTGCTCACGGCGAATTTCCTGGAGAGCGATTGCACGCACATTTTGTTCATTGATACGGACATTGGCTTCTCTTGTGGGGATGTGGAGCGGATCGCCAGCCACGACGAGGGGGTCGTGGGCGGGATGTACCCCATCAAGACCGTCGAGCCGACCATCAAATGGTGCGGGAATGGGGTCAAGGGCGCGGGCGTGGGGGCATCCGGGCTCCAGGAGGTCGCCTGCGTGGGCACGGGGTTTCTGTGCATCGCCAAATGGACATTTGAGAAGATTCTCGCAACGGACCGGAAGCAGATCCGCTATTTCCAGGATTGGCCGCCGTACCGCGAGGAGTTCGCGTTCTGGCGGCAGGAGGTGCGCGAGGTGGATGGGAAGCGGCGGTTTCTCACCGAGGATTGGAATTTTTGCTATCGGTGGCGGGAGCTGGGAGGGCGGTGCTACGCAGATACGCAGGTCGTACTTCAACATGCGGGACGCGCGGTGTGGCCGCTGGCTTTACAAAAGGCAGAAGGAAGAATGCAGAATGCAGAAAATAAATGAGCTACGCTAGCCAACAACTCGTCCAGGATGAAATCGGCGGGCTCGCCAGGCTGACGGATGCGCTGGATGATTCCGGTACCGGAACGCTCGATCCCAATCTCATGCAGCGGCTCCTGGATTCCGCGGCGGGGGCGGTGGATGGATTTCTTCAGGGGCGCTATTTCACGCCGCTCTCGCCGGTGCCGGCGATTGCGGTGGAGGCGAACCTGATTTTTTGCCTGGAGAAAATCTACGAGCGCCGGCGCCAGGGGCCGGATGAGGAGAATCCTTACCGCGATCGGGCGAACGAGATGCGGAAGCGGCTCAAGCGGATCGCGGACCGCGAGGAGTCGCTGGATGCGGTGGAACGGCCGGCGTTTACGCCGGGAGCGATTGTCTCCGAGCAGAGCAAGACCCAAGGAAGCACGCTATGATTGCCAATTGCCAATTGCCAATTGCCAATTTCTCCGCCGCTTCGCGGCGCCATGTTCCAATCGGCAATCGGCAATCGCCAATCGGCAATTCCCAGCTATGACCATAGCCGAACAACTGAAGCGCATCGAGGGCTGCCTGGCTGGCTGGGTGAAGCAGTACTCGGGCTCGGCCAAGGTGGCCAATGATGTGCCGCATTTGTTTACGATCCTGGGCGTGAATCCGGGCGCGCCACGGTGCGCGATTTTATTTCAGCGGGAGGAGCCGCAGAGCGAGCGCTTTGACGACGTGGCGGGGCGGATGCACCGGACGTACTGGATCGCGGTGTCGCGCGGGCGCGGGTTTATGCGGCAGCAGGGCATGAGTTTGACCGAGGGCGTGGCGGGCGGCCCTCCGATGTTTCAGCTCGCCGAGGAGGCGCGCGAGATCGTGCGCGCGATCCGGGATTGCGGGACGGCCGACGAGCCGCTGCCGTACTACCGCGGGATCGCGCTGATGGAGTTTGAGGGAGTGACCACTGATACCTATCGGATTGAGCTTATCCTGGCCGCGGACATACCCGAACAGCTTCCATAATATGAAGACTTTTTTTGACAGGATTAACACCAATTTGCCGGCAGTAACAAATCGTCCAATGAGCGGGGCGCCTGGTCCGGAGCCGGCAACGCCGTCCAACCACCTGGGCCGGGGGTTTTCATCCCGTCGGCGGCGCGGGTCGTTTGTAGCCGCCAACTTTTTAATCCTGTCAATCCTGTTAATCCTGTCCAACTGTCTGGGGGCCAGCGTCGCGGTGATTCCGATCACGGACGATTTTGGGAATCCGCTGACGAACCAGGAATGCGTGATCACGGATTTCTCGATCCCGTACAGCCGGAATGCCGGCGTGGCGATCCAATGGCGGGGAACGGCGACCACTGACGTTACAGGCACTCTCTGGCTCACCAACCTGGCTCCGGGGAAGATCCAAATCTCCGCAGTCGGCCAGAATTATTCCGAGTTCACGTTTTATATGCCGGTTACCAACGGGACGATCAACGCGCAATACTGGCTGACGACGGGCGAGGGCAACACGATCCCGCCGGACACGATGAGTTATGGTGTGAATGCGAGCGATATGCGCTTCCTTCACGTCTGGGACGCGGCGGCGGCGGCGTATCTGCAGCCTGGCTTTGGGCTGCTCGCAGGGACGAACGTGAACAACAGTTTTCCGACATGGTCCGTGGATACAAATAATTCAGTGGCCGGGCTGGCCGCGCTGTGGATGTACGGCGCCGGCGCGACGAATTATGCCAATGTGATTGGGATGAATTTGACGAATGCGATTGCGGCGACGAATGCGGCGAATGTAGCGGCAGCGACCGCCAGGGAGAACGCGCTCGGCGGTAATGTGACCAACGCGATCGCGGCGACCAACAGCGCCACATTGACCACAGTCGGTGCCAACATGATCACGACCAGCAATGGCGTCGTGGCCCAGGTCAATTCAGTCGGCGGTAATGTGACCAACGCGATCGCTTCAACCAATTCGGCCACACTGGCCACAGTCGGCCTCAACATGATCACCACCAGCAATGGGATCGAGAGCCAGATCGGAGGCAGCGGCTATGCGACGGTCGGGCAGGTCAACACGGT
>JBEKMW010000078.1:0-23102 GCA_049523455.1 Verrucomicrobiota bacterium | reverse complement strand
CTGATGGCCTTCCTCCAAAGCCTCTGATAATGCCGAGTCGAAGAAATAAAAAAGGGGGTGATTCCTCAATGTTTTATAGAATCACCCCAACAACTCGGCATTATTCGGAGCTAGGCAAAATAGCCGTTATGCCGAGCTCGGCATAAGGGCTACTTCTACAACTGACTGTTATGAAGCGAACCAAGCGACGCCTGCCGATTCCGCAGTGGGAATTCGGCTTTGCACCGGAGGCATTCAACCTCATTGTCGAAACCGGCATTGACGGCGAACGCATCGTCCGGGAACACGAACAGGTTAAAAAGGCGCGCCAGCTTGCCGAGAAGGCCCAAGCGCCACTCTTAGAGATCGCGTGATAATCACACCGGCCAACAAAGTTGGCCGGTTTTTTAATTTGCAGGAAACCCCGTTCGGAAGAACGGGGATGAATGCCTTCGTAACCATAGCAATGAATCACGAAAGGAAACCCCGCAAGCAAGTGCGGGGAGGCGGCCATTATCGACGCTAACCTTTAGCGGACGGCTCGAAAACAACGTTGAGATCGTAGTGGATTATCTCCACGCGTGGAAATTTCTTTGCTTCTATCCAGACCTTTTTGTCAACGATTCTTGCTCCGCCATGCACCAAAATCCCGCTTGATTGCTCTCCTGTCTTATCCTTCAGTCGCTTGATGTAACGCCGTACTTGTCCGATAGCTTGCTCATCTGGCGACCCTTGTTTGCATTCGACCACAACGGGCTTAGCATCCCCATCGCGCAACAACACATCAGCCCGTGAGCGATCATCAAACACGTATTCGCGAATTTTCTTAATCGGAATTCTTTGGCTTGTGTACGGCACCAAGCCAGGTTTGAGCGTGTCAGGATAAGATGCGATGTATTCGGATAGAGATCGTTCGTATCCGAATAAACCTATCAGCCGAACCCAATTGGCAGGGTTTGCTATCACCTTTCGAAACCACTCGATTTTGTGGTGGTTGACGCGGGTCAAAGCTCCGCGTCCCATGTCAACACCTGTGGGGAGTTGCGCTACCAAATCATGCGCTTCGGGGGCACCGAACTCGTGCTCCCACCGAACGAATATCCTTCGCCCCTGTTCTTCCCCCTTCCTGTATCTTTTGTCTCCAGTAACCAACGGATCCCAATGGTCTTTGAATTTGTACAGTACTTTACCGATTCTGCCAATCCGACGCCCCGGAAGCGCAACGACTATCAGGTCATCCGCCTTAATTCTGTTCAGGGCGTTTCTCGCCACGACCCAACCCGGCCACGTTTTGCCACCCACCATCCGAGCTCCATACGCGGGAGGATAGCCAACAGTGACGCATTGATGCATCAACCACTTCCTCCAGAGGCCGGGTATCTCGTTCTCGACACATGTTATCTTCCACAACGTCGGACATCTCATTTTCTCATCAGTTGGTACCATGTCGCTATGAAACCAGTTTTAAAATTTCTGTCAAGAATTGCCCCTCGTTTCTGTCCTTGGCATGCCACAGTCTTTGCGACCATCCAAGTTGACATTTCACATATGGTTTCTAGCCCACGCGGGTCGTGGGCAAGAACTTCGGATGAAACTACGCTTTCCGCACCGATTCGCTAATTTTTGCGCCGCCCATTTATTGCCCAACCGCCCCTTGAATGCGCACCGTCAAATTCGACACCCCGGCCTGAAGCTGCGCTTTCAGTTTATCCGTCATATTTGTAATCGTTGACGGGTGAATGGGAATGTATTGCACCTCATCCTTGAACGCCAATAGCCCCGGCATCGAGACATTGTGCTTGGCCTCATATTCCATGACCTTGTAAAGAATCTCCGTATTCGTGTCCGTCGCCTGGCCGCAGACGATGATGCACCGCCGCTGCCCACTCACTGAGAGGATGCCGGACACGTCCTGCATTCCCACGATTTCGTATGTTTCCGGTTTTGGCGAGTCGTTCACGTCAATCTTGAACGCGGGCTGCGTATACAGCAATGCGTTGGCAATCGCCGCAGCCGCTTCCTTGGCCGGCTTGCCGGTTGTGAGTTCGTGTTCGTCGAACAAATCGGCGTCTTGGTACTTTCCCAAGAGCTCGTTAAAAACCTGCTTCGGACGGTTCAACCGCTCTACCCGTAGCCGTTCGATTTGCTCCGGCTCGTGTTGCTTATACTCCGCGATCAATTGCTTGATTTCCCCGTTGTCCGGCAGCGCTTGGAGGGCCAGTTCCAGTTCTTTGTCGCCGTCAATGTAATCGCCCATCGCCCCCAATGTCTTTGCGTGTTGCACTTGGCCCAGGCCCGTCGCCTCGCGTTGCAAAGCTATGGCTTGCGCATCGCCAGGCTTGGCGACGAGGGCATCGCCAACCGCCTGCAATGCCCGGCTGTAATCCGCCGCGTCCATATACTGCCGGGCGGACTTCATGGCCCCGGTGTAGCCCGTGCTCACCAGATTGGTGCGGAACGTGGCCGTCTGATCGGCGGTGATTTCGAGCGACACCGGCACGGCCTCGTAACCGGCCCTGTGAAGCGTCAATTGCAATGTGCCGGGCAACAATTCTGGCAGGTTGAGCGGAGTGACGCCCCAGTAACGACCGTTGCCGTCTTCGACGGCAGCGCCCGCCGGCTCGGTTTCGAGGACGGCCGCGCCATACTGGAATTCAACCCGGTTATCATTCGTCGCTCCAGCCTTGACGGGGAGCGTCTGGTCGCGCTCATGGCCGTGATGCTGTGAATTTAATTTGTAGCTCCCCTCCGGCAGTTCCGCTATCAGAAACGGAAATTCACCCGTTTCCACCCGCCGACCATCTAGCGTTAGCAGTTGGAAAGTCGCATTTGATTGATTGCAGGACAATTGCACCGCTCCCAATTGCGGGGCGATACGCCAGGTCGCGGTTAAACCCGCATTGACCGTAACCTCGTCAGACCGGCCCCAATGGGCGTATCTCGATTCGACTGTGTATTGATCTGTCGGAACAGTTTCCGTCAGGCCCGAACTGTTCGTCAGCGTCACCGACCATTCCGGCCCGCGTATGGACAGGAAGGGTGCAGGCGGATAGGCAGAAACCGCCAGCGTCCCCTTTGCCCGTTTCAAATCAATCGTGACGAGGTCGTGTGCGCCGTACCAGATTGACAAATTGGTGGAAAACGGTTCCCCTTTGGGATGCGTGACCGCGAAGACGTGGCTGCCGAGGGAAATATTTTGTCCGCTCATCGCAGGCTTTCCGTCGAGCGTAGCGGCGGCGTCAACCGCCTGCCCTTCTAACGTGACCTTGAAAATGAGCCGCGTTTTCTCCATCAAACGCTCATGGGTGTGAATGGCAAACAGCACCAGCACCAGAATGAGCCACCAGAGCAAAGGACGAAGAATGCGCAATTGTTGCCTGCCGCGTTTTTCCGAGATGCCTGATTTTTCCATAAAGTTGCCCAAATCCACACAACCTTTTCAGGTTGACCAATAAACTCTTCTGACCCCATGATGCACGGCGAAATATGACCACGCCTAATTCAGAACTCAAGACCAAAAAAGGCGAGAGATTGCGCGCCTGGTTTGACTTCATTTTCGGCTTTGAAAACAAAAAGGGCGACATTCTGGGCCACTGGATTGCCTTCCACGACAACTTCAGTTATTCGCCCCAGGAGTTTTACGAGGCCATCGAGAAGGAATTGCAGGCCCGCAAAATTCCCGGCATGGAAATCGGCCGCGAAGACTTCGCCGAAGGCGGGTTGCTGTCTGACAAGCGGATTTACTTACGCCTGTTTCGCGAGCGACTCGCGATATACACCTGTGCCGCGCCGTTTGGCTCCGGTTATTTCTTTTCGTGCCGCACCGTCTATGTTCCGGCCTTGGTCCGCCTTTGGCATATCATTGCGGCGCTCGTTTTTTTCAATATCACCGGCGCTCTTTTGGTGCAACCGCTTGGGGCACCGTTTGCCGGGGTCGCGATGATCACCCTCATGTTCGCCTTGGCAGCAGTTTTGCGGAATGCCGCTTCGTCGCCCCTCTCCGACCTCGACACCCTGCTGCTCAAAATACCGGTGGTTTCAACCATGTACGAAAATTGGTTCCGTGCGGACACCTATTACCGCACCGATTCCCGCCTCTTCTATTTGATCCAAATACCTCTCCTCATCAGAGACCTTGCCGAGGACATAACGGCGGAAAAGGGAGCCAGACTGGACGAGCAATTTGAGCGCGCGCCGATCTTGGGCGAGCTTTACAAGCGGGTGCCGCCGCGCAAAGCCGAGCCGGAGAAGTAGGGCGTGAGGTATGCCGACGGCTCACGAACAACTCGCCGAGCAATTTCATCGCTGGGAAGGGCGCGGGCGCGGCTGGCAGGTGTTCGACGAGCCGGTGCATCCCGAACCGCCGTTCGTTCCTTTCCACGGTCATTTTTTGCCGGAAGCGCCGCCAGCCGTTGACGATGGACGCAAGCCAACGATGTTAAGTTCGCTCATGCGCATACTGGCATCACCCCCGCCGCCATCCCCTGTCATTCCCGAACCCGAAGATGAAGAACCCGACCCGATTGGCCTAACCCGTGGATCGTTGGTTGAATTTCAGGCATTGCTCCCGGACAAGCTCGACATCCCAAAAGAGGCGTTTGAGCAATTTCTGTTGAGCCTGTCTTTGTGCCGCGAGCCGATTGCCTTTGAATTGATCGGTGCTCACAAGAAAGTCACGGCGCAATTTGCCGCCGCCACAAACGACGCCCCGTTGCTCCGCCGCCAGTTGCAGGCGTATTTTCCCGAAGCCGTCTTTGTCCCGCGTGAAGGCGGCTTGGAACAAACATGGGAAGCCAGCCAGGGTGAAGAAGCCTTGGCGGTGGAATTCGGCCTCCGATGGGAATTCATGCTGCCCTTGGCCAGCGGCAAACTTGATCCGTTCATCGGCATCGTTGCCGCATTGGCCGAATTGCAGCCCGGAGAACTGGGCCTTTTCCAGGTCCTTTGGCAGTCGGTGCAGCATCGCTGGTCGGAAAGCATCGTAGCTTCCGTCACCGGCGAGGATGGCAAGCCGTTCTTTGTGGATTCACCCGAATTGGCGGGGGCAGCCGAAAACAAAGTCGCCCACCCCCTGTATGCCGCCGTTGTCCGCATCTTAATTCGCGCCGCCAACGAAGACCGGCTGTTACAACTGGCACGTGACCTTGCCGGTTCGCTCCGTGTGTTTGCCAACCCGAACGGCAACGAACTCATCCCGCTTCAAAATGATGAATACCCGTTCGAGGAACACATTGAGGACGTGTTACGGCGGCAGACACGGCGCTCGGGGATGCTGCTCAACGGCGACGAGCTGACCGGCTTTGTGCATCTGCCGTCGAGCGCCGTACGTTCGCCGGTGTTTCAAAGGCAAACGTCCAAGACCAAGGCCGCGCCGGCTAGTGTCCAGCAGCAAGGATTGTTGCTTGGCATAAACAACCATGCCGGCAAGACGGTTGAAGTCAGATTGTCGGCCGAGCAACGCACCCGGCACACGCATATCATCGGGGCCAGCGGCACAGGCAAATCCACGCTGCTCTTCAATCTCATCCGGCAGGACATTGAGAATGGCGAGGGGATCGCGGTTTTAGACCCACACGGTGATTTGATTGACAAGATTTTGGGAATCATTCCCCAGGAACGGATTGATGACGTTGTTTTGGTTGACCCGTCTGACGCAGAATATTCCATTGGATTCAACATCTTGTCCGCCCACAGCGAGCTTGAGAAAACCCTGTTGGCGTCTGACTTGGTTGCCGTGTTCCAGCGTCTTTCGACCTCATGGGGCGACCAGATGAACAGCGTTCTGCAAAACGCCATCCTTGCCTTTCTGGAAAGCGACCGGCGCGGCACCATTGCCGACGTGCGCCGGTTTTTGATCGAACCGCCCTTTCGGAATGAATTCCTGAAATCCGTCAAAGACCCGGAAGTGGTGTATTACTGGCAGAAAAGTTTTCCACATCTGTCCGGCAACAAATCCATCGGCTCGATACTGACCCGGCTGGACACGTTCCTTGCCCAAAAGCCGATCCGTCACATGGTATCGCAGCCGGAGAACCGCTTGGACTTCGCGCAGATCATGGACACCGGCAAAATCTTTCTGGCGAAGTTGCCAGAGGGATTGTTGGGCCGGGAAAACTCGTATCTGCTTGGCACGTTGCTGGTGTCGAAGTTCCAGCAGATCGCCATGAGCCGGCAGGCGCAGCAGATCGCCGCCCGCAGGGACTATTGGATTTACGCGGATGAATTCGCTAATTTCATCACCCCGAGCATGGCGGAGATTTTGTCGGGAGCGCGGAAATATCGCATCGGTTTAACATTGGCGCACCACGAGTTGCACCAGTTGCAGCGCAATCCCGAAGTGGCGAGCGCCGTCATGTCCCATCCGTTCACCCGCATTGTGTTCCGTGTCGGCGACGACGACGCCAAGAAATTGGCCGAGGGCTTCTCATATTTCGAGGCGAAGGATTTGCGGAACTTGGAAACCGGCCAGGCGGTGTGCCGGGTCGAACGCAGCGACTTTGATTTTACTCTGAGTGTCCCACTTCCCGGCGAGCCGGACAGAGACGCAGCCGCAGCACGACGCCTGGAAGTCATTACGGGTTCGAGAAAAAAATATGGCACGGCACGGGCGGACGTGGAAGCGATGCAGACGAAATCGCGCGCAACGCCACTTCCAGACGAGCCGTCCGCGCCAGCAATCGTCGAACAGCCGAAGCCCGCAATGGCGAAAGCTCCGCAGGATGCAGTCAAAGAAAAAGCCGGCATCCTCCAGGTTGAGACGCCGCCGCCCCTATCCGAAATCCTGAAAGCGGCGGCGCCGGCGCCAGTCGCAGAATCCAAAGAGCCGCCGCGAGAGCCGGGCCAGGGCCGAGGCGGGCCGCATCATCAGGCAATTCAGAAACACATCAAGGAGGAAGCGGAAAAACTCGGCTTCCGCAGCACCATTGAAAAACCCGTTTTGGAAAGCCAGGCCAGCATAGACGTATGGCTTGAACGAAACGACCTCGTTATTGCGTGCGAAGTCTCCTTCACCAACACGGAAGACAACGAATCTGGTAAAATCATAAAGTGCTTGAAGGCCGGAATTCCGAAGTTTGCCATGATTTGCGAGGACGAGAAAAAGCTGCAAAAGATCGCCGCAGCGATTTCCGGCAACGTCGAAGCGGAACTGGCGGCGCGGGTCGAGTATTTCCAGCCCGATTCGTTCATTGAATATCTGAAAGCCCTGCCGGTTGAACCGCCAAAGAAATCAGAGAAGATCCGCCGGGGCTACAAAGTAAAACACTCGCAATCAACGGGTTCTGCGGAAGAACAGAAGGCGAAAGAAGAGGTGGCCATCCGCGCGATTGCCGATTCAATGCGAAAATAGTGGCTGGAGATAGCAAAAAAGAAAAATGTCTGAAAAAGCTGGATATATCCATTTTTTCAAGGAGCTTGTGCAATCAGCACCCGACGGTCTGGCTTGACCGAGGAGTGACGCATACCCCATCTTCCAAGGAGTGTGTGCGGGTGGAGCTACCAAAAGCTGAAATGGGCTCAATACCATTCCAGCATAGAATATTAGCCAGCTCGCCAGTGGTCAGGATTGCCTTTATTAGTATTTCTCACGCGGGCAATAAGTGGATTATGCCCAAGCCTTTTTGCCTCAGAAACGGCCTCACTCTGGGTGGGATAGTTGGTATACGTAACCCGTGCTCCATGCGCGTACTCTAAAACATAGTGTGTGATAGAGGTGCCCTCTGGGCGACCCTTCGGCTCCGGCTCGACGTAAACATTTGCCATAATTCGTTTTTGGTATTGATGTTGTTGACGTTTCATTACATCAAATAAAAAATAAGTCAAGCTATTTTAACTAAAAGAGTGGAATTCGGCTCCGCCTCATGCACGGTTTCCCCCCTCGCCCCTCGCAGACCGGGAGTTGTTCGCCGCCGCCCCCTTTCCATTATACCGTCTGCTCCGCGTCCGGTGCGTCAAGAGTGCGGGCGGCTCACTCCGCCAAACACAGTGGTAATATTCTACGAGCCCACCTGCGCTCGCGGCTAGTGTTGGCTATCGGCTTCGAACAAGACGCTTGTCGGAGGAATTGATCTCCGCTTCGACTCGCTCTCGCCATCCATTTGGTAAACAATCCCATCCCGTCAAAGCTCCGGCACACCCTCCTTTGTCCCTAGACCTTGTGCAACCAAAAAGACACAACATCCTACCTCTTACCAGATCGCAGCCGGATTCTCATTGAAACATAATCCATAAAGAGTGCAGTGAACTTTCGTTTCTAGTTCGATAGTGTCAAATTGAGAAGTCTGCGCCTTACGCGCTAAGAAAAGCTCCGGGAATTTAAGCGCGCGAATGCACATATACCATGCGGCTGTTGGTCGCTCTTCACTGCCAGAAGGTGGAATAAAACTTGGGTCAATAAGGACATCCATCACTTTCGCCTTATTCCCAACATATAAATCCGGCTCAGACACTTCAACCAACCAGAATAGCTGGCCACTCAAGAGGTGTTCCTCAACAAGCTCGATAGTATGATTCTTTAGGAGGTTTTCATGGTTATCTCCCAGGCGTAGATGTTGCATATAGTCTTCTCTGGAAACCAAAGACGTGCGAAGCACCACGGTTTGTCTCCTTTGTGCAAAATGTGTCAACAGATGCTCCAAATAATAATTTCTGGCGTGAATCGGATGATCTATTCTTGCGGCCAAATGGGCCAAATATTCTGCGGCGCAACGCTCCGCTTGATGCGCTAGAATTTGAACATTATAGGCTTTTGGAAAAATTCCGACAGCGTAAGAAGGGGTAAAAGTGATGTCCTCTGCATAATGATCTACATCATGAAAAGCATGGGCAGGAAAACTCAGTTGCATACCCACATTATCGTCATGGACCAAAAAATCATCTACCCAAGCTAAAGACGATAAATAACTCTTTTGAGACGGTTGTAATAACGCTCTCTGGTCATTTGTTTGGGCGTAAGTTTTTAAGGCAAGAGGCAACCATGAATTTGAGTTAAGCGTATGCCCCGCCGCCGCCACCACATGAGCATTTGTTCCCGTTCGGAATGAAAGAAGGGCGGGGAAACTCGATTCAATGAAGCCATATATGAATTCGCGGAATTTTGGTCTTTTCAGCCCCTGAAAGTCTCGAAGATGAAATTCGTAGCCGTATTTCTCGACCACGTCTTTTACATCTTGGGCTGTGAGTCCAACGTGACTTGCGTTGTTATTATCCGCTCCTGCCCCAGGAAGGTCTACGCGAAATTTTGTGGTGCTATGATTTATGCCCAAGAATTTATTAATGTCTTCACTTGAGACTATTTCCCCAGTTTTTGTAACATTATTTAACATCATGACAAGACATGCATGAGCGCAGACGCTGGTAATCCCATTCTGTTGTGCAAAAAAGGAACCTTCTAGTGGGAAATCCTTTCCCACTAACCAGCACTTGAATTTCCTTTTAACATGGAGATAGTGACCGTTTAGCGGCTGCCATGAATTTCTTTCGCCAACACTCAGACGGCAGCCAAGTTCTCTGATAACGCTTTCAAAAACATAATTTCGAATGGGACCTTTCTCGGAAATTACATTAACCACAACGACATATCCAAGCACGCATCCTCGCTCACTAGCCGCGTGCAACTCAACCTCAGTAATCTGGGGGTTGAGTGTCTCATCCAAGAACGTGAGTTTATAAACTTTGAAAGTTGTGCCTGCGCCCAGGCGCCGTTTAATTGCTTCCTGCTCTACCTTCATCCGTGTGGCTTCCTCGCTCGAAGCGGTTATTCCTTCAACCACGATGCTCTCGGCTCCAAATTTTCGCATCACAGTACATATTCTGTGAGCCACCCGCCGTTGATGAGGCGTCAGCCAAAACTCGTCAATTATCCGGAAAAATGATTCATACTTCCCACACGGCTTTATTTGAAATTTTTCTTCCATAACACACTCATTCCGCTGCAAGCCAATTATGTTGTCTTTCCAGATTTGTAAAGCATTATTCAGTCCACGCTCTAAAAACTGAAAACCCCGACATTATATGTCGGGGTGATATAAAGAAGCAAGAAAAGATTATGACGACGCCTCATCAAATTGGGGAAGGCGCATAATCTTCCGGTGGTGATCCCACAAGGACAATCTCCCTCAAGCAGGCATCACTTGGCTTTTTGTTTTCTTCACTGAGCCATGTAGGCGTTCTTGTTCCAAGGCCAGTTTCATCAACTGAAATGGTCTTGACCACCGGCGAATCGTTTTTTCCATCCCGATCGCCTTCATGTTTGTTTTTCATTTTTCCTCCGATGTTTGAGTTGGGCTAATTTGTGTGCATTGTGTTTTGATGTCAAAAATAACTAATCCGCATGAATTGTCCCACGGGGCCACCGGTCTGTAAAGTGCGAAGCTGTGGAAAACCGGTTCCCCCCTACCGGGCAGGGAAAACGGCAGGATACCCGCATTGCGGTCGGCGTCATTTTTTGAGGTGGCCACTCAATAGGCCGCCATTTCACGACCCAGCCCATCCTGTTGTGTTCAGAACCAACATTGGCTTACTATAACCACTTTCTGCACGTCAACAAGTTTTTTCAACTTTTATTTGAAGCATTCCGCGTGCCAAAGTGGTTGATTTTCCCACACTTTTGGGAGCGTCGCACGGCACCCGTGACACATACCCCTTCTTTCGAGGTGTATATGCAAGAGCCTCAGTTTCACCTCTTTACCGGCAATTTCATTTATCTTCCAGCAAATACACCGGGCCTCTGACCTTGAATTTTGAATACGCTTCAATCATCCGCACCCGCAATTTGACCAGACTTTGGTCGGGAGTTTCTTCCGCATTGAAAATGGAGGTTTGCGACACTTTCATGTCCCGCGCGGCCTGGGCGCGCGTCCTGCCCGCCTGCCGGCGGAATTCTCTGGCAATCACAGCCAGGTCGTTTTCGTTCATAGTGCCTTTGCACGACACGATGAAAATCTAGCAGATATATTCAATTTGGCTACATTTTTTTCTTGCCATCTGGCCACGTTTTCGGGTATGAAGTAGTGGTATGAAGGAAAATTGTGCCTCGAAAAAGCGTGTGGGCATCTGGATTCGGGTTTCGACCGAGGACCAGGCCAAGGGCGAAAGCCCGGAACATCACGAAGCCCGCGCCCGTGAATATGCCAAGTTCAACGACTGGACGGTGGTCGAGGTGTATGACTTGGCCGGCGTGTCGGGCAAAACCGTCATGGAGAACGCCGAGGCCAAACGGATGATTGCCGACGTGAAGCGCGGACACATCACCGGCCTCATCTTTTCCAAGCTCGCCCGCCTTGCCCGAAACACCAAGGAGCTCTTGGACTTCTCCGATCTGTTCCGCCAGCACAACGTGGACATGATCTCGTTGCAGGAGAAAATCGACACCTCATCGCCCGCCGGCAGGCTCTTTTACACCATGATTGCGGCAATGGCGCAGTGGGAACGGGAGGAAATCGCGGACCGCGTTAAAGCCTCAATCAAAATTCGCGCAAAACTCGGCAAGAGCTTGGGCGGAGCCGCGCCATTCGGCTACGATTGGAAAGACAACAAGCTCGTCGTGCATCCCGTCGAAGCGCCCGTCCGCAAGCTCATGTATGAGCTATTTTCCAAGAACAAACGCATGAAAGGTGTTGCGCGGCTTCTCAATCAGGCGGGCTACCGCACCCGGAACGGCAGCAAGTTCACCGACACGACGGTTTTGAGGCTGATCCAGGACACCACAGCAAAGGGGCTGTATCGCTCCAATCACACCTACCGGGACGGCGCTGGCAAACTCATCCCCAAGCCCGAATCCGAATGGGTTTTCACGAAAGTTGAACCGCTTGTGCCCGAAGCCTTGTGGAAAGAGTGCAACGACGCTGTGGACGCACGGAAGGCGCAGAAGCCGCTTGGACGCAAGCCCGTCCACCTGTTCGCCGGGCTGCTTCATTGCGGCTGCGGCCAAAAGATGTATGTCTTTTCCCGCTCCCCCAAATCTGTCTGCCCCAAGTGCCGGAACAAAATCACCGTCGAGAACATCGAGGGGGTTTTCCACGACGAGTTGCATGATTTCTTCGTATCAGAGGAAAAAATCAAAGCCCATCTTGAGAGCGCTAACCAGAACCTTGCCGACAAGAAGAACCGGCTTGAGGCGCATACCCGGCAGATTGAAAAAGTCCGCACCGAAATGCGCAAAACATACCAGCTCTACCAAGCCGACCAAATCACGCCCGAAGGCTTCGGCAAGATTTACAAACCGCTTGAAGATCAGGAACGCGCGCTGACAGCCGAACTCCCCAAGCTTCAGGCCGAGGTTGACGCCATCGAAATGCACCAGATTTCCGCCGAGGAAGTGTTCGCCGAGGCCACCAGCCTGCACCGAAAGTGGCCCCATTTCGGCTCGGAGGAAAAGCGCCGAATCATCGAAAGCATCGTCGAAAAGATCACTCTTTCAACGGACACAATCGACATAACATGGTCATACTTACCATCTTCTGAAGAACTCACAAAAAGGCAACGAAACCTGTGGGGTTCATCGCGGCCACCAGCATGAATTGCGACGGAAAGGTCATGGTGCCGGCGGCGCGTGAAATGGTCACGCGGCCTTCCTCGAGGGGCTGGCGCATGGTTTCCAGCACGCTGCGCTTGAATTCCGGAAGCTCGTCCAAAAACAACACGCCATTGTGGGCCAGCGAAATCTCGCCGGGCGTGGGATTGACGTTGCCGCCGAGCAGGCCGGCGTCGCTGGCGGTGTGGTGCGGGGTGCGGAAGGGACGCCGCGTGACCAGCGCCTGGCCGGGCGCCAGCAGGCCGACGATACTGTGAATCTTGGTCGTTTCCAGCGCCTCATCCAAAACCAGCGGCGGCAGGATGGTGGGCAATCGCTTGGCCAGCATGGATTTTCCCGTGCCCGGCGGACCGATGAGCAGCACGTTGTGCCCGCCGGCCGCGGCGATTTCGAGGGCGCGTTTGACATTTTCCTGGCCCTTGACTTCGGCGAAGTCCAGCTCGTCGTCCAGCGGCTGCTCAAAGATTTTTGCGACGTCCACCTTGACCGGCGCGATTTTGATTTGCCCTTCGAGGAACTGGGCCGCTTCGCGCAGGTTTTGGACCGGGATGACGCGCAGGCCGGCCACAACGGCGGCTTCGGCGGCGTTATCCGCCGGCACGAGCACGCCCACCTTGCCGTCGGCCCGGGCCCGTAACGCCACGGGCAAAACGCCCTTGCACGGCCGCACCGCGCCGGTCAGGGCCAGTTCTCCCACCAGCACGAAATTATCGAGCTGATCGGTTTCCATTTGTTCGCTGGCGGCGAGGATGCCGACGGCGATGGGCAGGTCGAAGCTGGGGCCTTCCTTCTTCACGTCGGCAGGCGCAAGGTTGATGGTCGTGCGGCCCATTGGAAATTTGAATCCGGAGTTGCCCAGCGCGGTCGAAACCCGGTCGCGCGACTCTTTGACCGCGGCGTCCGGCAGGCCGACGATGACCACCAGTGTGTCGCCCCAGCCGGCGTTGACTTCGACTTCGACGGGGTAGGCTTCGATGCCGTTGAGTGCGGCGGAAAAAACGCGGGCGAGCATTTCCGGAACAATAAACGGAAAGGCCAGGATTAGGAACAAAAATTAGAGGGGCTACGCAAAAGCGCCCAACCGGCGCGGTTTTCACGCTTTTTGGCAAGCTTTGCTGAAAGGCAACGGGCCTTCAAGAGCGATGCCCAAGCGTTACAGTTCATTGACGCTTCGCCGTGCCCGAAAGAATTAACGTCCAAGATCCAATGAAAGCAAAGAGCCCTCACCTCATCGGCCTTCGCTCGGAAGCTACGGCCCGACAGGCCTTGACCCTCTCCCCTCCCATCCGAGTTAATACCCTCACCCTGTCCCTCTCCCATCAGAATGGGCGAGGGAATAGGAGAGGGAACCGGCCTTCGCTCAGAAGCTTCGGCCCGCCAGGCAGTCGGCGGGCGCAACGGGTGACTCGGAAGACTGTCTAAATCTGCAGCACGCAGGCAGCCAAACCAGCGCGGGAGTCGGGAGCTTTCCCTCGTCCTCGTTCCAGACCTGCTGGGCGCCAATTGTCCCCAAATCCGCAAGTGCTACGGCGGTTGGTCATGCTGCGAGTTGGGACAACTCGCGCTCCGCAAATTAGGACACTACCGGCAAGAACCGCCGGTTGACATCCCCGGCATTGCCCTGCCAGTATCAGGCCATGTTTACCAAGGTCGAAAACCAATTCTCCGTCACCGGCGCAGGGCTGATTACAATCGGGCGGGCAAAAACCAAATTCCTATCAGTGGCCAAAACGAATATCGTTCAGGTCTTTGGATTCTTCCGGATCAAGAGGGTTCCACCGTCCGTTGGCATTCTCTTCCTTGCCGCAAGCCTGACGTCCATCGGGCGGTCTGCTGCGGGAGAGGATCGGTCGCGCCCTGAGCCGCCGGCCTTTCCGTTAAAGCTCAGCGCCAACCACCGTTATCTGGTGGATCAGAAAAACACGCCGTTTTTGATTGTTGGCGATTCTCCCCAGGGACTCATGGGCCGGCTGACCGAACAGCAAACCGACCAATACTTCGCCGACCGCGAGGCTCATGGGTTCAATACCGCCGGGTGGATTGATGTTGCCTGCGCCGGCCACGACTTTCCCGACATTAAGGCCGGAGGCACGGTGGATGGCATTTTGCCATTTACGGGATATGTTCCGGGAGGCAACGACTACACGCATTGTGACTTGTTGAAGCCCAATGAGGCATACTTTGCCAGGCTCGACTACGTGGTGAAGTCGGCGGCGAAGCATGGCATTCTGGTTTTCATTGATCCGATGGAGACAATCGGATGGCTTCCCACGCTCCGTAACAACGGTCTGGACGCTGCGTTTGCTTATGGACGCTATCTTGGCAAGCGCTATAAGCGATTTCCAAATGTCGCCTGGCTAAGCGGCAATGATTTCAACCGATGGAGAGTCCCGGCCGACGACGCGCTGGTGCTGGCAGTCGCGAAAGGGATTCAGGCGGAGGCTTCGGACCAGTTGCAAACGGTGGAACTCAACTACAACGCGAGTTCGTCTTTGGATGATCAGAAATGGGCGTCCATTATCTCGCTGAATGGAACCTACGTTTATACCGCGACCTATATTCAGATGCTGCATAGTTACAATCAAACCCCGGTGATGCCAGCCTACCTGGTTGAAGCGCACTATGATCTGGAGCAGGTCGGAAACCCGACGGACTATGGCACCCCCGACGTTCTGCGGCGCCAAGAATATTGGACGATGCTGAGTGGAGGCGTCGGCCAGTTTTATGGGAACAGATATACCTGGAGCCTTACCTCGGGGTGGGATTCCTATATAGATACTCTCGGGGTCAAACAGCTCACGATCTGGAAGAATTTCTTTTCTTCGTTGCCGTGGCAAGAGCTGGTTCCGGATCAGCAACACACCGTTGTGACCGACGGACTGGGAACTTTCGGCGACACGAATCTGGTGATGGACGAGCATGATCTTGGGACCAGTATGAAGACCCGCGTCAGCGACAGCACTTTCGCGACGGTGGCCAGAACGAGCAGCGGATCGGCGGTGGTAGCTTATCTGCCGACACCGAGGACAATCACAATGAGCATGGATAGCCTGAGCGGGCCAGCCAGGGCAAAGTGGTTTGACCCTACGGATGGCACTTATCACGAAGTTCCCGGGGGCCCTTTCCGGAATGTTGGGGAGCAGCAGTTCACGCCGCCGGGCAAGAATCACGATGGCGACGGCGACTGGGTGTTGGTGGTGCAAACTGCAGAAGGGGTGCGCCACTAGGTTGGCCGCTGTCTCGGCGCCAAAATTGGGGCCGTTTGACCGCCCTCCCTGGACGGCTCAGCGATCGGGCACGAATCTTAAATCGCGAACCTGCTATGCCAGGGCCCAGCCGGCGCGGTTCTCGCGCTTGATGAAGGGTGCGGCTTCGGGGCAGTTTTTTGCGGTCATGTTCGGCCCGTCCCATTCAATGGTCTTGCCCACGCGCAGGGCGACGCAACCGAGCAGCATGATTTCCGTCAGTTTCGCGCCGATCTCGAACCGCGAGTAACACCGCTGCGGCTGGTTTTCCTTGATGGCGGCGATCCACTCCAGATGATGCTTGTGGTCGTTGTCGCCCGGGAACTCGTTCCGCGGAATCGTTTGCGGAATGGATTCCAGCCCGGCGTATTGCTTGTAATGAACGAATTTCGCGTCATCGTTCCGCTTCACGTAAAATTGTTCGCCGTAATCGTCCGGCGAGAAAATCTTTCCCTTTTCACCAACCAGCAGGCACCCGCTGTTGGGTACCTTGCCGAGCAACGCGGCGATGTCAGGCAGCAATTCGGCCGGCGGCTTGTTGCTGAAATCGTGGCCGTGCGGCGCGCTGGCATCCGGCCGGCCGCCGTCGTACCAGGTGAGCATGGTGTGGCGATGGAAAAGCGTCTTGTCCGCCGCGGGAAATTTGAAATGGATCCTGGAGCCGAGCGGGTAGGTTTCCTCGTTCATGGGGCCGATGACCGTGGCGCTGATCTCCGTCGGGTAACCGAGATTCAGCGCGCGGAACGGCATGTTCACGGTGTGGCAGGCCATGTCGCCCAGCGCGCCGGTGCCGAAATCCTGCCAGCCGCGCCAGTTGAAGGGATGATAAACGTCCTTCTTGTAAGGCCGCACGGAAGCCGCGCCAATCCACAGGTCCCAATCGAGCGTGGCGGGGATGTCGTCGGCGCCGACGGGCCGCCCGATGCCTTGCGGCCAAATCGGGCGGTTGCTCCAGATATGCACTTCACGCACCGGGCCGATGATGCCGGCCTGAATGCATTCGACCGCGCGGCGCAGGCCGTCTGCGGCACTGCCCTGGTTGCCCATTTGCGTGACCACCCCGCCCGACCGCGCCAGGTCGCGGAGGTAGCGCGCCTCGTAGATCGTTTGCACCAGGGGCTTCTGGCAATAGACATGTTTGCCCTGCTTCATCGCCCGCGACGCGATGAGCGCGTGCATGTGGTCCGGCGTGCAGACAATTACGGCGTCTATCCCGCCGGCCATGTCATCAAACAGCTTGCGGTAGTCCTGATAAAATTTTGCGCCCGGATATTTCCCGCGCTGCGTGGCGGAACGCTCCTCGTCCACGTCGCACAGCGCCACGATGTTCTCACCGCTGCAATCATCGGTGTCGCTGGCGCCCTTGCCGGTGACGCCAATGGCGGCAATGTTCAGCTTGCTGTTCAGATTGGCCGCGCGCAGGAGTGTGGGCACGCCAAAAGCCACGGCGCCGGCCGCGAGCGTGGTGGTCTGGATAAAACGCCGGCGGCTCAGGGCGCCGGAGGAAGAGCGGCGGTGCGATTTCATGGTGGCCATATTATGGTTTCCCATCGCTGGCGAAAGCAAAAAGGATTCCCAGCGTGGCAAGTTTTCAAGGCCTCTTCTGCGAACAGCACGTTTGATAAATTCTCCCGGTTAACTCAGAATGGAGCGAAATTCAATTGCCATGAAAAAATCACTTGTCTGTCTTGCCGCTATCGCCTGCGGATTCTCAACGGCCGCATCATGAGTGCGCATCTCAAGGACCTGAACGAGAAATCGCCCAACGCCCACGACGTGCCGTATGGCACGGGGGTTTCGGACATTCCGGGCATCCTCAAGGAACTCAAGCGCCAGCACTTCGCCGGCAACATCTCGATCGAATACGAATACCACTGGACGAACAGCCTGCCGGAAGTGGCGCAGTGCATCGGCTTCGTGCGCGGTTACGGTGCAAAGAAATAGCCGAATCAGGACCGCGGACTCCCGTCAGATTACCGGCAACCGGAGCCAGCCACTCAAAACACTTCCGCCTTTAGTCCCGTCATCGCCCGGACCTGGCGGGCGATATAAGAGAGTCGCTCCAACCGCAAGTGGCCGCACTCCGCCGAATGCGCCGGGCGATGGGCCGAATAAATCTGGACGAGCGCGATCTTCGCCCCGGCGGCCTTGAGCTCCTGGAGACGATTCACATACTCCCGTATCTCGTCGTCCGAGGGCTCCTCCTCCCGAAACAATGGGAAACAGCTTTGAATAATCACTGGCCGCTCCAGCCCCACCGTCAGGATATTCGCCATAACGTCGCGGAGCCGGTGGTCTGGAACATTGATCCGGTCCATATACGCCTGGCTCCCGGCTTCGAACTTCACCCAGATTTCGTCCTGGCCGGCCAGCAAGCGCCAGCCCTCGCGCACCTCCGGCAGGTGTAATCCGGTGGTGTTGGTGATCAATACGATCTTGAAGAACGGAACCAACCCGCTGGAACGCAAACCGACCACCGCGCCCACAATCTGCCGGAATTGCGGAGAAAGCGTCGGTTCGCCATCACCGCTCAAGGCCACCTCTCTCAACTCGAGCAATTCGGCGGGCCAATGGCTGAAAGCCGGGATTTCGCGGAGCCGGCCGGCCCGCACCAGCTTCAAGGCCGCATCCAGTTCCTCGATCATCACCGGGATGTCCACCGCACTGTCGCGCGCCGGCTCGGCGCGGTTCACCTCGCAATAGACACACTGATAATTGCAACGTTTGTCCGGATTCAGGTTGAGCCCAATGGAAAGCCCGCGCGCCCGTTGTGATAGCACGAGATACACAAACCGGTTATTCAGGAAGTTCCGCGGCCAGCCCAAGGCGGCGCCGGGCTGCCCGTTTCCATTCGATGGACTGTGCCTCACCATGAGATGTAATAAGACTCCGATTCACAGATTCTTACCACACGGAGATTGCCATTTATTTGACGTTTTTTGGTCTGATTTGCCGCGGTGGCCCGGCAGCACGTCGGCCACCCAACCGGTTCAGTTGATCTTTTCGGCGATTTGATACCTGAACATCCGCTTTTTCATCCAGCGGACGGCCAGCAGGTCATAAAACGACTCGAACAGCCGGTTCCACACCCCGTAGTGGCTTTTCCCTGCGAAGCGCGGGTTGTTGCTGATCTCGATTTCGGTGACGGTATGGCCTTCGATCTTGAACAGCGTCGGCAGAAAACGGTGCATGCCCTTGAAGAACTTCAGGTTGTCCATGCACTCACGCTTGAAGGCGCGGTACGTGCAGCCGGCGTCGGAAATCTGTTCGCCCGACAGCCGGTTCCTCACCCAATTGGCGATGCGCGAGGACGCCACGCGGATAAAATTGTCCCCTTCGCCGCGTCCGCTCACGCGCGTGCCGCAGACGCAATCGTATTTCTTCAGCGCCTCCAGAAATTTCGGAAGCTCCTTGGGGTCGTTCTGCAAGTCGGCGTCCAGCGTCACGAGGTATTTGCCGCGCGCGGCCTTCAGGCCCGCGAAGCTGGCCGCGCTCTCGCCGCAGTTGAACGCAAATCGCTGCACGCGGATGCGCGGATCGGCCGCGGCGAACTCCCTGAGGATTTCCCACGACCGGTCCCGGCTGCAATCGTCGGTAATGACCACCTCGTAAGGCAGCTTGAGCGGTTCGACGGCCTCGTAGATGGCCTTGATGAGCGCGTGCAAATTGTCCTGCTCGTTGTAGCAGGGGATGACCAGGCTGAGTTCCGGATTGCTTGACATTTATTGGCCGGCGCGTTTTTGCAAGCGCTTGGCGCGCTCGCAACATTCCGAAATGATCTTCTGCAATTCCTTTTTGTCGCCTGGCTCCGCGTATTGGCTCGCCAGGAGAGTCAGCGGTTCAACCTCGGGTGAATGGCGGGCAATTAACATGGTGATGTCATTTTCATAAACCGCCGCCCGGTCCATATCGAATTGACGATATAACGACGGCAACGCGTAAAGTTTCAAAACCATCAACCCTTCCACCGTGGCTGCGGGCACCGTCATTTCGGCAAAGGAATGTTTGGTGGCATACTTTTCCGCGACAATTTTGAACAATGGATTCTTGGTCAGCAACAAATCCACCTGAATACTCTTGAACTTCCCGCGCGCAAAAAAATCATTCCGGTCTTCGATTTTCAATTCAGGCAGTTGTTCCAGGGCGGCAACGGACATCAGCAAATCCACGTCCTTGGTATTGCGGCCCTTGACGTACGTAAGCATCGCCATGCCGCCGACCAGCAGATAATCCACCCGCCGTTCCGCCAGCAGCCGAAACAAGTCCATGGCGTCCTGGGGCACGGGCATCGTGGCCTTGGGTTGCGCGTCTTCACGCAACTGCGTCGGCGCATTCATCCAGCGACGTGGATTGGCCTCCCACGCATCCAACAACACTTCGGCCACGCGCCGCAAACTCACGCCTTCCGGCAGCGTCACTTCGCGTTTTTCTTTGCTCCCGGCAGTCATTCAGAAGACTGAATTTTACCAAAAATAAGCGCCGGGAAAAAGCGATTTGGCGCGCAAATTGAAAAGCGCCAGAGGGCTGGCGCACTCCAGGACGCTTCGCGCTATGCGTTCGTCTTTGGCAAGCGCTTGCGTTTTGGAGTGCGGTGACCCTCCACCGCTCTGGGCCGCCTCATTGCTTCCTCCAAATCATTTCTTCCCGTAAAACTCGGCAATCGCCTCGGCCACCTGGTCGGCGGTGTCCAGCGTCATCTCGCCATGGATGGGCAGCGACAGGATTTCCTTCACCGCCTGCTCGGTGCGCGGCAGTTTGGGGATGAACGGAAACCGCCCGGTGACCGCCGGTTGCAGATGGTTGGGCTTGGGATAATGGATGCCGGTGTCAATGCCCTTTTCCTTGAGAAATTTTTGCAGCTCATCGCGCTTCTCGCAGCGCACCACGAACATGTGGTACACCGGCGTGGCCCATTCGCGCTCGGGTGGCGTTTGTACGATGCCCTTCAGGCGCGCGCGGTAACGCGCCGCGATCCGGCGGCGGGTTTCATTGAAGCCGTCCAGGTGCTGCAACATCACGCGGCCAATGGCGGCCTTGATCTCGTCGAAACGCACGTTGTAGCCGGCAAATTCGTGGTCGTATTTGCCCTGGCGCCCGTGATTACGCAGCATCCGCAACCGGTCGGCCATTTGCACGTGGTTGGTGGTGATGCACCCGCCGTCGCCGAGCACCGTGAGGTTTTTCGACGGGAAAAAGCTGAACGCGCCGAAGTCGCCAAGGCCGCCGACGGTCTTGCCCTTGTATTTGGCGCCCTGCGCCTGCGCGCAATCTTCGATCACCCACAAATGATGTTTCCGGGCAATGCCCAGCACGCGGTCCACGTCCACCGGATGCCCGTACAGATAGACCGGAATGATGCCCACCGTGCGCGGCGTAATAGCGGCCTCCACCTGGTCCAAGTCCATGCAATACGTGTCGTCAATATCCACGAACACGGGCCGCGCGCCGAGGTGGATGAGCGGTTCCATGGTGGGAAACGCGGTGTGGCTGGGCACGATTATTTCGTCGCCCGGCCCCACTCCCTGGAGCTGGTGCAACAGATAGACAATCATCGTCCACGAACTGCCGAGGACCGCCTGCGTGGTGCCGGTGTGCGCCGCCAGCTCGGCCTCAAACGCCTTGCACTCGGAAGCCAGGATGTACTGGCCCGACCGGATGGCCCGCAATGCGGCCGCCTCCACCTCCGGGTTCACGAAACATTTCGATAACGTAATTTTTTGCATAAATCTTTTATCCGCGAATTACGCGAATTGACGCGAATTATTCTTCAGATTCGGTGCATTTCCATCGCCGCTTCGATTATGGCATACACCTCGTTCTTAAAAAGCAGTTCCGTCATAGATTACTTCCTTTCTGTCTGTTGTATTTAATTCGCGTCAATTTGTGTAATTCGCGGATTATTACTTCAGTTCAACCGCTTTGCCGGTTTTAGCCGATTCCAGCGCCGCATTCAGCACGCGCACGGCGTCGTAACCGGACCAGCCATCGGCGCGCGGCGCGCGGCGCGTCTGCACCGAGTCGAGGAACGCGCGCAGTTCCGCCAGCAGCGGTTCCTCGGGCGGCGTTTCAATTTGCGTCACCGCGCCTTCGGTGGCCTTGAAATCGCGGCCCACCTGGACCTGCCGGTTCGCGTATGTCTTGATTTTGTATTGCGCCACGTTGTAATCGCAAATCGCGCTCAACTGCTCCCCGCACACGATCACTTCGCGGAATTTGCCCGGAATGAAATAATCGTTCTCCACCATCGCCCACGTGCGGCCCCGCGGCGTCTCGTATTCCAGCGAGAGCAGCGATACATCCTCCAGGCCCCGGCCCAGGAAATCGTGATGCACCGCCAGCACCGTTTTAGGCAGCGCGTCCAGCAGAAAGTTGAACAGGTCCACGAAGTGAATGCCGTCGGCAAACATCACGCCGCTGTCGTTGCGCGGCCGCTTGAACCCGCCGAAATGCCCGCGCAGCATGTTCACCCGCCCGAATTCGCCATTGCCGATCGCCTCGCGCAGCCAGATCGTTGCCGGATCAAAACGCAAGATATGGCCCACCTGCAAAATGCGCTTGTTCTGGCCGGCCAGTTCCGCGAGTTGCCGGGCTTCCTCATTCACCAGCGTCAGCGGCTTTTCCACGAACACGTCCTTGCCGGCGGCCAGGAATTCCTGGCACAGCGGATAATGCGTCTGCGCCGGCGTGGCGATGACGACACAATCCACCTCGTCGGCGAAATCCTTATAGTTTGTGGTGAGCCGCGCGGCGGGCAGGCCGAGCTTGCGGGCGGGCTCAAGCTGTTTCCCGCCCACTTCCGCCGCATACAATTCAATCGGCAGCGTATTGAGATTGCGCAAATGGTTGACGCCCCAGCGGCCCAGACCCAGCAAGAGAACTTTTGTCATGCGAACCGCGGAATTGTTTCAAGAAACCGCCCGCGACGGCAAGCGAAACCCGAGCGCAATCCGTTCTCCGGCACCAATCCCTGACTTTTCTGCTCCATCGTCCGTAAGCCTAATGCACGGCGCCCGCCATTCCCTTTCCCCAAGGCTGATGCTCAGGGTCAGGCGGCCGTGGATTTCAGTCTGCTTCTTCCCCAGATGGTTTCGATCTGCTCAAGGGATTTGCCCCTGGTTTCAGGAACCATCAGCATCACCGCCAACAGCACCAAACAGAAGCCGGCGTAAACATAAAACGGAAAAGCATGTTTGAAACGCGCCAGCAGCCAGGAGTTCTCATTCAGCCTCGTCAGCAAAATCTGTGGGTAGATTC
Source organism: Verrucomicrobiota bacterium (assembly GCA_049523455.1). Taxonomy (GTDB): domain Bacteria; phylum Verrucomicrobiota; class Verrucomicrobiia; order Limisphaerales; family UBA11358; genus UBA11358. Next base: position 92 of record JBEKMW010000078.1, on the reverse strand, counting down.
TTCCGGCTCCGGGAGCCGTCCTAACGTGTGATACAGGGCAATTTCCATCGCGTCATAGGTGCGGAAGCCGTAGGATCGTCTGGTCACCACTC
>JBEKMW010000077.1:0-23230 GCA_049523455.1 Verrucomicrobiota bacterium | reverse complement strand
ACCTTGCGGCCAAGCAAACCGTCAGCTCCAATGTCCGCACCGCCACTCAGCAGATACGGAGGCGTGTCCAAATAGCAGCGCCAGCGCAAGTCCGATACGCTCAGGCCCCGCGCTTCCGGCCAGTCGGGCGCCGAGAGCGACCCGGCGAACTGGTCCGGCGCCGTTTTCAAGGTCGTCCCCAACGCGCCGTCGGCTTGCTGGCGCGGCAGGAAGAACGCCTTGCCACCCTGCTCCAAATAACCATCCAGCGCCGCTGCGTCCACCGTCGCATCCGGGCCGATAAGCACCAGCCCGGCGCTGGTGTCCAGCGTGTCTGATTTCTGGTAACGGACTCCGGTCTTATCCAGCCAGGCCGCACCCGTCGTGCCGCCCAGATACACCACCTTGCCCACCCGCGGTGAGAGCGGTGAATGCAACGCATAATCCATCACGCGCAAGGCTATCCGTTTGGCCGCCGGGTCAGAGCCCAGGTGGTCCTCCAAGTCCAGCGTGCAGAGAATCACGCGGCCCTGGCCGTAATCCAGTTCCATGAGCGGCGAATAGGCCAGGTCAAATTCACATTCCAGCAATGGACGCCAGCCGCTCAGATGCGGCTTCTCGACGGCTGCGCTGCTCACCCCGCCCTGGTTGCCCCAGTGCCAGCCGGCATAAGGTTGAGCGCCTTCGTTGGCCCGCAGGTAATCGCCCTCGTATTTCGGATACGCTTCGATCAACGTGCTGTCGCCGGTCCAGTCGCGGAGGTCATCCGCATCCATTCCCGTGCTGATTTGAGGATCGAGTGGGAAGACCCGGCGGGCGATTTTGGGACAAACCCGCCAGCCGATGGCTTGGGCCATCCAGTCGGGATCCTGGTCGAAGATAAGGACCCGCCCACCCGCCTGCACATAGGGTTCCAGTTTGGCCAGGGTCGCCGGGTTGTCTTTCAATGCGTTGCGACCCACGATCACCAGCGGCGCCGCCGTGGAGCCGTCCCAAGCATGAGTGGTGTAACCCAAGTCGGCCAGCATCTTGCCGGTCAAACCCTCCGGATCCACCGCCGCCAAGTCGCCCGTGCCGGGTTGGTCGGCCCCAAAGACGCGGAAGGCAAAGGCATCCTCATGTTGGGCTTGTCCAATGGTGGCGGTCATCGTGATTTGGCCGTCAGTCTTGCTAGCGGCGGGCTCGTCAGGCGTGGTGACCTCGAAGGGAATGAGTTTGATTTCCGAAACCGCCAGGCTGCCGTGGACCTGACCCTGGCCCACCGTTTGACCACCGACGGTGGCGGTCCAAGTGGCTGTGTAATCCTCGGGCTGGCGCATGTCGTTGATGAACACCAGTTGCTTCTGGAACTTCTGGCCGGGGCTGAAGTGGTGGTTTTTGGCGGTGTAATCATCGGACGGGCCGGCGATCCAGGCCAGGGTCGGGCCGTTCAATTCCTTCAGGCCGACCTGCATCCACGACCAGGTGCGCAGGCCGCCGGGCAAACCGGCGGTCCGCCAACTCCGCCAGGTCCCATAGCGGTAAAGTTTCTGGAACTTGTACTGGTTCGTAAATATGTCCAATTTGTCCTGGGTGCTGGCGTACAACATGCCCCCTTGGAACAGGCTGTGGAGATACTGCCGATAGGCCGGTTCCTCATCCGTGTAGGCTTCGTTGCCGAAATAGATGGCCGTGTATTCGGTCAGCAAAGGTTCGCTGGTGATGTTCCGCTCAAAACCCATGCGCCCGCGCCGGAAGGCGCAGTCCATGGGGGTGCCAAACTCGCACATGCCCAGGGGCATCACGCCGTCCTTGGCCCACTCGCTGAGCCAATCTTCGCGCTCCTGGAGGGGAATCTCATCCAGATAACAATTGATCGTATAGAAGTCGCCCGTGTCGGCGCCGGCATGGCTGTAATAAAGGCGGGTGGGATCCAGGTGCCTAAGCCCGTTGAACATGTCTATGTTGGCGGCCATGAGCTTCTGCCAGCGGGCATCGGTCGTTTGGTCCCAGCCACCACGGCCCAAGTGGCGCGGATCGGCGTCCACGGCGCTGTTGAAGAAATTGAAGCCGCCGACCCAGATTATCACCGAGGGATGATTGCGGTAGTGGCGCATCCACACGTCCGCGCGTTCCATGGCCCCCTGCTTTTTCTGGTCCCAGATGACCTGACCTTGCGGATTGACCATGTACCTGTTTGAGTTAAAGACATACTCCGCCGCGAGGTATCCCTTGTGATCAGCTTCGTCGAGTTGCGTGCCGTCGTCAGCACTATCACCCCGGGTATCAACGTCCTGGGATCCGAATTCCGCGAAGTCGTCCCCGACCTCCGGGAACGACCCATTGTTATGGCAACGCTCGCGCAGGCGGATGATCGTGCCGTTGAGATAGAACTGTTTGCCTTGCGCCCAGAACTCCCGGAAGCCGAAGGACTGGTCATGCTCGTCATCCAACCCTGCACCGCTCGCCTTGAGCCGCAGGGTGTAAAGGTTGGGCTGCTCCACGTCCCACAACCGCGGGTTTTCCCATGGCCAGGAGACCGTTACTGTCTGGACATTTGTAGCCTCCACGGACACATCGGTCTTGAAGCTCTTTTCGACATTCCCTTTTTCGTCCAGCATGTCCGCCACAAAGTGAACCTGGCCAGCGTTCGTCACGCCGGTCAATTCCACGTCCAGCGAGACGCTCTTCTGCCGGGTGGAAGTGCGGACGAAAACATCGCTGACATGCGGGTCGGAGGCCCGGCTTTCCAGATAGACGTCGCCGATAAGGCCGCGGGTCGCCAGCCGGGCCCGGGTGTAACTAACATCCATGAAGGCATTCTGCCAGAAGTGCCCCACCATCTCCGCGTCAGGAATGGCGGCCACCAGGACGCGGACATCTGCGGTTTGGCCGGGCGTGACCGCCTTGGTGATGTCCACCGTTCCCCACGGCCAGGAAACGCGACCGCATTCAGTGCCGTTGACGTAGATAATGGCATCGGTGGACAGGCGGTCGAAGCGCAGACTGACGGCCCGGCCCTGCCAGTCCACCGGGATGGGCACCTGGCGTTCATACCAGGCGTGCGCCACCCGCGCGCCATCAAAAAGATCCCATTGCGGGCCGCCGCCGACGGCCAGGAAATCGGAGGAGTTCTGCCAACTGCCGGGCACTTTGATATAGGCCCAGCCAGTTTTGGAAGGCTCGCTGGCGCCCTCAACCGCGGGGATGAAATGCCACGGGCCGTTCAGGGAAGCCCGTGCCCGCTTGGCATTCACCGTTTCGACTTTTATCCGGTCCCAGTTCACCATCCCAGCCGGCACCACGGCGTCACCCACCTCCGTCTGCTTGGCCAGGTGGGGGCTAACGGTGATGTCAGCGATTTCGAAGACGCCGGTACAACGGAACATGGCGGGCTGAAGATTCAAGCGGGTCGCCCCTGACGGCACTTTCAACTCAACCGTCTTGGTGACCCAATCAGAGTCGGCGTTCAATTCGGGAATTTGCATGGGGTAGTTGCCAGAGGCCCCTTCGAAACTCATCGCCAGGCGGGCGTCGTGCCAGCCTTCCGTGCCCACTTTCAGGTTGGTGGCTTTCATGCGGGCTGAGATGGTGAGCGAATCAATCTGGGGGGTGAGTTTCACGTAGGCGTGCACGGAGTCGAGTTGGCGCCCCGCATCGTGATTCTCGATGCGCAGCCAGGATTGGCCGTTTTCGGTGACGACGCGGAATTCGTCATTCTGGGGAATATTGAAGCCTTCGGCCCAGCTTGTATTCACGCCTGGATTTTTAAAATCTCCCTGGGGCAGCAGGTTGAGCTGGGCGGAAGCGCGGGTGCCGGCGACGGCGAAGCCAAGCAGGGCGGGAATCAACTGCAATATAACGTTTAAATTCAGATAAATGCGCCGTGTTTTCGATCCCGGGCGCGACGTATTTGAGGCATGGTTAATGGGGACGACGTTGTGGAGGTTACACGTGGTTTGCATTGATTTCGGCAGAGATTGCCAGACGGTTGAGCTGGGGTCAAAAGGCAAAGTTTCTAGTGGCCAGATGATCCCTGCGCCAGGGCCACCCAACGCCGCGACATCGTTGGTCCCACGCCCGTTTTGCGGTCAGGCATCGCCGTGGCTTTCACGATGAGATTGGCCTGCGGCTGGTCCGGCACGGACAATGTGATTGAAATATCCCGCGCACCCAAAGCCTCCAGGTCAAATGGCTGTTCCGCCGTGGCCAGCGTCTTGCCTTGTTTGGTTTCCAAGGTCAGCCTGAGCTTGCCGGCCACCGGTTGGGCGTAATCATTGATCAGCTTCACCAGAAATTCGTGGGGCGCGCCGGCCGGGAGCGTGGGCTGGAAGAAATTGATATAAACGCCCAGCGGCTTGAAGGCCTCGCCCACGTAATCCACAAATGCCGGATCCAGCTTGAGCCGCTTCAAGTCGCTCCAGTTGTCCGACGTGGGCACATTGGAAATGCTGCTGGTCAGGTACACAAAATAATCCACCCCCGCCATCTGCCGGTGCGCCCGCCAGAATTCGGTCAAGTCCGCCACGACGTAAGCCAGGTCATCGAGCCGTTCGCGCACCGTCACGTTCGTCCTCGTGAGCGGGGAATAGATTTTTTTATTGGACGCCCGGGCTTCGTCGCGGCGCGCCCAAAGGCCGTCGTATTCATTGATGATCACCGCGTTGGTGGTGGAAGGCACCGGTGTGTCGAATCCCACGGCCACCGGTTTGCCATCCATGCTCTCCAGGTCGCTCATTTTGAAGACAACTTTGCCATCGGTATTCTGATCGAAGAAGTAACCATGAAACTCTTCGACGTCGCCGGAGTTGCCGGGCGGATTGTAGCTGTCCTCCCAGGGCCGGCCTGACAAGTCCAGTCCGCGCACGGCCGGCACCACCGTCGCATTGAGCATTTCGTTGCGCGTTTCGTTGGCGGCGTCCCAGACGACGACACTCGGATGGTTCCAATTGTCCGCCATCCAATCCTTGAATTGACGCACCGTCTCGTCGGCGTCGTAAGTTTGTGTCAGACCCTGTTTTTTGTACCAGTCCCAGCCGGTCCAGATGGCAAATTCGTACTGGACCATCAAACCCTCTTCGTCACAAACATCCAGCCAGTGCTGCGGCACCGGCCCGATGGTAAATCGGAAATAATTCCAATGCATTTCCTTGGGAACAGTGCCCAGCAATCGGCGCACCCACGCGCCGTCCCACGGCAAATTCCCGCACTCCGGGTCTTCGAAAAACCGGTGCAGTGCGATGTTCGAGCCGCGCAGATAATAAACCCGGCCGTTCAAATAGGCGCGCTGGGTAGCCGGGTCAAAACGAAGCTCGCGCATCCCAAACCGCGTCTGCACGCGGTCACCGCCGGTGCCCGTTTCCAGCACGTAAAGAAACGGGTCTTCCGGACACCACAGATGCGCCTGCGGAATCTTGATGGTTTGTATCAAAACCTTTTCCTCGCCCGGCTGCAGCGAGTCGGTTTCCGCGTTGGTCGCGGCCACTGGTTCGCCGGTTTTCCACGCCTTCACCGCATAAGACAACGAACCTGAACACGCCGCGTCCGAATAATTTTTTACCGTGGTTTGAACCACGATTTCACCCGAGGCGATGCGCGGCGCCACCTGAATGGTCCTGATCGCCGGATTGTCGGAGAAAGACACCGAGACGTCGTCATAGATGCCAGGCGTCCGCTCGGTCTTCTCGAAATCCGAGCCGGTGGGAAAATCCCCCGGCAACACCGCCGGATGCGCCCCGATGCGCACCAGAAGCGTGTTCCCGGCGTCCCAGCGGATGGCCCGGGTCACGTTCCAAAAGCTGGCGGTGAAGCAACCGGGATACTCCCCGTGCCAGGCGTCGTTCTCTGGCGTCAATGGCTGTCCGTTCAGCCAGACCGCGGTGCCGAATTGCGCCTTGCTGATCTTGAGCATCGCCAGCGCGCGGGCCGACGGCGCCCGAAACGTCTTGCGATACCAAAAATAATTCCGGTCCTGCTCCACCTTGCCATTCCAATAGTTGGTCATCCAAACTTGGGGCGCTTGACCGCGGCTGATGAGCCCGGCCACACGTTCACGGCTGATAAATCGGTCCACGTCTGGAAACGGCGGGCTGGCCAGATGCGCCAGTCCGGGCACCGGGACCGTGTGCGTGAAGTCGGCGGGAATTTCGTCCGGCGATTTGCCGTCGGCAATCTGCCATTGGCCGTCCAGCGACAAGGTGGTTCGCCCCGCCGACGCCGCCTTGGCCGAAAGGCCAGCCCCAACCGTCAGCATGGCAATCACGAGCAACAGAGTGGTCGGAAATAGTTTCGAAATGTTCACAGTTCAGTCGCCTGTCACTGGTAATCGTCCGCGCAGCATGCCAAGGTCGGTTTGCCTGCCGGAAAGGATCGCGGTGAGCGCCGGAATCTCCCACTCAGCGTTGCGCCAGCTCAACTTCGCCCACGAGTAGCTGATCGTCCGGTTTTCCCAATTCACATGTTCCGCCGGCAGGCAAGCCAAACCGGTTTGCCACGCGCCTGCGTGCCGAAGCAGTTCGTAGGACACCCCGCTGCACGGCCGTCACGACCGCGGCGGTGCGGTCCTTGGCCTCAAGCTTGGCCAGGATGCGACCCACGTGTCCATGTACGGTCACCGTGGTGATCGCCAGTTCTTTGGCGATTTCACTGGTGCTCGCTCCCCGGACGATCAATCGCAAAACGTCCAGCTCGCGGGCGGTCAAGTCCGGGCGCGAGCGCTTCATCCGTTCCGCAAGCCGGGCGGCGACCATCGGCGGAATCTGGTACTGGTCTGCATGCACGGCGCGAATGGTTTGGATCAATTCGTCGCGGCCGGCTGTTTTGAGCAGATAAGTCCTCGCACCGGCCTTGAGTGAACGATAAATGTCCTCCTCCCCGTCATACATCGAAAAGATGATGACTGCAGTTGCCGGAAACTCCTTGCGGATCGCCTTGGTGGCCTGAGCCCCGCTGATGCCAGGCAACTTTAGATCCATCAAAACGATGTCAGACCGATACTGGCGATACAGATCGATGGCCTGCTCGCCGTTGGACGCTTCGCATTGGACCGTCATGTCCCCCTCGAGATTAATGGATTTGATCAACCCCATCCGGACGACAAAATGGTCATCCACGACCATCACCTGGATTTTTTGATTTTTCGAATTGTCAGCCATATCACTTAGCCTCGATGGACACGTTAATCCATCGCCCGCGACGGAGTCTATTGTCGTTTTTGACAACGTCATTACCACTTTTAACAGAGCTTCAAGACCCTTCGGAACCGTGCCCTGTCGCCAGGCCTTCGCCCCACCGACTTGCCTGCATACTGCCTAGTAAATCTGGAGTTGTCCCGAGGTGCGGTAGAACGTCTGTGCCGAGGCGGGGTTATGCGTAAATTGCAATAGGCCCGTGACCCCGGCCTTCACCGGTCCGGACACGGTGGTCCAAGGACCATTAAGGGAGGTGGCCGCTTGCAGATAATAAGTCTGGTAGGGGATGCCGCCAAACTGGAGGGTATAACCTCCGCTGCCATTGGGAGCGAGGGAGGCGCCTTGGTAGAGGAACGGCTCGCGTGCCGGGTTCCAAACACCACTCTGCGCCAGCACCGGATAGATGGCCGCCGGCCAGGCCTCGCACTGGTAATCCGTAAACTCATTCCATTGGAAGTTCCCCAAGTCATCCACCCAAATCCGTTCGCGGGGCAGATTGTTGGGATTCGGGATCTGAGCGGCACCCGATTCGTTTTGTGAAGCCTGGGTGACGCCCGGGCCATAAACGGTAATCCCGGGCTGCGGGCCACCCCATCCTTGCTCCTCGCCGTAGATGGATTCCCGCTGCTCCGGATTATACGTCCGGTTGAAGCCGATGCCGGTCAGATAGCATTTGCCAATCGGATTCAAGCCCTGATCGTAGTCCATCAACTCGCTCACCGTATTGATATACTGCTGTTGCCCGGACACCGCCCACTCCATCAGGCAGGGATAGGCAAACTCGCCCTGTGACGTGAAGACGCCGGAGAAGAAATTATTCTGCGTATAGGGATTGCGATTGGTTGGCCAACCATTGGGATAAGCGTCGCCGCTGAGGTAGGCGATTTGGTTGTTGGCCGTGGTCATAAGGATATTCGTGAAATAGTTGAACACCTTCGGGTCCTTATCGTGGTTCGTCGCCAGAACGTAGGACATGAAGTACGAGGCCATCCAGATGTTGCCGTTGTCGGTGGCAAAGCCCCCAGCCTCGTCGTCCCAACTGTTTTCAATACCACTGCTCCGGGTATAGAGGGACTCAACGAGATTGCTGGAGGCGGTGTCCCCGTCCATCAAAAACTTCTCGATGTTGTAGTAGAGTTGCTGCTGCGGGGTAATGCCCGAGCCGGAGGCGTTGTAAGCGGCGACCGCATGGGCATGGTAAGCCGCCGCCAGTGTGGCATTGTATGGCTGGATCAACCGGGCAAAGTTCATAAACGACCCCGCCGCCATGCCGCAGGACCAACTGGCGTTCGTTAACGTGGCATAGGGCAGTTCCTGGCTGTCCTGATCGAAGTTGATCCCCCATGCCGGTTCCGTATAGGAATGCGTGCCTTGGGGAATGGCGCCCACCGGCTGGTTTGGCGCATTTTGCAAATTGGTGTAGCACATCAGGCCCCAATTCACCTCGTTCAGGATGTCCGGAATTCCATTGTAGCCCCCGGTGATGTTGTAACTGGCATCGAAGGTGGCCGGTATGTTGAATTGGTTGGTCGTGAAAGCGCCGGGAAACGCCTCGTAGGTCGTCATCAGAATGATCGGCGTTTCCATCGCGTACGGGTTCCGCTGCGCATCCGAGGCATCGTGATAACCCCCGTGGACGTTGATTGAGGCGACGTTTGTGTTCACACTGGTTTCAACCGTGCTATTCGCGTACTCGTCATCGTAGATATTGGTGTGACACGCGGTTGGCCGGATATTCGCGTGGGCGTAGGGCATGACAATCGGGCAACCGCAGCGTTGATAATACAAACCACGGAACGCCACGTAAGCCAGGCGGCGTGCAAAGTCTCCGCCTACACCAAACGGATACGAACAACCGTAGCCGCTCACCACAATCCGGTAGGGTCCGCCGGCCGGCACCCCGGACAGGTCAATGCGATAGACATAGTCACCTGAGGACGTGTCCACCTGGCCTGGGGTGAAGGCGGCTAACGTACCGGAAGCGATCTCCTGGCCGGTGAACTCGTTAATCACGGTGTAGTTGGGCAGTGGCCCACTGATCGGTTGGGCTCCGCCGGTGCCCAGCCAGATGCCAAAATTGGCGTAGCGCGCCGTGGACAGGGCGCTGTAGCCGTTTTGATTGACCTTGATGGATTCACATAATATTTGCGAGTCCTGGAAGACAAAGCTGTTGGTGGAATAAGGCGTCACCAGTGTGCAGGATGTGCCGTTGACCAACTGCGGCACTTGCAGATAGATGTGGTATTCCACCGCGTCGGCTTCCGTCACAAATTCGCCGCTGATGGCCTGCACCGGCGTGCCGTTGAGCGTCCACTTGGACGGCTGGCTGGTGGTCACCAGGTTCGTCGGATACACCGCGCCCCAGACCGGGCCGCTGACGTTGGTGAAGACATAATAGGCCACCAACTCGGTCGGCGAAGCGGTGCGGATTTCGGTGATGCCAAAGTTCGTCTGAGAGGTGAGGCTCGTGATCGTCACCGTGCCGCTGGCCCCGGTGAGGGTGTAACTGGCCGCGGCCGTGCCGCCCAAGGTCAACCCGCTGAATGAAGTGATGGCCTGCACGCCCACATTGGTGCTGGCAATCGTCACGCTGCCCGAGAGCGTCAAGTTGTCATTGTCCACCAGGTTCACCACCGAGAGGTCCGATGCCGGCACGGCGGTCGTACTGGTTGCGCCATAGGTCATGAATCCACCCAACACCACCGGCAACGGATTGACCGTCATCGTCGTGCTCGTATTGGTCGCCGAGTTGAATCCGATGGCAGCGCCCGACGTATAGGTGACGGGATAGGGTGTCGCGCTGGCTGGTATCCCCACCGCGTCGTAACTAATGCTAAAATCGCCCGACGAGTCATAGACGCGCCCCGATTGGGTGATGCCATCCACCGACGCGCTGACCGACGTGCCATTGAGCAGTGAGTTGGTGCTGGTGCCGACGGTGCCGGTCAAGACCACGTTGGCCGTGCCATAGGTGATGGTCTGGTTGCCCAGGTTTGAAAATTGGGGCGTGACCACGTTCGTGTTGCCGCTGCCAGAAACAGGCAGCAACTCAAACCCATTGAGTGGCGAGCGACCAACCAAGCCATCAGCATCAACTAACATCACAATCTGGCCATTGGTTGCCAACACATTTGTATACAGAAGATAATCTCCGAATTGTGAGGCATTAGGAACCCCGGTATTAAAATTATGACCGAAATTGGTACACAACACATACCCGGTGTCTGTCCAAGGTTGAGCGACCGGAGGAGCAGCTCCATTAGCCATCAATGGTGGTGAGCCGGCGGTTTCGCCAAGAAGCGCAACCCAATTGGTCACCTGGTTCACGGCATAAGCTGCCAGCCACACCGAATTCTGCTGCGGCATGATTGGATTTCCAAACGCATACAGATAAACATCAAACAATTGTCCGTTGGGTAATCCGCTAACTGTAACGATAGCATACTGTGCGGAACTGGTCCAACCAGCATCGATATACCCGTCGTTCAACGATGAGTCTCCCCCGTTCCCGTTAGGAGGGTCACCCCACCCTCTGCTCGCGCCAGGGCCGGACAATGCCAGGGTCGCCGTTTGCGAACCATCGCTGTTGGTAATAGTGCCGGTGGTAAAAGTTTCGTTGGCAATAGTATTCCACCCCGAGAGCGGCACCACGCCGGCGGTGGTGGTTACGGGGTCGGTGGTGTTCCCCAGAAATTGAACGCCGTATTCAGCGCCCGTAGAGCCATTGGCGGCCCGGCCGCACCACAAAAGGCCCAGACCGACCAAGCCAGACATTACGCTATTGCAGATTGCCGTTTTCATGTGTCATGTATTCAGTTCTTTCCGCAGTGCTATCGGTTTTCGTCATTCTCAACCAGACAGCAGGCGTGCGGAAACGGCCAACTGTCAGGTTCCAGGCTTATAAATATGGCACTAATAAACCTGGTTCGTCGTTTGGGGAACGATGAACGGTTCGCCATTGGCGGGACTCCATACGCCGCCTTGCGACAGCACCTCGTAAATGGCCGCCGGCCAGGACTCACATTGATAATCGGTAAACTCATTCCACTCGTAGTTCCCCAAATCATCCACATACACGCGTTCGCGCGCCAGATTGTTGGCATTCGGTATCTGCGGAGCATTCCACGCCGGATTTCCCGGCCCGTACCCAGCCTCGGTTTGCGTTACGCCTGGACCATAAACGGTAATCCCGGGTTCCGGACCGCCCATTCCCTGCTCCTCAGCATAGACCGATTCCCGCTGCTCCGGATTATACACCCGGTTAAAGCCCACGCCCGTCAAAAAGCACTTGCCCAGGGGATTCAGGCCCTGGTCGTAATCCATGAGCTGGCTGGCTGCGTCAATGTACTTCTGTGTCCCCGTCAGGCGCCACTGCAGCAAACACGGATACGCATACTCGCCTTGTGAGGTGAAGCATCCGGAAAAATAGTTCTTGCTCACATAGGGATTGATGTCCGCTGGCCAGCCATTGGGGTAGGCATCGTTGGTAACGTAGCCCACCTCCGTGTCGGCCGCCTGCTGGATGAGCGACTTGAAATACGCCACCACGTTCGGGTCGGTGTACCGGTTCGTCGCCAAAACGTACGACGCAAAGAAGGGCGCCATCCAGATGTTGCCGCCGTCAGTGATGTACCCACCGGCCTCATCATTATAAGTGCCGGGGAAACCGGCGGCCGTGGTGTAGCTGGATTCTATGTAATTGCTGGACGTAATGTCCCCGGCCAGCAAATAATATTGGATCGCATAGTAGAGTTTTTCCTCCGGCGTCTGGGTCCCCGCGGCAGCGTTGTAAGCCGCGATGCCATGCGCCTCATAAGCGGCGCTCAGTGTGGCATTATAAGGTTGGATCAGCCGGGCAAAATACATGAAGTCCCCGGACCCCATGCCGCTGGTATAATATTGGTTCGTCAACGTGGCATAGGGCAATTCCTGGCTGTCCTCATCAAAATTGCCCCCCCAAGGCGGCTCATTGGAGGAATGTGTGCCGAAGGGAACCTGGCCAAACGGATGATCCGGACCATTCTGCAAGTTGGTATAACACATCAATCCCCAGTTGGCCTCGTTGAGAATGTCCGGGATCCCGTTGCTCGACCCGGTGGCATTGTAAGCCGCATCGAAGGTCACCGGGATGTTGAATTGATTGCTGGTGAAGCATTGAGGAAACGCCTCATACATCGTCATCAATATCGCCGGCACTTCCATGGCGTAGGCGTTCCTCTGCGCATCGGACGCATCGTGATAACCGCCGTGAACGTCAATGGTGGGGACGTTTGTGTTCACAGTGATCTCCACAGCGCTATTCGCGTACTCATCGTCGTAGATATTGGTGTGACATGGGGTCGGGCGAATATTGGCCCAGGCATACGGCTGGACAATCGCGCAGCCGCACCGCTGATAATACAAGCCCCGGAACGCCACATACGCCAGGCGGCTGGAGAAACTCCCGCCCACCCCAAAGGGATATGAACAGCCATACCCCGTGACCGCAATCTGGTAAGGCCCGCCCGGCGGCACCGACGACAGGTTAATACGATAGACATAATCGCCCGAGGAACTGTCCGGTTGCGCGAAGTTCGCCCCCGGTTGCAGCGTACCCCAAGTGACTAGTTGCCCGTTGGTCTGGTTAAACACGCTGTAGGTGGGCAAAGGCCCGCTAATCGGTTGCGACCCGCCCGTCCCAAGCCAGATGGCAAAGTTGGCGTAGCGCGTCTGCGACAGGGCGCTGTAGCCGTTTTGATTGACCTTGATGGATTCGCAGAGCATTTGGTGATCGTTAAAGACAAAGTTCGTGCCCCCGTACGGCGTGGACAAAGTGTAGGACATGCCGTTTGTCAGCGGCGGCACGTGCACGTAGAAGTGATAGTCCGAACCCTGATTCCCCTCGGTCACAAATTCATACACCGACGTCGCCGGCGTGCCGTTGAGCGTCCAGGACGACGGATTGCCGACCACGTACTTGTTGGTCGAGTAAACCTGGTCCCACACCGGACCGGTCCAAGTAGTGTCGTGGTAATACACCACCAGTTCCGTCGCTGAAGCCGTGCGGAGGAAAGGAATGGCCGCAAAGTTCGTGTAACTGCCCGTTGACGTGATCGTCACCGAACCGCTGGCTCCCGTCAGCGTGTAATTCGCCGCCGACGTGCCGCCCAAGCTCAGTCCGCTCACCGAGTTGACCGTTTCGGCGCCCACGCTGGCGCTGCCCACCGTTACGCTGCCCGACAGCGTCAAATTGTCGCTCCCAATCAGGTTCGCCGGGTACAGGTCGGACGCTGGCACCGTCGTCGAACCGCTGGAAGCCATGGTGCCGCTCAAAACCACCGGCAACGGATTGATCGTCATCGTCGTGGTCGTGTTGGTGGCGCCATTGAAGCCAGGCAGGTAGTCCGACGTATAGGCAACCGTATAGGGAGTGCCGCTGGCCGGTATGCCCGACGTGTTGTAACCCAGGCTGAAATCGCCGGTCGAATCGCTAATGCTGGTCTGTTGCTGGTTCCCGTTGACGGTGGCGGTGACCACCGAGCCCTGGGGCAAATAGCTGCTGCCGGAATTCACGCGGCCCGACAATAACACGTTGTAAGTGCCATACGCCGTCGTGCGACTGGACAACCCCGAAAATTGGGGCGTCACGTTTGTGCTGCTGCTGACGCTGACGGGCACCAACTCAAAGCCATTGATGGGGCAACGAGCGTCCAGTGTATCCGGGTCCGTTTCAATCGTAATCACGCCATTGGTGGCGACAACATTTTGAACCAGAACGTAATCCCCGTAATCGCTCGAATTCGGAACCTCGGTGGCAAAATTCGCACCAAAGGTGGTCGCCTTCACGTATCCGACTTGAGACCAACTACCGATAGCAAGGCCCGGACCCGCTGAGTAATATCCCGAGCAGCCGCTGCCCATGGTCGGAGCCCAATAGCTCGTCCCGTTTACGGCATAACCCGGAACGTAGTTGCCGGAACCATTCGGCATGCAACAGGCTCCAAAACAATAGATATAGAGATTATACGCCTCTCCGGCGGTCAATCCGCTCACCGTCATGGTGGTTTGCGCCAGAAAATCAAACCAGCCGTTGTCTATATAACCATCGTTCAACGAGCTGTCGCCGCCGTTGCCGGTGGTTCCCGAGTTCCATGACTCATTCACTCCCGGACCGGACAGAGTCAGGGTAGCCAGTTGCGAACCATCGCTGCATGTAATATAGACCGGGGAGCCGGAGGCAATGCTCCCGTTGGCGATACTATTCCAGCCGTTGATCGGCACCACGCCGGCATAACCGGTCACCGGATCGTTCGCGCTACCCAAAAACTGCACGCCGTAGGCAAGATTCGTAACGCCATTGCCAGTGCCCCCACCGCTGCCACCGCCGCCACCGCCGCCACTTCCGCCACCACCCCCACTCGCGCCATTGCCGCCAGAAACAGCCACCAACTCAAACCCATTGAGCGGCACACGACCCGCCAGCCCATCAGCATCATCTAAAATCGCAATCTCGCCATTGGTTGCCGCAATATTTGTAAATACAAGATAATCTCCGAAATTGGCGGCGCTGGGAACGCCGGTATTAAAATTATAACCGAAATTGGTGCACAACACATACCCGGTGTCTGTCCAAGGCTGGGCGATAGGAGGTGCAGCTCCATTCGCCATCAATGGTGGTGTGCCGGCGGTTGCGCCAAGCAGCGCGACCCAATTGGTCGCCTGGTTCACGGCATACGCTCCCAGCCACACCGAATTCTCCTGCGGCATGATTGGATTTCCAAACGCATACAGATAAACATTATACCATTGTCCGTTGGGCAACCCGCTGACTGTAACGATGGCATACTGTGCGGAGCTGGTCCAACCAGCATCAATATAACCGTCATTCAACGATGAGTCTCCCCCGTTCCCGGCGGCGTCACTCCACCCTCTGGACGCACCCGGGCCGGACAATGTCAAGGTCGCCGTTTGCGAACCATCGCAGCTCGTAATGCTGCCGGTCGTAAAAGTTTCGTTGGCAATATTATTCCACCCTGAGAGCGGCACCGCGCCGGCGGAACCGGTCACGGGGTCGCTGGCGGCGTTGCCCAAAAAATGAACAGCGTAGTAGGGCGCCTTGGGAAGATAGAGCGCGCGATAGAAACGCGTCGGAAAGTATGGGGAAACGGTGTCCGTAAAAGTGCATGGCACGGCATTGGTCAAGATGGATGTCCACGTGGTCGTGGTTAAATTTGTATTAACTTGAATGACACAATTGCAATTGGTCGGTCCGTACACAAAAAACTGCAACTGGGTGTTCGAGTAGGAGGTCAAGCCCAACGTGTTTTGTGCGACGGTAACGGCAGATGGCGCGAGAAGCATCCCAAGCAGCAACACGGCGCCGGCAATCCATTTATTGGTTATTCGATTTTTCATTGTGACTTCCGACTTTAGCCTGTAAACCTTTTGTCAACGCGCCATCTGCATTTATGCCAGCCATTTGAAGCAGAAATCATATTAAAGCTTTATAAACAGCGCTGATAGAAATGCAGTACCGACCTGCATTTCTATCAGCGTGAGATCAATCAGTTTGGAATGGATTGCAGTTTGGGAACGGATATCGCATCAGGCTCGCACCAGCCGGCGGCGAATGACGAAAAGCAGGCTGACGCCCAGCCCGGCAAGAGCCATGACGGATGGTTCCGGTACCGGAGAGGCAGACACCAGCTCAATACCGTCGAGTGCTGAGCGACCCGCCTTGCCATCATTATCATCTGCAATCACAATCTGGCCGCCGGTTGCCGCAACACCTGTAAATTCGAGATAATCTCCGAAATCCGAGGCGCTGGGAAGTCCGGTATTAAAATTCGACGAGAATGGCGTTGCCAACACATAGCCGAATGAGCTCCAAGGCCCGTAAGGCACAGTTCCAGAATTGGCCAATCCAGGATTGCTTGCGGTGACCCCAAGAAGCCCAACCCACTGGTCCACCCCGTTCACAGTATAATCATTAAGCCATACTGAACCTTGCTGCGGCTGGACGGAATTTCCAAAAGCATACAGATAGACAGTGAATACTTGCCCGCTGGACAATCCGCTGATGGTAACGATGGCATTCTGTGCGGAACTGGTCCAACCGCAATCTATATAACCGTCGTTCAACGATGTGTCTCCTCCATTCCCGGTGCCGTTATTCCACCCTCGGTTCGCACCCACGCCGGACAATGTCATGCTCGCAGTTTGTGAACCGCCGCTGCTCGTAATGGTGCCGGAGGTGAGATCCACGTTGTCAAAATTATTCCAGCCCGATATCGGCACCACGCCGGCACTGCCGGTCACAGGGTCGGTGGTTCCGCCCAAAAAATGAATGCCATAATCCTGGGCATAAAGGCTGCCGCTGGTGATGAGGGTCAAAGATACCAGCCCGGCTGCGAGCCAGTGTTTGTTTAGGGATGTTTTCATGGATATATTTAGTCAGGTTTTATTTGCGTTGCTTTAGTGTTGCGAATTGGTTATCGCTTCATGGAGGTTAGCCCATCGCCCGTGACGGAGTCTATTGTCGTTTTGAGCAAAATAATTACCTATTTTCACAAACACTCAGACGTGCCGGGGGTGGGGAAGGATCTGGGATGGAGGGGGGATTGACAAAGACTGGCCATCCATGCAAGAGTTTTCGCCACCTGTAAACGAACCAGAACGAGACATGGAAAAATTCAAGCCGTTCGTAACCTTGCTCGGAGTTCTCACCTCGGCCTGCCTTCAGGCCCAATCGCCGGCCGACGACGCCAAAATGAACGCCTTCATTGACGGGTTGATGAGCCGCATGACACTGGAGGAAAAAATCGGACAATTAAATCTGTTGAACCCCAATGAGCGGCGGAGCGGCCCGACTGTGCAAGCGCAGATTCAGCTCGGCCAAGTGGGCGGGATTTTCAACGAAGCCAACCCCACTGGGGTACGCAAACTCCAATCGGCGGCGGTGGACCATAGCCGCCTGGGCATCCCGCTGCTGTTTGGATTCGATGTCATCCATGGTTTCAAGACGATTTTTCCGATTCCGCTGGCCCTTTCCTGCACTTGGGACCCGGCGGTCATTGAGCAAAGCGCGCGCCTGGCCGCCACCGAGGCCACCGCCGCCGGTGTCAACTGGACTTTCGGCCCCATGGTGGACATTTGCCGCGACCCGCGCTGGGGGAGGATCTCCGAAGGGGCCGGCGAAGATGCCTATATGGGCGCGCAAATGGCCCGGGCGATGGTGCGCGGCTTCCAGGGCGACGACCTGAGCCGAAGCAACGCACTGTTGGCCTGCGTGAAACATTTTGCCCTCTACGGTGCCGTCGAGGCGGGCCGCGAATACAACGCGGTGGATATGAGCCCGCGCCGGATGTACCAGTATTACCTGCCCCCATACCAGGCGGCGGTGGACGCCGGAGTGGGCAGTGTGATGTCCTCCTTCAACGACATCAACGGCGTGCCGTCCACGGCTAATCACTGGCTGCTGACCGAGGTCCTGCGCAACCAATGGGGCTTCAAGGGCTTCGTCGTCACCGATTCCAGTGCCATGAACAGCTTGACCGCCTGGGGTTTGGGTGATTTGTCAACGGCGGCAGCCTTGGCGCTAAAGGCGGGCGTGGACTCGGACATGGGGGACAGAATTTATTCCAAGCACCTGCCGGGGTTGGTCGCGTCGGGAAAAGTTGCCGAACCGATGATCAATGAGGCCTGCCGACGGATCCTTGAGGCAAAATACAAGCTTGGCCTGTTTGCCGACCCATACCACGGTTGCAGCGAGGAACGAGCCCGTCGGGAAATATTCACCCCGGAAAACCGGCATTTCGCGCGCCAACTCGCCGAGCAGTCGTTGGTATTGCTCAAAGACGACGACCGCCTTCTGCCTTTGAAGAAATCCGGGGTTATCGCGCTGATCGGTCCGCTGGCGGACGACCAGTATGATTTGCTGGGATGCTGCCAAGGCGCAGGCGAGCGTCGGTACAATGTCACCGTTGAGGCGGGCTTCAGCAACGTGGTTGGCTCCGCTGTGACGGTCCTGCGCGCGAAGGGGGCGAACCTCACTGACGATTCCGCGCTAGTGGCCACGCTCAGGGGCTTCGGTGATTATGTGCCCGTGGATGGCCGCTCCCCGCAGAGGATGCTGGAGGAGGCGGTGGCGGTGGCCAAACGCGCGGACGTAGTCGTGGCGGTGCTGGGAGAAACCTCGAGCATGTCCGGCGAGGCCTCGAGCCGCAGCCAAATCGGCCTGCCGCATTGCCAAGAAGACCTGTTGCAGGCGCTCGTGAAGACCGGCAAACCGGTCGCCCTGGTCTTGATGAACGGGCGGCCCCTGACCCTCGTCTGGGAAGCCGCGCATTGCGGCGCGATTCTGGAAACCTGGTTCGCCGGCACCGAAACGGGCGACGCCATCGCCGACGTCTTGTTCGGCAATTACAACCCGTCGGGCAAACTGACGACCACCTTCCCGCGCGACGTCGGCCAAATTCCCCTTTACTACAACCACGAAAACACCGGGTTCCCTTACCAGGGCAATTCCGCGAACAAATGGCTCTCCCGTTACCTGGACATGCCGAACAGCCCGCTCTATCCGTTCGGCTTCGGCCTGAGCTACACCGAGTTCTCGTACAGCGACATCCGGCTGAGCCAGACCAACCTCACCGGCAACGCCGCGCTGCTGGCTTCGGTGGACGTGACCAATACGGGCCGGCGCGAGGGCGGGGAGACCGTGCAACTCTACCTTAGCCAGCCGGCAGCCAGCGTGGCGCGTAGCGTGGAGGATTTGAAGGGATTTCAAAAAGTCTCCCTGCTGCCGGGTCAAACCAAGGAGGTGACGTTTCGCATCACCACCGACGATTTGAAATTCTATAACAACCAACTGGACTACACTTGGGAACCCGGTGAATTCATCATCCGCATCGGCGGGAGCTCAAGCCAGTTGCAGTCGGCGACGGTGCGATGGAACAGGTAGAGGCGGCTTAAACATTTGGAGGGTGCCGAACTTTCAGCACCCTCCAAACTTGAATCAGACTGTTGCCGCGTTTAATTCACCTGATACTTCAGGTACATATCCTTGGCCGAATTGATCGGCACTGAGTTGGTGACCGGGGCGCCCGTCCCGGCGAACGAGGTATTGGTCGTCCACACCACCGGCGGGTTCAGGTTGGTCGTCTGCAACAGATAGTACGTATGTCCGGATGACGTGGCGCCTCCCGGCGTCACCAGCAAGGCGTTGCCGGCAGCATTCAGCTTGACCGCAGGAATGACAGGCGGTGGCACCGGGCTGACACCCACCGTAAGCTGAGTGGCATTATTCGTTCCGGCCACAAAGGTCACATTGTCGGACGGGGTGGTGTACGTAATCTGATAATTCCCATTCGCCAAAGCCGGCAGGGTGTAAACAATACTGAAGTCACCCGTCGAATCGGAAATGGTGGTGCTTTGCGTGGTGCCACCAGCGACGGTTACGTTCACCGGCGTGCCCTGGACCAGATAGAAGGGAACGCCGACTACCGCGGGCACTGTGGCGCCCACGGTGCCCGTCAGCGTCACGCTGGGGGCGCCATGAGCAACTCCTGGATTGGCCGGCACCGTATATACGGGCAGGTAGCCAGCAGCCCCGTCGAACTCGATGTTGGCAAAGCCAACGTCCATCTCGTTGGATGTTGCCGTGTTCAGAGAGTCAAGTATGGCGAGCTGCAACGAGGTGACCGCTTTGGTGTTGGCATTGGTGAGGCTGTTCATGGGACAGGCGTAATGATAGTTGGCTGAAGATGGTTCCGCCGCCTCGGTCATGACAATATTCCCCTGCGGGGTCATGCCATCAAAGTTATTCGCAGCCGTGCCCGGCGCATTATAAAACTGATAGCTGGTCCCGCCGCAAACGAGCGAGAGCTGTATCGCCTGGATTTCAGGAGAAAAGGCATTGTCAAACCCTATCGGTTGGATGTCCAACTGCATCTCGGTATAGGTGCTAAGATTCAGGGACGGCAGATTGGTGTGAAGGCCATTGAAGTCATTGAGGGCACCGGGGCCAAAGTAGGCGTCCAGGACCAGGTAACCCTGTGAGGGCGGGGGCGGGACCGGCGGGGAACCGGCAAAATACTGCCCATCTGCGACGCCAGGGCCGGACAGCCATCCGTTGGTGCAGGTGTTGTCAACGGGGATGCTGATCCAGTTGGTGAACATGGTCACGTACGGGACGCCGCTGACCACGCTCGATACGCTGCCCGTGGCGAAGAAGTTGACGGGCTGAATCTCATAGTAATACAGCGTCCCTTCGGTGCCGGGGTTCGTATAAGCATTTCCGTTCACATTGGCCACCAAGCCAAAGGTTGTGGCAGTGTTGGTCGCGCGCCACACGTTGAAGTTGGTCGCGCCCAGACCGTTCCAGCTCAACAGCACTGAGTAAACACCGTTGGTCGCCGTCACCCCCGTGGTTGGCCCGGGCGGGCCCGACGGTGTCGCGCTGGCCGCCGGTGTCGAAAACAAGCTGGTGCCGTTGGGACCCGTGGCTGTCACCACATAATAATACGTGGTCCACTCGGTCACCGCGCTGTCGGTGTAATTGGTCGAAGCGTTGCCATTAAGGGTGGCCAGCGAGCTAAAGCCCGCGCCGTTGGTCGAGCGATAGAGCGTGTAGCTGGTCGCAGCGCCTCCCGAGGCATCCTGCCATGACACCACCACTTGGTTCTCATGCCCCGTCGCCACCACGTTGATCGGAGCGGGCGTGCCAACGCCGGTAAGCGGCGCGAAGACCTCCACCGCCAGCGCGCTATGCTCGGTGCCCGAGAACGTTGCCGTGATGGTGCTCTCGCCGGGGAAGAGATTGGCGATATAGCCCAGGTTATTCTGGTTCCCGTTGACCTGGAAGTTAAAGTCATAGGGCGTGCCGCTGCTGGCCGTGTTGGTGTCGAAGTTCCCGCCACCGCCTTCGTAATTGACGCTCATCACCGCCGCCAACGAGCCGTTCACCGTGTTGCCCGGGGTGGTAACCTGAAGACTTGCGGCTTCATTCTCGCCGACGCTCGCTGTGTAAGGAACCCCGCCATTGAAGTTCGTCGTGTCAACGCCGCTCAGGGAATAGACTTGCAGGAGCAGGCAGTCCGACGTTGATCCGCTGTTGAAGGTATCCGTGGCGGAAAGCACACCCGCGCCCGGCGACGGATTCCACAGGTAAAAGAGGTCGCAATCCTCATAAGTGTAATTTTCTTGATTCTGCGAGACCGCCCGGGTGAGAATCTGCGTGGTTCCCAGGGTGGCGTTGCTCCAGATGATGAACGAGGGCGACCCGTTCACGGTATCGTTCGCGTTGTGGTCCAACAACGCAGCCACCAAGGTGTTGGCGCCCGGCGTAACCGAGAAATTCATGTTGATGTTTGTGGCACTGAGAACCAAATCTGTCGAAAACACCCCGCCATCATGCAGGGAAATGCCGGCGTTGGGAACCCCCGGCGTCGCGCTCACGTACGCCGAAGCGGGGCTGTTGCCAAAGCTGTTCACCGCAATGACCTCATAATAGTAGGTCGTCCCGTTGGCCAGACCGGTATTCGTGTAAATGGACATAGTCGGACTGCCAATGACGGAGTAGCTGGCTTGGTTGCCGGGATTGCTCGTCGCACGCAGGACTTGATAGCCGGACGCGCTCACCGAGGGATACCAGACCAACCCCGCCGCGCCATTGAGTGACGACGCCGCCAAACCCGTCGGGGCCACTTGCAATCCCACCGCGGCAGCGCTGGCTTGTGCCGAAATGAGGCTCGTGCCTTGACCCTTTGCCTGCACCACGTAATAATACGTAACATAGGGGGTCACGTTGGAATCGGTGTAACTGGTCGAAGCGTTGCCGATATTGGTGGCAATGGCGATGTATCCGGTGCCGGTCGTCGTTGAGCGCGAGACGATATAGTTCGTTGCGTCGCCGCTCGAGGCATCCTTCCAGGTCACTTTTATCGCACCCGTCATCCCCGTCGCCACCACGTTCGTTGGGGCCGGCTCGTTATAAGGCGCCGCGGCTTGGGCAATAAGCTCAAAACCGTTGAGTGGCGAACGGCCAACCAAGCCATCAGCATCAACTACAATCACAATCTGGCCGCTGGTCGCTGGAATATTTGAAAATAGAAGATAATCCCCGAATTGTGAGGCGTTGGGAACCCCGGTATTAAAATTATAACCGAAATTGGTGCACGCCACATACCCGGTGACTGTCCAGGGCTCAGAAGCAGGGGGAGCAGCTCCATTAGCCATCAAGGGTGGTGAGCCGGCGGTTTGGCCAAGCAGCGCGACCCAATTGGTCACCTGGTTCACGGCATAAGCTCCAAGCCACACCGAATTCTCCTGCGGCATGGTTGCATTTCCAAACGCATACAGATAAACATTAAACAGTTGGTTGGGGGCCAACCCGCTGACGGTAACGATGGCATACTGTGCGGAACTGGTCCAACCGCAATCTATATAACCGTTGTTCAACGATGAGTCTCCCCCGTTCCCGCCGATGTCACTCCACCCCCGGTTGCAACCCGGGCCGGACAAGGTCAGGGTCGCCGTTTGCGAACCACTGATGCTCGTAATGCTGCCGGTGGTAAAAGTTGTGTTGGCAATATGATTCCACGCCGCAGTCGGCCACACGCCGGCGGTGGTGGTCACAGGATCGCTCACATTGCCCAAAAACTGAACGGCGTAATCGTCATTTGTGTAACTTTGGGCATAAAGCCCGCTGCCAGCGGTGAGGAGCAACGAGGCCAGTCCGGGTCCGAGCCAGTATTTATTGAGGGATTTTTTCATACGTTTTTAATTGGATTGCGTGTTAATGCTGCAAATTGCTTTTAATTCGATGGATCTTGCTTCACTCTTTTTACCCCATCGTCCGTGAGGGTGTCCATTGTCGTTTTTGACAAATGTATTTCCATTCTTCACACAGTATCCATTCAAGGGGCGCCCGAACCGCCCGGCGCGCCGCCCGGAGCGTTGTCAACTCGTAGAGTTCAATCAATAATCAGTGCGGCGGCCAGGAAAGCTTGGGGAGATTGAACTGATTAAACGACTTGGGAAGATCGGTTTGGTACATGTAATCCCATTCGTAACTGGAACTGAATTCGGTGAGCTGGTACGTTCCT